>NZ_JAGYGF010000001.1:0-347091 GCF_019947305.1 Pseudomonas sp. BF-RE-21 | reverse complement strand
CGGTTTGGCTGATATACCGCATCATCGTTCTTCGCGGGCAAGCCTCGCTCCTACAAAATATGTGACATGTCTATACAATCCTCTCTTTGTTAGCTGCCTAAGCAAGGATTCTGCATGCAAGCCGCCAACCCCCGTCGCGGGTACATCCTGGGCCTGAGTGCCTACATCATCTGGGGACTTTTCCCGCTCTACTTCAAGGCCATTGCCAACGTGCCCGCCGTGGAGATCATCATCCATCGCGTGCTCTGGTCGGCACTGTTCGGCGCGTTGCTGCTGATGGTGTGGAAGCATCCGGGCTGGTGGCGCGAGTTGCGTGACAACCCGAAACGGCTGGCGATCCTGGCCTTGAGCGGCACGCTGATCGCGGCCAACTGGCTGACGTACGTCTGGTCGGTAAACAACGGGCGCATGCTTGAGGCCAGTCTCGGTTACTACATCAACCCGCTGGTGAACGTGTTGCTGGGGATGTTGATCCTTGGCGAACGGTTGCGGCGTATGCAGTGGATTGCCGTGGGACTGGCGGCGGTCGGCGTCGCGCAACAGGTGTGGCAAGTCGGCAGTCTGCCGTGGGTGTCGCTGGTGCTGGCGTTGACGTTCGGCTTCTACGGATTGATCCGCAAGCAGGCGCCGGTCAAGGCGCTGCCGGGCCTGGTGGTGGAAACCTGGATGCTGGTGCCGATTGCCATTGCTTGGCTGCTGTTCAATCAGACGGCCGTCAGCGCCCAACCCGAATTCTGGACCACGTCCGAAGCCTGGTGGCTGGTCGCTGCGGGTCCGGTAACGCTGGTGCCGCTGGTGTGTTTCAACGCCGCCGCACGGCATTTGCCCTACACGACACTCGGATTTCTCCAGTACCTGGCGCCGACATTGGTGCTGTTGCAAGCCGTGCTGCTGTTTGGCGAGCATCTGTCGTCCAGCACACTGGTCGCCTTCATCTTTATCTGGGCAGGCCTGGCGGTTTACAGCATCGATGCGTGGATAAGTCTGCGCCGCCGCAGCTGATCAAAAATCGTACAAACCTCTGCAGGCCACGCTTCTCGTGGCCTGCATCGATCCTTCCCAAGGTTATCCACAGCGTGATCCCCGGCGTTTGTGCGCAACTTGTTGAAACTGATGGTTTTTTGATCAGATCTTGAAGAAGCCCGGCCGGCGTGGGCTGGCGGGCTGTCTCTACAGGTTATCCACAGGCAGGTGCACGTATAACTTGGATAACCCTGTCAGGGGTCGCTGCGCAATACCAACTCCACCATCAAATCGTCCGCCAGGGTTTCCAGGCGCGACTGCAACACGTCCAGCGACAAGGTCAGCGGCACCGCAAGAATCGCTTCGGCGTGGAACAACGGCTCGCTGCTCATAGGCGCCGGACGCACTTCCGTCACCAGCCGCTCCAGGTTGACCCCTTGCTCACTCAACAAACGCGTGATGTCGCGCACGATCCCCGGACGATCATTGCCGACCAGTTCCATGGCAATCGGTTTCCAGGTGCAGGATTGTTCGATGCCGCTTTCGGCGATCAGCACGCGAATGCCATGGACGGACAACGCCTGTAAGGCATCGACCAATTCGTCGTAGGCCTCGGCCGGCACGCCCACCCGAAGAATCCCGGCAAACTGCCCGGCCATGCGTGACATGCGGCTTTCCAGCCAGTTGCCGCCGTGCTCGGCAATGCACTGGGCGATGCGCTCGACCTGCCCAGGTTTGTCCGGTGCGAAAACAGTGAGTACGAGGTGGTCCATGGCGCAGCCCTCTTTTGTTGTAGAAAGAGAAGTATAGGCAAGGGATGTTGCTGCGCTGAGTCGGCCGACGCCTTCGCGGGCAAGCCTCGCTCCTACAAGACCTGCGCCATCCCTGTAGGAGCGAGGCTTGCCCGCGAATGGATCACCACCGATGAACCTGCCAAAAAACAAATCGTGTACAACTTCTTATATTTAACTGGAACAATCTCATACTTTTTTGAGAACATCCCTATCCCCGACGTGACTGCAATGCGTCACGGGGTCGCAGAACGACGTAATTAGTCTAATTTTCACAACCGCAATTCATCATGTAGTATGCCGCAGCGCGCACTACATACCGTTGGATCGATGTCTGCCACAGGCGCGGTCGCAGCCCTGAAAGCCCTATCAGCAAGGCCTCAACGCCGTTGATCGGTTCCATCCCAGCCGCCCGAAATGGCATGTACTGGTGGAAGGGGTTTGTGGTTTAAATAGCCAGAGGCTTCATTGTTAATTTGAAGAGCTGAAAAGCGAAATAGCTGAGCAGAGTGAGGCAAGCAATGACTGAACACGTTCAAGTCGGTGGCCTGCAGGTCGCCAAAGTCCTGTTCGACTTCGTGAACAACGAAGCCATTCCCGGAACCGGCCTCACCGCCGATAAATTCTGGGCCGGTGCCGACAAGGTCATTCACGACCTGGCGCCGAAGAACAAAGCCCTACTCGCCAAACGCGATGATTTCCAGGCTCGTATCGACGGCTGGCACCAATCCCGTGCCGGTCAGGCGCACGACGCCGTGGCTTATAAGGCCTTCTTGCAAGACATCGGTTATCTGCTGCCAGAAGCGGCCGATTTCCAGGCAACGACGCAAAACGTCGATGACGAAATCGCCCGCATGGCCGGCCCGCAGCTCGTGGTGCCGGTGATGAATGCGCGTTTCGCGCTCAATGCTTCGAACGCCCGCTGGGGTTCGCTGTATGACGCGCTCTACGGCACCGACGCCATCAGCGAAGCTGACGGCGCGGAAAAAGGCAAAGGCTACAACAAGGTTCGCGGCGACAAGGTGATCGCCTTCGCCCGCGCCTTCCTCGACGAAGCGGCGCCATTGGCTGCCGGCTCGCACGTCGACTCCATCGGCTACAAGATCGTCGGCGGCAAACTGGTGGTCGCCCTCAAAGGCGGCAGCAACAGCGGCCTGCGCAACGACGCTCAGCTGATCGGTTTCCACGGCGATGCCGCTGCACCGACCGCGATCCTGCTGAAAAACAACGGCCTGCATTTCGAAATCCAGGTTGATGCCAGCACCCCGGTCGGCCAGACCGACGCTGCCGGCGTCAAAGACATCCTGATGGAAGCCGCACTCACCACCATCATGGACTGCGAAGACTCCGTCGCCGCTGTCGATGCCGATGACAAAGTGGTGATCTACCGCAACTGGCTCGGCCTGATGAAGGGCGACCTGTCGGAAGAAGTCTCCAAGGGCGGCAAGACCTTTACCCGCACCATGAACGCCGACCGCACTTACACCGGCGTCGATGGCAAGGAACTGAGCCTGCACGGTCGTTCGCTGTTGTTCGTGCGCAACGTCGGTCACCTGATGACCATCGACGCGATCCTCGATAAAGACGGCAACGAAGTGCCGGAAGGCATTCTCGACGGTCTGGTGACCTGCCTGGCGGCGATCCACAGCCTCAACGGCAACAGCTCGCGCAAGAACAGCCGCACCGGTTCGGTCTACATCGTGAAGCCGAAGATGCACGGTCCGGAAGAAGCTGCGTTCACCAACGAGCTGTTCGGTCGCATCGAAGACGTGCTCGGCTTGCCGCGCAACACCCTGAAAGTCGGGATCATGGACGAGGAGCGCCGCACCACGGTCAACCTCAAGGCCTGCATCAAGGCCGCCAGCGAGCGCGTGGTGTTCATCAACACCGGTTTCCTCGACCGTACGGGCGATGAAATCCACACCTCCATGGAAGCCGGCCCGATGGTGCGCAAGGCCGACATGAAGGCCGAGAAGTGGATCGGTGCCTACGAGAACTGGAACGTCGATATCGGTTTGAGCACCGGCCTGCAAGGTCGCGCACAGATCGGTAAAGGCATGTGGGCGATGCCCGACCTGATGGCGGCGATGCTTGAACAGAAAATCGCTCACCCATTGGCCGGCGCCAACACTGCTTGGGTGCCATCGCCAACGGCGGCTGCGCTGCACGCGCTGCACTACCACAAGGTCGACGTGTTCGCCCGTCAGGCCGAACTGGCCAAACGTGCACGCGCCTCGGTGGATGACATCCTGACCATCCCGCTGGCGGTCAACCCGCAGTGGACCGCGGAACAGATCAAGAACGAACTGGACAACAACGCCCAGGGCATTCTCGGTTACGTGGTGCGCTGGATCGACCAGGGTGTTGGTTGCTCGAAAGTGCCGGACATCAATGACATCGGCCTGATGGAAGACCGTGCCACGCTGCGTATCTCCAGCCAGCACATCGCCAACTGGTTGCGTCATGGCATCGTCACCGAAGCGCAAGTGATGGAAAGCCTCAAGCGCATGGCGCCGGTGGTTGACCGTCAGAACGCCAACGACGCGCTGTACCGTCCGCTGGCACCGAACTTCGACAGCAACATCGCCTTCCAGGCGGCGGTCGAACTGGTGGTTGAAGGCACCAAACAGCCGAACGGCTACACCGAGCCGGTTCTGCACCGTCGTCGTCGCGAGTTCAAGGCTGCCAATGGCCTGTAACTGAGCGTTTGCGCTGGACAAAAAAAGGCCCTGATCTTCGGATCAAGGCCTTTTTTGTTTGCTTGAGATCAGTGGTGTTGCCTTCGCGGGCAAGCCTCGCTCCTACAGGGCTTACGTTGTTCGTGAGCAACGCACCATCCTGTAGGAGCGAGGCTTGCCCGCGAAGGCGATCAAATGGGCAACAGATAGCCTGGATCAGGGCTCCAACCCCAACTCATGCTTGACCAGCTTTAGCAGTTTCGCGCTATCAATCGGCTTGAGCAAAAAATCCACCACGCTCAAATGCATGGCGGCAATCGCGTCCTTCACGTCGGCATCGCCGGAAACGATGATGAACGGCATGGCGCCCCGAACGGACTCACGGACCTTGCGGATCAACTCCAGGCCATCAATTTGCCCCATCCGCAGATCAGTAATCACCAGGCCTATCGATGGTTTCTCCGCCAGCATCTTTAGCGCGGTTTCACCGCTGGCTGCGGTCATGCAACGAATACCATCCAGACCTAGAATCTCCGACAACAGCTCGCGCGCATCTTTATCGTCATCGACGATCAGCACCCGTTGCGGCGGCAAGTCGGGTTCCAGCATGACGGCACTCAGCGCCTCGCGCTCGGCGTCACTCAAAATATCGTGGTCGGACATGGTTTTCTCTAAGTTTCCAATATCATTCCCTAGCACAGTGGTGAGACATCGCTAAGCGGGCCGTCAATGTGCACTTCGTCGGATTTATTTCCTATAGGGGGAAGGATAGGTTCTTCCCAAGATTGTGTAAGGCATTTCCGAAATTTCATCGCCGCAAGGCCCGACCTAGACTTACGTCCAATGGGCACCCTGCGCGTAGGGGCCGACCATGACTGAGTCACCCGACAACAACAATTCATAAAAGACTGCGGTAATGGTTATGAGTAAAGCGGACGCCTTCACACAGGCAGGGAAAACCGCGGTATTGCAGAACATCCAGGGCACTTTGCAATTCCTTCAGCGCTTCCCGCCCTTCAATCAAATGGAACACGCTCACCTGGCGTACCTGGTTGAACAATGTCAGCTACGTTTTTATGCCCCCGGCGAGAGCATCATCAAGCCCGCCGATGGCCCGGTTGAGCATTTCTACGTCGTCAAACAGGGCCGGGTCGTGGGTGAACGTCCCCACACGGCCAAGGGCGGCACGGAAACCACCTTCGAAATCACCACCGGCGAATGTTTCCCCCTCGCCGCGCTGCTGGGTGAGCGTGCGACGCGCACCGAACATCTGGCTGCCGAAGACACCTTTTGCCTACAGCTGAACAAGCTGGCGTTCATCAAACTGTTCGCACTTTCCAACGCGTTTCGCGACTTTGCCCTACGCGGCGTGAGCAGTTTGCTGGACCAGGTCAACCAGCAAGTCCAGCAAAAAGCCGTGGAAACCCTCGGCACCCAATACTCGCTGAATACCCGTCTGGGCGAACTGGCCATGCGTCACCCGGTGACGTGCAGCCCGACCACGCCGCTGCGGGAAGCGGTCACCCTGATGCACGAGCAGCAGGTCGGCAGCATTGTGGTGGTCGATGAGCACAAGGCGCCGTTGGGTATTTTCACCCTGCGCGACTTGCGCCATGTTGTGGCCGAAGGCATCAACGACTTCAACGAAGCCATCGAACGGCACATGACCCAGGCGCCGTTTTTCCTGACGCCGGACCACAGCGCCTTCGATGCCGCGATTGCCATGACCGAGCGACACATCGCCCACGTCTGCCTGGTCAAGGACCAGCGTCTGTGCGGCGTTGTCTCGGAGCGCGACCTGTTTTCCCTGCAACGGGTCGACCTCGTGCATCTGGCGCGAACCATCCGCAGCGCCCAACGCGTGGAAAACCTGGTGGCGCTGCGCGGCGAGATCGGTCAATTGGTCGAGCGCATGCTGGCCCACGGTGCGTCCTCGACCCAGATCACTCACATCATCACCCTGCTCAACGATCACACCGTGTGCCGGGTGATCGAACTGACCCTCGCCGAGAAAGGCGACCCGGGCGTGCCGTTCAGTTGGTTGTGTTTCGGCAGCGAAGGGCGCCGCGAGCAGACGCTGCACACTGACCAGGACAACGGCATTCTGTTCGAGGCGCGGGACGCCGCGCACGCCGCCGAGATTCGCGGCAAGTTGCTGCCCATCGCTCAGCAGATCAACCAGAGCCTGGCGCTCTGCGGTTTTACCCTGTGCAAAGGCAACATCATGGCCGGCAACCCCGAGCTGTGTTTGTCCCGAGCCGAATGGGCGCGGCGTTTTGCGGCGTTCATTCGTGAGGCGACACCGGAAAACCTGCTGGGTTCGAGCATCTATTTCGACCTGCGCGTGGTCTGGGGCGACGAGCAAAGCTGCGAGCAGTTGCGTCGGGGGATTCTCGATCAGGTTGCCGACAACCGATTGTTCCAGCGAATGATGGCCGAGAACGCCTTGCGCAACCGTCCACCCGTAGGGCGTTTCCGCGAGTTTGTGCTGGCGCGCAAAAATGGCGAGAAAGCCACGCTGGACCTGAAAGTCCAGGGCCTGACCCCGTTTGTCGACGGCGCCCGACTGTTGGCCTTGGCCCATGGCATCGAGGCGAACAATACGCTGGAGCGCTTTCGCCAGTTGGTCGACAAAGAAGTCATTGATCGACAGGACGGTGCGGCGTACGAAGAGGCGTATCACTTCATCCAGCAAACCCGCATGCAGCAACATCAGCTACAGACCCGGGAAAATTTGCCCTACTCCAACCGGGTCGATCCCGACAGCCTCAATCATCTGGACCGACGCATCCTGCGTGAATCCCTGCGCCAGGCCCAACGCCTGCAAAGCAGCCTGACCCTGCGGTATCAGCTATGAGCCTGTTTTCATGGCTGCGCCCGGCAGGGCCGATGCTGTCCGGGGACTTGCAGCAACGTCTGCAACGCTTGCCGGCGCGGGCCGAGCTCAGAGAATGCAGCCTGCGCGAGCAGCGCTGGGTGGTGCTGGATCTGGAAACCACGGGGTTGAACCTGAACAAGGATCGGGTGCTGTCCATCGGTGCCGTGGTGATTGAGGACGGGGCGATCGACTTCAGTCAGCAGTTCGAACGCACCCTGCAATGCGCGGACATGAAAGTGGCGCCGAGCGTGTTGATTCACGGCTTGGGCCCGAGCGCGATTGCCGCCGGCAGCGATCCGGCGCAGGCGTTGGTCGAGTTCATGGAGTTTGTGGGCGACAGCCCGGTGCTGGCGTTTCATGCGCCGTTTGATCAGCACATGCTCGGCCGCGCACTGAAAGATCATCTGGGCTACAAATTGCAGCATCCGTTTCTGGATGTGGCGGATATCGCCCCCCTGCTCTGCCCTCAGGCGCACATTCGCGAGGCGGGGCTGGATGAGTGGATCGACTGGTTCAAGCTCGAGGTGTTCGAACGCCACAACGCCAGTGCCGATGCGCTGGCAACCGCCGAGCTGGCGCTGATCCTGTTCAGCCGCGCGCGGCAGCAGCAGATTCATAGCCCGTTGAATCTGCAACAGCGGTTGAGTCAGTGGAAGCGCAGGCAGCGGGCGCCTTCCTTTTAAGTTTTTAGCGCCTGTCCCGACGCAATCGCTGGCAAGCCAGCTCCTACAGGGTTTGTGTTGCCCGCCGATTCCGTGAACGACACAACTCCTGTAGGAGCTGGCTTGCCAGCGATGAACGATAACGCGGTCCAACTGAACACCCCCATCAAAACCACCTGACCAGTGGCCAATTGCTTACCTCCCCCGCCTCTGCCACAATCGCGAACAATTCTCGTTAGTTAACACTTCCCAATCGGTGATGCTGCGTGTCGTCAGTCCAAAGCCCCCACAGTGAGCTCGTCGGTGCGTTATATCGCGACCACCGCAGTTGGCTATTGGCCTGGCTTCGACGCAATGTCGCCTGCCCGCAACGGGCCGAAGACCTGAGTCAGGACACCTTCGTGCGTTTGCTGGGCCGTGATCAACTGAACGAACCTCGCGAACCGCGGGCGTTTCTGGTGGCGATTGCCAAGGGCCTGCTGTTCGACTATTTCCGCCGCGCTGCGCTGGAACAGGCTTACCTCACCGAACTGATGCTGATCCCTGAAGGCGAGCAACCGTCGGTGGAAGAACAGCAGATGATCCTCGAAGACCTGAAAAACATCGACCGCCTGCTCGGCAAGCTGTCGAGCAAGGCGCGGGCGGCGTTTCTCTACAACCGTCTGGACGGCCTCGGCCACGCAGAAATCGCCCAGCGCCTGGGCGTGTCGGTGCCGCGGGTGCGTCAGTACCTGGCTCAGGGCATTCGTCAGTGCTACATCGCGCTGTACGGTGAGCCGGTGTGAACCCGGTCAGTTCCAAGCCGGTCTCGGCACAGGTGCTGGACGCGGCGATTGCCTGGCAATTGTCGCTGGATTCCGGCACCCCGGTGGAGCGCGAGGAGTTTGCCAAATGGCACGCCGCCCACGAAGAGCACGCCCGCGCCTGGCGCCAGTTGGGCATGCTCGACCAGCGTTTCAGCGTGGCCAGCGGCCCGGCCCGCACCGCGTTGCTGCAATCGCGCGAAAGCATTCGCCGACGGGTGCGCAAACTCGGCAGCGGCGTGGCCAGCATCGTTGCGGTGCTTGGCCTGGCGCTGTTTGCCGGTGATCGTTATCTGCCGGTCGACTATTGGCTGGCGGATCAGCGCACCGCCACCGGCGAGCAACGCACCCTGCGCCTGAGCGACGGCACGCTGATCAACCTCAACACTCACAGCGCCGTGGATGTGCGTTTTGATGAGAAGCAGCGCCGGGTGATTCTTCAGGAAGGGGAAATCCTCGTCGAAACCGGCCATGGCGACGCCCGGCCGTTTATCGTCGAAACCCGCGAAGGCAGCATGCGCGCACTGGGCACGCGGTTCCTGGTCAAGCGCGAGGAAGAAGGCACGCGCCTGAGCGTGTTGCAGTCCGCCGTGGCCGCCCACCCCGAGTCGAGCACTGAAGAACAGATCCTGCACGAAGGCCAGCAAGTGCTGATGCGCAACAATGGCCTGGGGCCGATCATCGCGCTCAACCTCGGCGCCGATGCCTGGACGCGCGGCATGCTGGTGGTGGACAACGCACGGCTGGAAGACCTGGTTCACGAGCTCGGTCGTTATCGGCGTGGGCATCTGGGCGTAGCGCCCGAGATCGCCGACCTGCGCATCACCGGCAGTTTCCCGTTGCACGACACCGACCTGGCGCTGAGCGCATTGTTGCCGACGCTGCCGGTGCAGATCGAACAGCACACACCGTGGTGGGTGACGGTGGCGAAGGCTGATGCCAAGCCCTGAGAAAGTTGTCGTCTGAGCGGACGCCTTCGCGGGCAAGCCTCGCTCCTACAGGGTTTTGTGTCGAACGGTAATTCTGTGTATGACACAAAACCCTGTAGGAGCGAGGCTTGCCCGCGAAGAGGCCATCAGCCTCACCAAAATTGCTGAATCGAAATTATTTTCATCCAGCCCTATCACTTTTTGATTCTCGTCCGGCACCTAGGCAATTGAGAAGTATTCCCTTTCAGGAGCCGTTGCATGTCCCGTTCGCTAAACACCTTGTTGCGCCCCAGTTTGCTGGCGGTCGCCATTGCCCTTTGCGCCCCTCTGGCCAGTAGCCAACTGATCGCCGCCGAACAAGCGTCCAGCGTTCGTGCCTACAACCTGCCGGCCGCGCCATTGGCCACAACGTTGAACCAGATCGCCAGCCAGTCGGGCCTGGCGCTGTCGCTGAATCCGTCGCTGGCGGCAGGCAAGACGTCGGCACCAGTCAATGGCCAGTTCGACGCGGTTGGCGCCTTGCAGGCAGCTTTGCGTGGCACCGGTCTGCAACTGGAACAGAGCAGCACTGGCACCTACAGCCTTGTGGCCATGCCTGAGGGCGTGGTGGCCCTGCCGGAAACCAGCGTGATCGGCGTAGAAAACACTGAAAACGCCTGGGGACCGGTTGACGGATACGTCGCCACTCGCACCGCTGCCGGCACCAAGACCGATACGCCGATTGTCGAAGCACCACGCTCGATGTCGGTGATCACCCGCGCCCAGATGGAAGATCGCGGCGTACAGAATCTCGATGACGCCGTGCGTTACATGCCAGGCGTGATCGCCAGCAGCTATGGCAGCGACTCCCGCGCCGACTGGCTGCGCGTACGCGGCTTCGAGCCAACCCAGTTCCTCGACGGCCTGCCGTTGCCAAAAGGCTCCTACGCCAACCCAAAGGCTGAAACCTGGAACCTGGAACGCATCACGCTCCTGCGCGGCCCGGCCTCTTCGGTATACGGCCAGACGCCACCGGGCGGCATGCTCGACATGGTCAGCCGCCGTCCCGACGTCATTGCCAGCCACGAAGTGCGAGCCGAAGTCGGCAGCAACAATCGCAAGCAAATCAGCTTCGACAGCACCGGAAAAATCGATGACGAGGGTCAGTTCCTGTACCGCGTCGACGGCGTGGTGCGCGACAGCGGCATGCCGGTCGATCACATTGATGACAAGCGCTACAACCTCGCGCCGAGCCTGACCTGGAACATCGATGACGATACACACCTGACCTTCCTCTCGCAGTTCACCCGCGACGATACCGGGGTCAGCGGTCAGTTCCTGCCTCTGCAAGGCACCAAGCTGGCTTCTCCGGCCGGGGCGAAAATTTCGCACCATAAAAACCTTGGCGATCCGGACTCCGATCACTACGACCGCACCTATTACGCACTGGGTTACGCCTTCGACCATCGCCTGAACGATGTCTGGCAGTTCAAGCAAAACCTGCGTTACACCAAAAGCGATCTGTCGTTCCAGCAAGCCTATGCGTCGTTCGGTGACGTCGTGGCGGCGGATGGCACGCTGCGCCGTCTGGTCGATCAGGTTGATGAGGACATCAGCCAGTTCGCCGTGGACAACAACTTCCAGGCCGACTTCCAGACCGGCGCGCTGAGCCATGTCGTGCTGTTGGGCCTGGACCACCAGCGGACCAACACCAATTACAAATGGCTGGAAGGCAACGCGCCCGACAGCAATGTGATCAAGCCAATCCGTGGTGCGGACTTCTCCAACGTCGCGTACAACACCTTTTACGACTACAACCAGAAAACCAACCAGACCGGCCTCTACGCCCAGGATCAGATCTCCCTGGACAAATGGCGCCTGACCCTCGGCGGCCGCGAAGACTGGATTCACAGCTCGACGCAGTTCAATAACCAGGGCGATGCCACCAACACCCAGCGCGACAAGGCTTTCAGCGGCAACGCAGGCCTGAGTTACGTGTTCGACTCCGGGATCACGCCGTACATCTCCTACACCGAGTCGTTCCAGCCTTCGATGGGCGCCGATGCCAGTTCGACCAAGTCGTTCAAACCCACCGAAGGCAAGCAGACCGAAGTTGGCGTGAAGTACCAGCCACCGGGCAGCCGCACCTTGCTGACCGCCGCCGCGTTCGACCTTCGCCAGCAGAACGTGTCGGTGTCGCAGAACAACGTCACCAGCCAGATCGGTGAATTGAAAGTGCGCGGTATCGAGCTGGAAGCCGTCTCCGATGTCACCGACAACCTGAAACTGGTGGGCTCCTACACCTACACCGATACCGAGATCCTCAAGGGCGACGACAAGGGCAACCGGATGAAACTGGTCCCGCGCAATCAGGCCTCCCTGTGGTCCGATTACACGTGGCACACCGGTGTGCTCGACGGTTTTGGCGTGGGCGCGGGCGTGCGTTATGTCGGCGATACCTACGGCAACACGGCCAACACCAACAATGGTCACGTGGGTTCGTACACCGTGTACGACGCCGCTGTGCATTACGACCTGAGCCGCATCAACCCGGTACTGGCAGGCGTTTCGGTTGACGTCACCGCGAAGAACCTGTTCAACAAGGACTACCTGTCGACCTGTGATGGCACCTGGTGCTACTACGGCGACGAGCGCAACGTCGTGGCGGCAGTCAACTACAAGTGGTAAACCGCTGAGCGGATTACAGCCACACAAGGGTCACGGTACAGCCGTGGCCCTTTTGCATTTGGATGGGTCATGAAAAGCAAAACCATTCGCCGCTGGTCCTTTGTCCACACCTGGACCAGCCTGATCTGCACGGTCTTCCTGCTGATGCTGGCACTGACTGGCCTGCCGTTGATCTTCCACCACGAAATCGACCACTTGCTGGGCGATGCCGCCGAGTTGCAGCAGCTGCCGGCCGACACCCCGCAGCTGAATCTGCAGCAGTTGGTGCAGGCCGCCCAAAAACATCGCCCCGGCGAGGTCATGCAGTATTTCGGCTTCGACGAAGACGAACCGAACGCCGCCATCGCGATCATGGCGGCCACTGCCGGCACCGAACCGAATTCGTCGCACACCTTCATGCTCGACGCCCGCACCGGTGAAGCGCTGGAGATGCCATCGGCCAACGGCGGCTTCATGATGGTCATGCTGCGCCTGCACGTGGACATGTTCGCCGGCCTGCCGGGCAAGCTGCTGCTGGCGTTCATGGGGATTCTGTTTGTAGTGGCTATCGTGTCCGGGACGGTGCTGTACCTGCCGTTCATGCGCCGGTTGAAATTCGCCACGGTGCGCCAGGACAAATCCACGCGCCTGCGCTGGCTCGACCTGCATAACCTGATCGGCGTCGTCACCCTGACCTGGGCGTTGGTGGTCGGCGTCACCGGCGTCATCAGTGCCTGCGCCGACCTGCTGATCGCCGCGTGGCGCAATGACAGCCTGAGCGCGATGGTTGCACCGTATCGCGATGCGCCGGCGCTGACGCAACTCGCGCCTGCGACCCGCTTGCTCGACATCGCCAAAGAAGTCGCGCCCGGTATGCAGCCAGACTTCATCGCCTTCCCCGGCACGCGGTTTTCCAGTGAGCACCATTACGCGGTGTTCATGAAGGGCAGCACGCACCTGACCTCGCATCTGCTGACGCCGGTGCTGATCGACGCCAGCACCCTGCAAGTCACCGCCGTGGCCGAACGGCCGTGGTACATGGACGCCATGGGCATGTCGCAGCCGTTGCACTTCGGCGACTACGGCGGCATGCCGATGAAAATCCTCTGGGCGACCCTCGATGTGCTGACCATCATCGTGCTCGGCAGCGGGGTTTACCTGTGGGTGGTGCGGCGTAAAGCGGCAAGGCCCGTGCTGGAACAAGCGGAGGCCAACGCATGAAGCCGCGGCAGTCGAACTTCTGGAAGGTCTTCTCTACGCCCATTGTCATCGCGCTACTCAGCGCTGCCGGGTTGTTTGCGGCCTTGCTGGGCGATGGCGTTTGGGATGCGTTGAGCTGGCTGGGCCTGGGCATCCCGGCCGTCCTCGCCTTGCGCGGCCTCCTACAACGCCGATAACCACACCAAACCTGTAGGAGCGAAGCTTGCTCGCGAAGGGATCGCCTCGGTCCTTCAGTCAGACCGAGGCGATCCCTTCGCGAGCAAGCTTCGCTCCTACAAGTTACGTGATCCACGCGCTATGCTCCCGACACTGCAAACCGACCGAGATGCTGCCATGTCCGCCCCGAGCATGACCCTCTACCACAACCCGTTGTCACCCTTCGTTCGCAAAGTCATGGTGCTGCTGCACGAGACCGGTCAGCAAGACCGCGTCGCCCTGCAAAACTGTGTGCTGACCCCGGTCGCCCCGGACCTGCCCCTGATCGATGACAACCCGCTGAGCAAAATCCCGGCCCTGCGCCTGGCCGACGGCAACGTCATCCATGACAGCCGGGTGATTCTCGATTACCTCGACCACCAACACGTCGGCAACCCGCTGATTCCTCGCGAAGGCTCGGCACGCTGGCGTCGCCTGACCCTGGCGTCCCTGGCCGACGGGATCATGGACGCTGCGGTGCTGGTGCGTTACGAAGTCGCCCTGCGCGCCCCGGAAAAACACTGGGACGAATGGCTCGATGGCCAACGCGACAAGATCCGCCGCGCCTTGGCGCTGCTGGAAAAAGACGCGATTGCCGAGCTGACCAGCCATTTCGATGTGGCGGCGATCAGTGTGGCGTGTGCGTTGGGTTACGTGGATTTGCGCCATCCGGACCTGGGATGGCGCGAGGTGAATCCGAAGCTGGCGGACTGGTATTTTGAGGTGAGCCAGCGGCCTTCGATGGTGGCGACGATGCCGAAGGGCTAGATTTTCGCTGACTGTTCCGGCCTCTTCGCGAGCAAGCCCGCTCCTACATTTTGATCTGTGGTGTGCATATATTTTGTGTTCACTGGAGATCCACTGTGGGAGCGAGCCTGCTCGCGATGGCACCACACCGGATCTACCGGAAACAACCCAAAAATCAGCGTCGCCAACACCTCCCCCTCCCGCTGATCCTCACGCAACCCCAACGACCGGCTCATTCCACCACCCCGATATCGAACTCCAGCGGCTTGGCCGCCTTCTGTCCGATCCCGTACCAGTCCAGTTTGCGGGTCAGCACCATGAACACGCCCAGTAACCCGAACAGCAACAACGCCCCCATCAACAGCGCGTAATCCTCGGCGCTCAACAAGCCGTAGAGCAAGCCATACAACGCCGCCAATCCTGCCGAAAAACTCAAGCCGTGGCGCACGCTGCGCAGCACGTGGCAGACATAGAAACCGATCAACAGCACGCAGCCGCTGGCCGACAACAGATACGCCAGGGCAAAACCGATGTGCTCGGACAACGACAGCAACAGCAGATAAAAGAACGCCAGCGCCACGCCCACCAACGCGTATTGCACCGGGTGCACCGCCAGGCTCTTCAGGACTTCGAAGAGGAAGAAACCGGCGAAGGTCAGGACGATGAACAGCAGTGCGTATTTGATTGCCCGGTCGCTTTTCAGGTACTGATCCACCGGGTCGATGAAGCTCACGCCGAAGCTGCGGCCGCTGAACGCGTCACAGTCGCCGCCGGACACGCAACTGCTCAGCGCTTCTTGCAGGTTGGTGGAGAAAAACGAGGTCTGCCAATTCGCGGTAAAGCCCTGATCGGAGACTTCGCGCTGGGTCGGCAGGTAATTGCCGATGAAGCTCGGATGCGGCCAGTTGGCGGCCAGCGAGACTTTGCTGGTCTTGCCCACCGGGAGAACCTGCAACTGGCCGGTGCCTTGCAAACGCAGGTCGAAACCGAAGGCCAGTTCTGTGGCCTGACGTGGGTCAAGCGCTGGCAGCGTCACGTGCACACCTTCGCCCAACCAGCCCACCTGACTGCCGGGGATGAAGTCCAGGCGCTGGTCATTGAGCTCCAGTTTCAATGCATTCTCGATGCCGCGAATGTCGCTGATCCCGACGGCGAGAAATGGCTGATCGAACTGGTAGTCGGCGAAGTCTTCCTTGATGCCCAACTGCGCCGGCACCGAGAAGTGCCCGCTGATGCGGTTGTCGGCGTGGAACAACCGCGCCTCGTAGATGCCCCGGGAACGCAGCTCGGTCTGGACCTGCCCGTCGAGTTCGAAACGCTCCGGCAGGAAGTACAAACGGCCGCGCTCTTCGCCGATGTCCTGGTAACGCTCGTTGGTTTTTTCGTTGAGCTTCCAGGTGCGCACCACTTTGCGATAAGGCACCACCATCAGCGGTCCGCTCAGGCGCTGGCTGTAGCTGGAACTGCGCGCGATGTCTTCGAGCACACCGTCGCGCAGTTCCTGACGCTCCTGAATCACGCCGTTGATCATCAGCAACGGGATCAGCAACAACAGAATCAGCAGGGCAATGGCCCCGAGTTTTATGGTCAGATTTCGGTTCATGGGACTCTCCCTGTTTGGATGGGGAGAGTCTGGGATGGGTGTGTGGGGGTTTTGTGGGGGAAGTATGGAGATTATGTGGAGACTGGGCCGGCGATTGGCCGCGACTCGGTTCTAAGCCAGGCGCAAAGTCACTTCAACCCCGCCCTCGACATTGCCAATGCTCAATGTCCCGCCATGCAGCTTCACCACTTCCTCTACAAAATTGAGCCCAAGCCCTGTGCTCTTGCGCCCACTGTCCGGACGCGGCAACGAATAGAAGCGCTCACTCAATCGCGGCAACGCGTATTCGGGAATCGCTTCGGCCTGATTGAACAGTTTGAACTCAATCTGTTCGCCAATCCGCTCGGCGCTGAATCGCAGCACGCCATTCACCGGCGTGAAATCCAGCGCATTTTCCAGCAGATTACCCAGCGCCTGACGCAACAGAAAGGGTTCACCGGTCAACGCCAGATCCCCTGGAATCGCCTGCTCCACGCGTAACCGCTTGCCTTCGATGCGCCCGGCCTGAGCACTCAGCAGCTCATCGACCAAACCCGCCAACGGCACGGCCACCCGCTCTTCCAAGCCTTGGCGCTGTTCAACCTGCGCCAGGTTCAGCAACCGTTCGATCAACTGCTGCATCCGCACGCTTTCGCTGTCGATGTTGCTGACGAAACGCTGCCGTTGCGCCAACGGCATCTCCCCTTGCAGCAACTCCGACGCACCACGAATCGCCGCCAGCGGGCTTTTCAATTCATGGGTCAACGTGTGCACGTAACGCTCGACGTAGGCCTTGCCTTCGAGCTGCGTGCGCATCTGTTCCACAGCAGTCGCCAGTTGCTCCAGCTCGCCGCCGCGATAGTGTGGGACCTCGACTCGCCGGCCTTCACTCACGGCTTTCGCATAAGCGGTCAAGCGCCGCAGCGCTGCGCTCAGCCACCACGACAGCAACGCACCAAACAGCAAACCGAGGCCGATCAGCCCGGCGCCATACGCGAGCAATCTGCGCTCGGTGCGATCGACGTAAGGCTGCAGCGAGCTATTAGGTTTGGCCACGGTGACCACGCCGATGATCCGACCGTTGTCGCGGATCGGTGCGCCAACGTGCATCACCGAAGAGCTGGCATCATTCGGATCGCTGCGACTGGAGCGGGCGCCGTATTCACCGCGCAAAGTCAGCAGAACATCGTTCCAGCGCGAGTAATCCTGCCCCACCGCCACACCGCTGGAATCCAGCACCACGATGCCCTTGGCGTCGGTGACGTAGATGCGGTGGTTGACCTGATTTTTCGGCAACCCCCAGATGCTCGCCTTCGGTTGCCGCTCGCCATAGGCCTTGAGCAATTCGGGCCAGCGGTTCTGATTGAGCGTGCCGGCCTTGAAATCATCGCGCAGGATTTCGGCCATCAGGTTGGCGGTATCGACCAGGGTTTCTTCGGTGGACTGACGCACACCGGGGCGGATTTCCTCCATCACGGTGCTGAGCACGAAGTAACCGGTCAGGCCGATGAACAGCACATAGACCAGGAATATCCGGATCCCCAAGGGCATCAGCTGTGCCCCGGACTGTAGCTGTAACCGAGGCCGCGATGGGTCTGGATCGGTTCGGCATCAGCCTTCACCAGACGCAATTTGGCGCGCACGCTCTTGATGTGGCTGTCGATGCTGCGCTCATACCCGGCGTCGGCGGCGACGCCCAGCGCATCGAGCAACTGCTCGCGGCTGAACACGCGTTCGGGTTGTTCCAACAGGCATTGCAGCAGACGGAATTCGTGGCGGGTGAGGCTCAGCAACTGGCCGCGATAGCAGATCTGTACCCGCTCGCTGTCGATGCGAAACAGCGCAGAGCCAGCGTCGGCCACTGCACGCGGCGCCATGCGCTTGAGGATGGCCCGCACGCGTGCGGCCACTTCCCGTGGGCTGAACGGCTTGACCACATAATCGTCGGCACCGATTTCCAGGCCCACGACACGGTCGATTTCCGCATCACGCGCGCTGAGGAAAATCACCGGCACTTCACTGAAACGGCGCAGTTGCTTGCAGGTTTCGAAGCCGCTGATATCCGGCAGGCCGATGTCGAGAATGATCAGATCGGCCGGCGTCTGCCGCTGATGGTCCAGCGCGGCGGCGCCAAGGCTCAGCCACGTCGTGGTGAACCCTTCGCCCTGCAAGGCGAAAATCAGGGTGTCGGCAATCGCCGCTTCGTCTTCGACAATCAGGATATGAGGCATGGCGTCCGAGCCCGGCAGTTGAGTGGGCGAACGGTGCCCCATGCCTCACGTCACGTCAATGAGACCACTTGAAATCAGCAGTCGGGCTTGTCCGCCGTAAAACGCCGCGCCGGGTTCACGGCCGCGCCGAATTCACGCAGGGCTTTGGCGCCGATCAGCAGCGGATAGTTGAAGCTGCTGCGGTCGGTGAGGTTGACCTCGACCGTGCGCTTGACGTTGCCCAGGCACAGTTCCAGATCGACCACCGGGCGCTTGGTGGGCGCCGCGACATCTTCATCCTCGTCCTCTTCGGAGCGGGTCTTGATCTTGCTGATCCGCGCGACCTTGTGTTCGTAGACCTTGTTGCTCGCGTCTTTGGTGGCGAGACGGAAACGCACCCATTCTTCGCCGTCGCGGGTGAAGGTTTCGATGTCCTTGGCCGACAGCGAGGCGGTCAGGGCGCCGGTGTCCATTTTGGCCTTGAGCACTTCACCGCCGATTTCCGGCAGCGCAATGTATTCGTAGCGCCCGTACAGGGTCGGCTCGGCGGCCAGGACCGGCAGGGCCACGAGGGAAAGCAATGCGAGGAGGGATTTCACGTAAGGGGCATCCTGGGAAAGTGGGCAGCGGAATTTTAGACCGTCGGTGAGCAATTCGTTCGTTCTTGGGATCGCTTCGCGGGCAAGCCTCGCTCCTACAGGTCACGCGATAACCGTAGGAGCGAGGCTTGCCCGCGAAGAGGCCGGAATGATCACCACAGCCCCAGCATACTCAAGCAACCGTGAAACATTCGTTCCCCCCGATTTGGCCTGTCGCCCGAAGCTGCTTATCATGGCGCGCCCAAACGCTTTCAAGAGTTACTTATGCGCCGCCTGCTCACCGGCTGTTTCGTTACCCTGCTGCTGTTGCTCAACACCCTGGTCCTGTTCGGACCGCTGATGGTGTTTGCCCTGCTCAAACTGGTCCTGCCCGGCCGCTTGCGTGATTACGCATCAGCGGCAGTGATGTGGATCGCCGAGACCTGGGCCGAGATCGACAAGCTGATCTTCCGTCTGTGCATCCCCACGCAATGGGACGTGCGAGGCGGCGATGACCTGCGGGTCGATACGTCGTACCTAGTGATCAGCAACCACCAATCCTGGGTGGACATTCCGGCACTGATCCAGACGCTCAACCGGCGCACGCCGTTCTTCAAGTTCTTCCTCAAGAAAGAACTGATCTGGGTGCCCCTCCTGGGCCTGGCGTGGTGGGCGCTGGATTACCCGTTCATGAAGCGTTACACCAAGGCGTTTCTGGAGAAGAACCCGACGCTTGCCGGCAAGGACCTGGAGATCACCAAAGCGGCGTGCGAACTGTACAAGCGCCAGCCCGTAACGGTGGTCAATTACCTGGAAGGCACCCGGTTCACGGCGGCGAAAAGCACTCAGCAGCAGTCACCGTTCACCCATTTGCTCAAGCCCAAGGCTGGCGGCGTGGCGTTTGTGCTGGCGGCAATGGGTGAACAGCTGGACGCCATTCTCGATGTGACGGTGGTGTATCCGCAGCAGAAGATTCCGGGTTTTTGGGATTTGATCAGCGGCAACGTGCCGAGGGTCATCATTGACATCAAGACCCGCGAACTCGACCCCGCGTTGTGGCAGGGCGATTACGAGAACGATCCGGTGTTTCGCGAAACGGTCCAGAACTGGGTCAACCAGCTCTGGATCGAGAAGGACCGGCGCATCGACGCCTTGCGCGCCGGGCGTCGCTGAATCAGGTGCCGGCGCCCCAGATCCCGCCCAGGTTCTGCAGCAGCGAGCCGGCGACGCCCTGCTGACCGAGGTATTGCAGAATCAGCGGGGCAAACTGACCGATCATGCCGCTTTCCATGCCCAATGCGCTGAACGCATTGTTCAGGTCATTGGTGTCCTTGACGTTGCCCAAGACATTGTCCAGCCCGGCCACCTTGCCGGACGAACCGAGCAAACCGGCGATGGCCCCCAGTTCACCGCCGCCGGACAGCATGTCGATGCCCGGTACGCTTTGGGCCAGCTCCGAATAGTCGGTTGAACTCAATTGATTCTTCGCCAGGCCGAGCATCGCTCCGGTACCGCCAAGCAATTGTTGTGGCGTCAGGTTCAACTCGCTGAGCGCACCCAGCAGATCGGCTGTTTCAGCAGTCGGCGCTGCCGCTGTGGTGGCGTTATCGTCCTTCATGCCGGAAATGGCACTGGCGGCATCGCTCAAGCTGAACTGCGCGAAGACCGGACTGGCCACCAGAGTCATGAGCGATGCCAGTACAAAACCACGTGAAAACTTCATCCAGACATCCTCTTGCGCCATGAAAACCGCCCGGCAATGGGCGGAAAAACCTGCCGATTTGACTCGGCTTCTGCCGGCATGTTCCTCAGCGCTACGCCCATTTTGAGCCCGTTCGTCACTGGACAGATGGATGGCTCAAACAAAAACGGCGACCCGAGGGTCGCCGTTTTGCATTGCGTGAAGCCTTATGCCGCGCTGAACAGTTTGTGTGGATCGATCACAAACTTCTTCGGCACGCCTGCATCGAACTCACCGTAGCCCTGAGGTGCTTGATCCAGGCTGATCACCTGAACGCCCACCACTTCGGCGATGTTGATGCGGTCCCACATGATCGCCTGCATCAGCTGGCGGTTGTACTTCATCACCGGAGTCTGGCCGGTGTGGAAGCTGTGGGATTTGGCCCAGCCCAGACCGAAGCGAATGCTCAGGCTGCCCATTTTCGCGGCCGCGTCCACGGCACCCGGGTCTTCGGTCACGTACAGGCCTGGGATACCGATTTTGCCGGCTACCCGAACCACGCCCATCAACGAGTTGAGTACGGTGGCCGGAGCCTCGTGCTTCACGCCGTCATGGCCGTGACCACGCGCTTCGAAGCCCACGGCGTCGATGGCGCAATCCACTTCTGGCTCGCCCAGCAATGCGGCGATTTGTTCGTGCAGTGGCGTGTCCAGGGACAGGTCGGCGATTTCAAAGCCCTGCGCCTTGGCGTGCGCCAGGCGGACGGTGTTGACGTCGCCGACGATGACCACTGCCGCACCCAGCAGGCGGGCGGAAGCGGCAGCGGCCAGACCAACCGGACCGGCACCGGCGATGTACACCGTGCTGCCTGGGCCAACGCCGGCAGTCACTGCGCCGTGGTAACCGGTCGGCAGGATGTCGGAGAGGCAGGTCAGGTCGCGGATTTTTTCCATCGCGCGATCGCGATCAGGCAGTTTCAGCAGGTTGAAGTCAGCGTACGGCACCATCGCGTACTCAGCCTGGCCGCCGGTCCAGTCGCCCATGTCGACGTAACCGTAAGCACCGCCCGGACGTGCCGGGTTAACGCTGAGGCAGACGCCGGTGTGCATTTCCTTGCAGGAACGGCAGCGCCCGCAAGCCACGTTGAACGGAACGGACACCAGGTCGCCGATTTGCAGGTTCTCGACGTCGCTGCCCTTCTCGATCACTTCACCGGTGATTTCGTGACCCAGTACCAGACCGGTTTGAGCGGTGGTACGACCGCGCACCATGTGCTGGTCGGAACCACAGATGTTGGTGGAAACCACGCGCAGGATCACGGCGTGGTTGATCTTCCTGCCACGCGGGTCCTGCATTTTCGGATAGTCGATTTTCTGTACTTCGACCTTGCCAGCGCCGAGATACACCACACCACGATTGCCAGACATGCTTTCACCTCGCTGTTGTTTTTATGTAATAGCCGCGTCGCCCAGGATCGGCGGCGCGTTGATTGCTCGGGTTATTGCCTGTGTGTCTTGTGTTGTTTGTTATGGCCTCATCGCCGGCAAGCCGGCTCCTACAGGGAACCGCGATCAACTGTAGGAGCCGGCTTGCCGGCGATAGGCTGCGAAGCAGCCTCAAAATCTAAAGAACAACCGTGCGATTGGCGTTGAGGAACACCCGTCGCTCAATGTGATACCCAACCGCTCTGGCCAACGTCAGCCCCTCGATATCCCGCCCCTTGGCGATCAAATCTTCCGGGTAATGACTGTGGTCCACCACCTCCACGCCCTGGGCGATGATCGGGCCTTCGTCCAGGTCGTTGTTGATGTAATGCGCTGTGGCGCCGACCAGTTTCACGCCCTTGTTGTAGGCCTGGTGATACGGCTTGGCGCCTTTGAAACCGGGCAGCAGGGAGTGATGGATATTGATCGCCTTGCCATCGAGCTTGCGGCACAGCTCCGGCGACAACACCTGCATGTAGCGCGCAAGGATCACCAGCTCGGCACCGGATTCTTCGATCACCTGCAACACCTGGCGCTCTTGCGACGGCTTGTCGTTCGGGTCGAGCGGGAAGTGGTAATACGGAATCTGGTGCCAGTCGGCCAACGGCTTGAGGTCCGGGTGGTTGGAAACCACGGCGGCGACGTCCATCGACAACTGGCCGATGCGTTGGCGGTAGAGCAAATCGTTGAGGCAGTGATCGGCCTTGGAGACCATGATCACCACTTTCGGGCGGTGATGCGGCGGGGTCAGCTCGAAGATCATGCCGAACGCCTGGCCCCGCTCTTCCAGGCCGGCGCGGAAGGCTTGTTCGTCGAAGCCGTCAGGCTGCCGGAATTCCACGCGAATGAAGAAACGACCCGAGAGCCGGTCATCGAACGAATGGTGCTCGGTGACGTAGCAGCCCTGCTCGAACAGAAAGCGGGTCACCGCGTCCACGGTGCCGAGGACGCTTGGGCAGTCGGCGGTCAGAATCCATGTGTCTGGGGCGCGGCTCATAGTGCGGTGACTCCTGTTGTTATGGGCAACCGCTGCGCGGTTGATCGCCAGCAAGCCGGCTCCTACATTTGGAATGCATCTCCCTGTAGGAGCGAGGCTTGCCCGCGAAGGCAATCTCAGGCCTGAACGCTAAGCCCGTACTCGGCCGACGCATCCTGCAACCACAACCACCAGTAATCCGAGAAGCTGCGACGGATCAGCAGTTCCCAGGTGTCTTCGGCCGTGTGGCGGATCACCAGTTGCGACTTGGCAAACACGGTGCCGACAGCCTTGCCGACCGGGAAGCTGTTGGGGTGT
This sequence comes from Pseudomonas sp. BF-RE-21, assembly GCF_019947305.1. Classification (NCBI taxonomy): domain Bacteria; kingdom Pseudomonadati; phylum Pseudomonadota; class Gammaproteobacteria; order Pseudomonadales; family Pseudomonadaceae; genus Pseudomonas; species Pseudomonas sp. BF-RE-21. Next base: position 323,749 of record NZ_JAGYGF010000001.1, on the reverse strand, counting down.
ACGTCGTAGCTGGTGGACTTCATCAGCACCTGGCGCACGTTCGGACCGCTCAGTTCGAGGATCTGCTGGCCACCGCTGACGTTGACGATCTGGATGTGCAGGTCGCCCAGCGCTTCACGGAGCTTTTTCTCGGCGGCAAATTCTTCGCCGGTCGGCACGATCAGCAAATACTCATCCGGCCCCATCCATTGCAGGCTGGTTTCGCCCTTGACGATCACGGTCAGCGCACTTGGCAATTCGATGCCCAGGGCCTTGTGCACGCCAGCGGCGAACGCGGCATCGTGGCCATCGCCACGGATGGTCAGGTGGCCGAGGAGTTTTTTCTCACGCACGATCACGCCGGCGTTTTTGCGACCCTTGCCGACCAGGCTGGCGAGGTCGGCATGATGCAGCGACGACTCGGCCTTGGCCCCGGTGGTTGGGCGTTGTTGGTAAACATTGGCTGCGGTCATAAAGCACCTGTTCCTGAAGTTCTTGCATCTCACCTGTGGGAGCGAGGCTTGCCCGCGAAGGCATCGACTCGGTTTTACTGAGGCACCGCGTCATCGTTCTTCGCGGGCAAGCCTCGCTCCTACAGGGGCTGTGGTGTCAGATGTTCTGGCGATCGCCTTTCGGATCGAAGAACACCGAAGAAACGATTTCCGCCTCGATCACGCTGCCATCGGCCAGCGGTGCGAATACGCGCTCGCCGATCCGCTTCAAGCCGCCCTTGACCACGCCCATGGCAAACGAATAGCCGAGGGAGTTGTGCAGGTAGCTGGAGGTGACGTGACCGACCATCGTCATCGGGATCGTCTGCTTGGTGTTGAACACCAGTTGCGCACCTTCCGGCAGCCATTTGGTCGGATCGATCGGCTTCAGGCCCACCAGTTGTTTACGTTGATCACGCACGCAGTCTTCGCGATTCATGCCACGCCAGCCGATCCACGAGAACGGTTTGGTGCGACCGACACACCAGCCCATGTTCAGGTCGTCCGGGGTCATCGAGCTGTCAGTGTCCTGACCGACGATGATGAAGCCCTTCTCCGCACGCAGGATGTGCATGGTTTCGGTGCCGTACGGCGTCAGGTTGTACTGCTTGCCGGCCTCGGCGATTTTTTCGAGCACGCCCATGGCGTAGTCGGCTTGCACGTTGACTTCGTACGACAGCTCACCGGTAAACGAGATCCGGAACACCCGCGCCGGTACACCGCCGACCAGACCTTCTTTCCAGGTCATGAACGGGAAGGCTTCGTTGCTCAGGTCAATGTCGGTGACTTCGCTGAGCAGCTTGCGGCTGTTCGGCCCGGACAGGGTCATGGTTGCCCAGTGATCCGTCACGGAAGTGAAGTACACCTTCAGCTCTGGCCATTCGGTCTGGGAGTAGATTTCCAGCCATTGCAGCACGCGCGCAGCGCCGCCGGTGGTGGTGGTCATCACGAAATGGTTGTCGGCGAGGCAAGCGGTGACGCCGTCGTCGAAGACCATGCCGTCTTCTTTGCACATCAGGCCATAACGCGCCTTGCCCACGTCGAGCTTGGTCCAGGCGTTGGTGTAGACGCGGTTGAGGAACTCACGCGCATCCGGGCCTTGAATGTCGATCTTGCCGAGGGTCGACGCATCCAGCAGGCCGACGCTGTCGCGCACGGCTTTGCATTCGCGTTTCACAGCGGCGTGAATGTCTTCACCGTTTTTCGGGAAGTACCAAGGACGTTTCCACTGACCGACGTCTTCGAATTCGGCGCCGTTCTTCACGTGCCAGTGATGCAGCGCAGTGAAGCGTACAGGTTCGAAGATGTGCCCACAGTGACGGCCGGCCACGGCGCCGAAAGTCACCGGCGTGTAGTTCGGACGGAACATGGTGGTGCCCATCTGCGGGATGGTCACGTTCAGCGAACGGGCCGCGATGGCCAGGCCGTTGACGTTGCCGAGCTTGCCCTGGTCGGTGCCGAAGCCCAGTGCGGTGTAGCGTTTGACGTGCTCGACCGACTCGAAGCCTTCGCGGGTCGCCAGTTCGATGGCGGCGGCGGTGACGTCGTTTTGCAGGTCGACGAATTGCTTCGGCGCACGTGCGGTGTTCTTTTCATGCGGCACCTGGAACAGCGCCAACGTAGGCTCTTCCAGACGGCTCAGGGCTTTCGGCAAGGTGCCTTCGACCACGCTGAAACCGGCTTCGCTGGCTGCGCGAGCGCCGCCTTCAAAACCGTCGGCCAGCGAATCGCCAAGACCGTAGACGCCGTTGATGCCACCGACGCACACGCGTTTCTGCGGTGCTTCGCCCGGTACGAAACCGAGGATGTCTTCACGCCAGATTGGCTTGCCACCCAAGTGCGAAGCCAGGTGAACCACCGGGCTGTAACCGCCGGAACTGGCAACCAGGTCGCATTCGAGCCACTCGCCAGGACTGGTCACGGCGTGGGCTTTGACGTCGATCGCGGCAACGCGAGCGGCGGTCACGTGCTTGCTGCCACGGGCCTCGATCACGGCGCTGCCGGTCAGGATGCGAATGCCTTTGGCACGGGCTTCTTCAACCAGTGCACCACGCGGATTGCTGCGGGCGTCGGCGATGGCCACCACTTGCAGGCTGGCGTCGAGCCAATCCAGTGCAACGCGGTAGGCGTGATCGTTGTTGGTCGACAGCACCAGTTTTTTACCTGGTGCTACGCCGTAGCGACGGACGTAAGTCGACACAGCGCCGGCGAGCATGTTGCCCGGCACGTCGTTGTTGCCGTAGACCAGTGGACGCTCGTGAGCGCCGGTCGCCAGCACCACACGCTTGGCGCGAACCCGGTGGATGCGTTGACGCACCTGGCCAATCGGGGCGCGGTCACCGAGGTGATCGGTCAGGCGCTCGTGGATGGTCAGGAAGTTATGGTCGTGGTAGCCGTTGACCGTGGCGCGCGGCAACAGCAGCACGTCCGGGGTGTTCTTCAGTTCGTCGAGGACGCTGGCGACCCATTCCACGGCAGGCTTGCCGTCGAGGCTTTCGCGGGAGTCGAGCAGGCTGCCGCCGAACTCTTCCTGCTCATCGGCCAGAATGACGCGAGCACCGCTGCGAGCGGCTGCCAAAGCAGCGGCCAGGCCAGCCGGGCCACCGCCGACGATCAGCACGTCGCAGTGCTGGTTCATGTAGTCGTAGGTGTCCGGATCGTTCTCGGTCGGCGAGCGGCCAAGACCGGCAGCCTTACGAATGTACTTCTCGTAAGTCATCCAGAACGATTGCGGGTACATGAAGGTTTTGTAGTAGAAGCCCGGTGGCATCAGCTTGCCGCCGACCTTGCCGAGAATCCCCATCATGTCGTTGTTCACGCTCGGCCAGCCGTTGGTGCTGGTGGCGACCAGGCCCTGGTACAGCGCTTGTTGCGTGGCGCGTACGTTCGGGATTTGCGTGGCTTCGGTCGCGCCGATCTGCAGCACGGCGTTCGGCTCTTCGGCACCGGCGGCGAAGATGCCGCGCGGACGGGAATACTTGAAGCTGCGACCGATGATGTCAACGCCGTTGGCCAGCAGTGCAGCGGCCAGGGAATCGCCTTCAAAGCCTTTGTAGGTCTGGCCGTTGAAGGTGAAGCTCAGCACTTTGTTGCGGTCGATCCGTCCGCCGTTGGACAGGCGATTGATCTGGCTCATACCTTCTCTCCCAGAGCCGTCGTAGCCGCTTTCGAGCTATCGGTCTTGTCGGTGAATTGTGGCTTGGTGCCGATCTTGTAAGTCTCGAGAATCTCGTAGGTCACGGTGTCGCGGGTGACGTTGAAGTACTGACGGCAACCGGCAACGTGATCCCACAGCTCGTGGTGCAGGCCGCGAGGGTTATCGCGGAAGAACATGTAGTCGCCCCACTCCTCGTCGGTGCAGGTGTTCGGATCCAGTGGACGCGGGATGTGCGCCTGGCCGGATGCGTGGAATTCCTCTTCAGAGCGCAGCTCGCCGCAGTGAGGACAGAAGATATGCAACATGGGGATTTCTCCTGTTAGTGGGCAACCGCAGCAGCGCCGTGTTCATCGATCAACGCACCGTTGTGGAAACGGTCGATGGAGAAAGGTGCGGCCAATGGGTGCATTTCACCCTTGGCCAGGCTCGCGGCAAATACGTTGCCCGAACCAGGTGTTGCCTTGAAGCCACCGGTGCCCCAACCGCAGTTGAAGAACATGTTCGGGACCGGGGTTTTCGAGATGATCGGGCAGGCATCCGGCGTGGTGTCGACGATGCCGCCCCACTGGCGGTTCATGCGTACGCGGGACAAGACCGGGAACATCTCGACGATGGCCTGGATGGTGTGCTCGATCACCGGGTACGAACCACGCTGGCCGTAGCCGTTGTAGCCGTCGATACCGGCGCCGATCACCAGGTCGCCCTTGTCGGACTGGCTGATGTAACCGTGTACGGCGTTGGACATGATCACGCTGTCGATAATCGGCTTGATCGGCTCGGACACCAACGCTTGCAGCGGGTGGGATTCGATCGGCAGACGGAAACCGGCGAGTTTGGCCATGTGCCCGGAGTTACCGGCCGTGACCACGCCGACGCGCTTGGCGCCGATGAAGCCCTTGTTGGTTTCAACGCCGATGCACACGCCGTTTTCCTTGCGGAAACCGATCACTTCGGTCTGCTGGATCAGGTCCACGCCGAGTGCGTCAGCGGCACGGGCAAAGCCCCATGCCACGGCATCGTGACGGGCGACGCCGCCGCGACGCTGGACGGTAGCGCCCATCACCGGGTAGCGAGTGTTCTTGGAGCAGTCGAGGTACGGAATCTCGTCCGCTACTTGCTTGGCATCGAGCAGTTCGCCGTCCACGCCGTTGAGGCGGTTGGCGCTGACCCGACGCTCGGAATCACGAATGTCCTGCAGGGTGTGGCACAGGTTGTAGACGCCGCGCTGGGAGAACATCACGTTGTAGTTCAGGTCCTGGGACAGGCCTTCCCACAGTTTCATCGCGTGTTCGTACAGGTGCGCCGACTCGTCCCACAGGTAGTTGGAGCGAACGATGGTGGTGTTGCGCGCGGTGTTACCGCCGCCCAGCCAGCCTTTTTCGACCACGGCCACGTTGGTGATGCCGTGTTCCTTGGCCAGGTAGTAAGCCGTGGCGAGACCATGCCCGCCACCGCCGACGATGACCACGTCATAGACCTTTTTAGGGGTCGGCGTGCGCCACATTTTCTGCCAGTTTTCATGATGGCTGAGGGAGTGTTTGAAGAGGCCGAAGCCCGAGTAGCGTTGCATAGTCATTTACTCCAAAACCGCGCTCAGCGATAAACCGGGAAGTCCGCGCACAGGGCCGACACTTGCTGCGCGACGTTCGCTTCGACATCGGCGTCGCCGAGGTTGTCGAGGATGTCGCAGATCCAGCCGGCCAGCGTGACGCACTGGGTCACCTTGAAGCCGCGCGTGGTCACCGCAGGGGTGCCGATGCGCAGGCCGGAAGTGACGAACGGCGACTGTGGATCGTTCGGGACAGCGTTCTTGTTCACAGTGATGTGGGCGCGACCGAGTGCTGCATCCGCCTCTTTGCCGGTGAGACCCTGACGAATCAGGCTGACCAGGAACAGGTGGTTATCGGTGCCGCCGGACACTACATCGTAGCCGCGTTTGATAAATACGCCGGCCATGGCCTGGGCGTTATCGATCACTTGTTGCTGGTAAGCCTTGAAACCTGGCTCCAGCGCTTCCTTGAAGCACACCGCTTTACCGGCGATGACGTGCATCAGCGGGCCGCCCTGGGCACCCGGGAACACGGCTGCGTTGAGCTTCTTCTCGATTTCTTCGTTGGCCTTGGCCAGGATCAGGCCGCCACGCGGACCGCGCAGGGTCTTGTGGGTGGTGGTGGTCACCACGTCGGCGTACGGCAGCGGGTTCGGGTACAGACCGGCAGCGACCAGACCGGCAACGTGGGCCATGTCGACGAACAGCAGCGCACCGACCTTGTCCGCGATCTGACGGAAGCGTGGGAAGTCGAGGGTCTTGGAGTAAGCCGAGAAGCCGGCAACGATCATTTTCGGCTTGCACTCGACGGCCAGGCGCTCGACTTCGTCGTAGTCGATCAGACCGGTCTTGGTGTCGATGCCGTACTGCACGGCGTTGTACAGCTTGCCCGAAGACGAAACCTTGGCGCCGTGGGTCAGGTGACCGCCGTGGGCCAGGCTCATGCCCAGAATGGTGTCGCCGGCTTGCAGCAGGGCCAGGTAAACGGCGCTGTTGGCCGAAGAACCGGAGTGCGGCTGCACGTTGGCGTAATCGGCGCCGAACAGTTGCTTGGCGCGTTCGATGGCCAGTGCTTCAACCTTGTCGACGTGCTCGCAGCCACCGTAGTAGCGCTTGCCCGGATAGCCTTCGGCGTATTTGTTGGTCAGGCCGCTGCCCTGCGCTTCCATGACGCGTTTGCTGGTGTAGTTTTCGGACGCGATCAGCTCGATGTGATCTTCCTGGCGTTGCTCCTCGGCATTCATCGCCGCCAGCAGTGCATCGTCGTAACCCTTGATCTGGTCTTGCTTGCTGAACATCGCGTCTCTCCCAGCGGCATCTGTGCGCCATTCGTCTCGGTAAGGCACGGCGTTTCGGCAGTGCCCTTTGATAGCGATGGTATGACCGGCGCAGACAGGTCAAATGCCTACGGACGCCACGCAAAGGTGCGTTTACGACATGGCGGGGAATGACAGACCGAGCCCCGCTCTCAAATCAGCGGTAAACCCTGTGGGAGCTGGCTTGCCAGCGATGAGGGCGTCACATACAGCATTGATGGCGGCTGACCCACCGCTATCGCTGGCAAGCCAGCTCCCACAGGGGTCAGGTGGCGATCTGGCGGACGAGTAATAGCAGCAGGAAATGCAGCGGATAAAGGGCATACGCCCAACGCCGCATCGGTGGTGGCGTTATTTGTCGCGTATGTCGCAACAGGAACATTCCCAACAGCGGTGCGACCAAGCAAGTGGCAATGCCGAGGATCGCCGCACTGTTACCCAACCGGGCGGAGTAATACAGCACCTCCCACTGATTGGCGGCCAGACAGATCAACCCCGGCAACAGGCTGAAATACCAGGGCCGCTTGACCACCAGCAACATCGCCAGCGGCAACAAAACACCAAAAACGCCGAACATCAGGTGTTCCGTGAACACCGCTGCCAGCACTAAGACAGCAACCGCAAGCAGGCGCGATGGCAGCGTCTTTTGCTGCCAGCCACGCGCGACCAACAGCCCAAGCGCCAGCGTAGGCAGCACGTTCAAGGTGTCGGGATCGGGGATGAACATCCTGTAAGGGATTTCGCTGATAGCACTAAACAGAATCAACCAGCCCAGATACCGCCATTGATGTGTGACTTGTCGTGAACGCGACAGGTTCGCCGCCATTGCCAGACAAAACCACGGAAACGCCAGTCGTCCGGGCACATACAGCAGATCGAGGGAATAACCGACATATCGCAGGTGATCGAGCACCATGCTCAGCAGCGCCAGCCACTTGAGCAGATCCAGTGCCCCATCCCGTTGAGTCATGTGCATAATCGCCCGTCGTCTTTGTATTTTTCTGTCAGACGCATCCTGTGTGCTCGCCGGATGATCTTCGGTAAAGTGCGCACCATCATTGACCACGAGACGCTTCACCATAAGCGTCCCGACCACGGAAAGCAGGGCCATGACCGATAAGAGCCAACAATTCGCCAGCGACAACTATTCCGGTATCTGCCCTGAAGCCTGGGCGGCGATGGAACAGGCCAACCACGGCCACCAGCGCGCCTACGGCGACGATGAATGGACCGCTCGCGCGTCCGATGATTTCCGCAAACTGTTCGAAACCGACTGCGAAGTGTTCTTCGCCTTCAACGGCACCGCCGCCAACTCCCTGGCCCTGTCGTCGCTGTGCCAGAGTTACCACAGCGTGATCTGCTCGGAAACCGCCCACGTCGAAACCGACGAATGCGGCGCGCCGGAGTTCTTTTCCAACGGCTCCAAGCTGCTGGTCGCTCGCACCGAGAACGGCAAGCTGACCCCGGAATCGATCCGCGAAGTGGCCCTCAAGCGCCAGGACATTCACTACCCGAAACCGCGCGTCGTGACCCTGACCCAGGCCACCGAAGTCGGCAGCGTCTACACCCCGGAAGAAATCCGCGCCATCAGCGCCACTTGCAAAGAACTCGGCCTGAACCTGCACATGGACGGCGCGCGCTTCTCCAACGCCTGCGCGTTCCTCGGCTGCACACCGGCCGACCTGACCTGGAAAGCGGGTGTTGACGTACTGTGCTTCGGCGGCACGAAAAACGGCATGGCAGTGGGTGAGGCGATTCTGTTCTTCAACCACAAACTGGCCGAAGACTTCGACTACCGCTGCAAACAGGCCGGGCAACTGGCCTCGAAAATGCGCTTCCTCTCGGCGCCGTGGGTCGGGATCCTGGAAAACGATGCCTGGCTCAAATACGCCCGCCACGCCAACCACTGCGCTCAACTGCTGGCGGAACTGGTCAGCGATATCCAGGGCGTGGAGCTGATGTTCCCGGTGCAGGCCAACGGCGTGTTCCTGCAACTCTCGGAACCGGCCATCGCCGCACTGACCGCCAAGGGCTGGCGCTTCTACACCTTCATCGGCAACGGCGGCGCCCGCTTCATGTGCTCTTGGGACACCGAGGAAGAACGCGTACGTGAATTGGCAGCGGATATTCGCGAAGTGATGTCCCGCTAACAACACAAACCCTGTAGGAGCCAGCTTGCTGGCGATCCAGACGACGCGGTATGCCTGACACACCGCCATCGCCGGCAAGCCGGCTCCTACAAATCCCCGCCCCGTCTCCATTCTGTGTACGACACAAACCCTGTAGGAGCCGGCTTGCTGGCGATCGCCGCAACGCGGTACACCCGACACACCGCCATCGCCGGCAAGCCGGCTCCTACAAATCCCCGCCCTGCCTCCCATTCTGCGTACGACGAAAAACCTGTAGGAGCCGGCTTGCTGGCGATCCAGACGACGCGGTATGCCTGACACACCGCCATCGCCAGCAAGATGCACCACGCATGTTGGTCTACATTGAAGCGCTCAGATAACAATAATCAGGAGCGCACGCATGTCCCTTCAAGGCAAAACCCTGTTCATCACCGGCGCCAGCCGCGGGATTGGTCGTGAGATCGCGCTGCGGGCCGCGCGCGATGGGGCCAACATCGTGATTGCAGCCAAAAGTGCCGAGCCGCACGCCAAATTGCCGGGCACGATTTTCAGTGTCGCAAAGGAAGTCGAAGCCGCCGGCGGCAAGGCGCTGGCGCTGCAGGTGGATGTGCGTGATGAAGTCGCGGTGCGTGAGGCACTGGCCCAGGCCAACGAGCATTTCGGCGGCATCAATGCGCTGGTCAACAACGCCGGCGCGATCAAGCTGACCGGGGTTCAGCACATCGAGCTCAAGCGCTTCGACCTGATGCACCAGATCAACACCCGCGCCGTATTGCTGTGCAGCCAGGCAGCCCTGCCTTACCTGAAGAAAAGCAGCGGGCATATCCTCAACTTGTCACCACCACTGAACCTGGCAACCAAGTGGTTCGCCCAATACAGCCCGTACACCGTGACCAAATACGGCATGAGCATGCTCACGTTGGGCATGAGCGAGGAATTCAAGAATTACGGGATCAGTGTCAACTCGCTGTGGCCGCAGACGATGATCGCCACCGCCGCCATCGAATTTCAATTGGGCTCACGCGAGTCGTTCAAACATGCGCGCACACCGGAAATCATGGCGGATGCCGCTCACGTTATCTTGAGCAGCACCGGACGCAGCCTGACCGGGCGGTTGTTGATTGATGAGGAAATACTGCGGGAAACCGGCGTGACCGAATTCGATCATTACCGCTTTGAGCCCGGCACCAACGACAAGCTGATGCCAGACCTATTCGTCGACTGAGATATCCACAACCTTGTAGGAGCTGTCGAGTGAAACGAGGCGGCGATCTTTTGACTTCAAAAATCAAGGTCAAAAGATCGCCGCCTCGTTTCACTCGACAGCTCCTACAGGTTTATCGTGCGACCATCAATACTCGATGCGAACGTCGCCCTTCGGCACGCTGCAGCACGACAGGATGAACCCTTCGGCTTCGTCTTCCTCGGTGATCCCGCCGTTGTGGTCCATCTCCACTTCGCCGCCAAGCTTGAGCACCTTGCAGGTGCCGCAAATGCCCATGCCGCATGCTTTCGGAATCATCAGGCCGACCTTGGCGGCCGCCGCATGCACGGTCTCGCCCGGTGCCACGCGGATGCTCTTGCCCGAGGCGGTGAATTCCACCTCATGCAAATCAGCCGCATCGATTTCCGGCGCCTCAGCGGCCTGCTCGGCATTCTCCACGGCATCGGCGATCGCCTCTGGCGGCGTGGCGCCGAACGATTCCTCGTGGTAGTGCTTCATATTGAAGCCGGCGTTTTCCAGCAGGCGCTTGACCGCGTTCATGTAAGGCGTCGGGCCGCAGCAGAACACTTCGCGCTCAAGGAAGTCCGGGACCATCAGTTCCAGCATCTTGTGGTTCAGATAACCGCGATAACCGGCCCATGGCTCACCGAAACCATGTTTTTCACAGATCAGGTGCAGGCTGAAATTTTCGATCCGCGCGGCCATGTGTTCCAGCTCGCGGTGATAAATGATGTCTTTCGGCGAGCGGGCGCTGTGGATAAACGCCATGTCGACATTGCCGTTGGTATCGAAGAACCAGCGGGCCATGGACATGCACGGCGTGATGCCCACGCCGCCACTGAGGTACAGCACTTTCGGGTTCGGGAAGTCGATCGCGTTAAACAGCCCGACCGGGCCGTGCACCGCCAGTTCGTAGCCCTCATGCAGGGTGTCGTGCAGCCAGTTCGAAACCTTGCCGCCCGGCACGCGCTTGATCGTTACCGAAAAGCTGTACGGCACCGAGGGCGAACTGGAAATGGTGTACGAACGCATGATCTGCTGGCCATCGATTTCCAGCTCCAGGGTGACGAATTGCCCCGGCTTGAAGAAGAACATGATCGGCTGGTCGGCCATAAAGCAGAAGGTGCGCACATCCCAGGTTTCCTGGATGACTTTGACGCAACGGACGATGTGTCGGCCATTGGCCCAGGTCTGGGTGGTTACCGGATTCAGGAAGCTGTTGGACATGCTGTTCTCCACCGCCGATGGTCGGCCTTATGTTGACGATTCTGCGTATAGCGCAGACCACCCATTTACCTATCTGCGACATTCACATACTTATCGCGACCAGCCCCCAACTGCCGGGGGTTACGCGTCGGGAACAGATTGGGCCATGTCGCCCATGGATAAGGTTCCGGGCAACGCCGGCCCCACACTCGCCCCATACCAAGACATAACCTTTACACCTTGCGTAGCAACCCTGATCAGCCACTTTCGCGGCCACGCAGATGGCCTTGAGGATATACACGATGGACGTCACCGCAAAAATCAGCCTGGGCGATCCGCTGGAACCCGCACGCAAGGCCACCGCGCAGATGCTGCAAGAGCGCGAGCGCACCTTCTCGCTGCCGCAGCCGTTTTACTCTGACGAGCGGCTGTTTGATATCGACATGCAGGAGATCTTCCAGAAAGAGTGGTTGATCGCCGGCATGACCTGCGAAATCCCGACCAAGGGCAACTACCTGACCCTGCAAGTCGGCAAGAACCCGATCATCGTGATTCGCGGCGCCGAAGGCGTGGTTCACGCCTTCCACAACGTCTGCCGTCACCGCGGTTCGCGGCTGTGCACCAGTGAAAAAGGCAAAGTCGCCAAGCTGGTCTGCCACTACCACCAGTGGACCTACGAGCTGGACGGCCGCCTGCTGTTCGCCGGCACCGAGATGGGCGCCGATTTCGACATGAAGCAGTACGGCCTCAAACCGGTGAACGTGAAGACCGCCGGCGGCTACATCTTCATCAGCCTGTCGGAGAACCCGCCGGCCATCGATGACTTCCTGTCGACGCTGAACCATTACATGGAACCGTACGACATGGAAAACACCAAGGTGGCGGTGCAAACCACCTTGATGGAAAAGGCCAACTGGAAACTGGTGCTGGAAAACAACCGCGAGTGCTACCACTGCAACGCGTCGCACCCGGAACTGCTGAAAACCCTGCTGGAATGGGACGACGTTACCGACCCGCGCGCCGACCAGGCGTTCAAGGACCACGTCGCCGCTTCCGCCGCTGCCTGGGAAGCCGAGAAGATTCCTTACGCCCACGCCAGCTTCGGCCTGCGTAACCGCATCGTGCGCATGCCGCTGCTCAAAGGCACCGTGTCGATGACCATGGACGGCAAACAGGGCTGCGCCAAACTCATGGGCCGCATCAAGAACCCGGACCTGGGCTCGATGCGTATCCTGCACCTGCCGCACTCGTGGAACCACTGCATGGGCGACCACATCATCGTCTTCACCGTGTGGCCGATCAGCGCGCAGGAAACCATGGTCACCACCAAGTGGATCGTGCACAAAGACGCGGTCGAAGGCGTCGACTACGACGTGGAGCGCATGCGCCAGGTCTGGGATGCCACCAACGACCAGGACCGTCGCCTGGCTGAAGAAAACCAGCGCGGGATCAACTCTTCGGCGTACCAGCCTGGGCCTTACTCCAAGACCTATGAGTTTGGTGTGGTGAACTTTGTGGACTGGTACAGCGAGCGTTTGCTGAACAACCTTGGGGCTGAGCCTGCGCCTTACCTCAAGGGTGTTCCGGTTCAGGGTTAAAGATCAAAAACATCGCCGGCAAGCCGGTCTCGCTCCCACAGGGGATTTGTGATCGACACAGATCCAATGTGGGAGCGAGACCGGCTTGCCGGCGATAGCGTCCGACTGATCACCGCATCACTATCTGCAATACCCCTCCCCTCCATAGAACTGTACGAAATATGATCTATTGCGTTCAGCGCTATGGCGTTCGTGGCTTCCAGCCTTCCGCAAACAAGTTATCCACACCTCCACCCACAGCTAATGGGGACAAGTGTGCGATGCCCCCTAACTTTCTCCACAGAAACCGAAGAAAATCCGTGACTTATCCAGAAGCAGGGTTTTGAACAGCGATTGGTTGTTTTTTGATCTAACAGCTGAAAGCCACGCAGTACGTGGCCTGTAGCGGATGGCGAACACCTTATCCACAGAAGCGCCAACAGACTTTGGGGGCAACTTCGCCGCCTCTGTGGAAAACCGCCGAAAGCCGCGATAAATCAGGGTTTACGCGAGGTTAGCCCCTCCAAATCGGCAAATTGATCACTTTTTAATCATGCAGCTAACAGGCCCGGTTTATATGGCCTGTAGCGGACAGCGAACATCTTATCCACAGAAGCGCCAACAGAGTTTGGGGGCAAGTATTGGCGAACGAACAGACTTATCCTCTGGAAAAAGCCCGAAAAAACCGCAACTTAGGCTGGTTGTTTTTTGTACGAAGGCTTGCAGGGCTTGATTTGTATGGCGTGCAGCGATGGGCGAACACGTTATCCACAGAAGCGCTAACAGGGATTGTGGGTAACCGTGATCAAACCCTGTTGAAACAGGACAGGCCCGAAGCAATATCCAGATTCAACTCGTAATCATTGAATGCACGCCATCCGAGCAAAATCGACGGCACGTACTGCCCAAGCAGCATCGACGGCGGGATCGTAAAGTCCGGGTAATACTTGTACGCGATCAGACGGGTACGCCCGGACAAGCTCAACTCGCCCTTGAAGATCTGGTGGTGCGGCTTATCGATGACATGAACAGGTGAAGCGCCGGGTGAGGCGGATGTCAGGTAATCCACATTGCCGGTGTCGATAATCGCCACGGTCGCACGCCGATCCAGCCGCGCAGCAAGGGTCAATCGTTGATTGATGTCGATACGGACGAAGGTGACCGGCGAATCACATCGTGTGGGCGCCGCAGCGTTGATCTCCAGCGTCTTTTTCGTAATGGTCAATCGTCCCAGCTTACCGATCAGGTCGAGCCCCAATAAGTTATCCCGGTCACTGACAAACACCAGGACGTTCCTGAACTCGCTTGCACCGATCTTCAGGGACTCAAGGATTCCGAGTTTGGCCGCCAGGTCCCGCTCGCCGTAGAAAGTGCTGTAGCCGTAATCAGAGTCGGTCAGCAGCTTGATGCCCATCTGCTTCGCGGTTTCGCTGTTGACCCGGGTTTGCGGGGCGCCCGTATCCAGAATGAACCGCGCCGAAACACCGTTGGCGGCTTTGACATCGAGGTACGGCAGCACCTCATTCGTCTCGTGGCCATCGTTTGGGGAAGGATGAATCGGCAGCACTTCGCGTCGCGGTGATCTTGTCAGTGAGAAATCGGCGACCTGCCGCAAGGTCGCGATCGATTCGCTGCCGAACATGGAGAACAACTGTTGGAGTTCAGGGTCATTGGCGATGGCTTGAGCATGGCGCCGCTTGATTGCCAGGTAGTAATCGGGCAGCTGATTGGCGGCCTTGGTCTCGAACATTCTGGCGAGAACGGTGACTGAACAATTGAGGTTTTTATCAGGCGCCAACACCTGATCGCAGTGTTGCTTCATTTGCGCCAGGGAGGCGTGCCGCCCCTGCGCAGAGTCGATCCATTGATAGAAATCCGGATCGCCCTGGCGGGTTTCAGCGGCCGCAGCCATCACAACCAGCATCACGCCACAGATCAGACATGTCTCACGCCGACTGACCGTGTTCATCGACAACCCATTCCTGAAAACGAGTTTTATGAATCAGCGCTGCTGCCGCCTCGGGCCGCTCATTAAGAAATGTAGCTCACTAGGGCCACTGCATGAGGTAAGCGTCGCCGGTCACCCGAATCATCGGGTGTGGCGTGATCTGGCAGGTATCGACGATGCGGAAACCATGCCGCTCATAGAAACGACGGGCGCCGGTGTTGACGGCGTAGTCGATCAGGCTCAAGCCCTTGAGCCCCAACTGGCGGGCGCGTTCGTGAGCGTGGGCGAGGAACTGCTTGCCAAGGCCCTGGTTGCGCCAGCCTTCATGCAGCGCGAGGCTCGATATGTACAGCGTGTCGGGGATTTCCATGTCGGCATACGGCGCCAGCACCGGATCGGTGGTGGGCTCGGCCAGTGGATCGTGGCGCATCACATAGCTGTGCATCATGCCGATGACGTGGCCGTCGGCCTCGGCGATGAGGCAGTTCTGGTAGGAGAAATCCACGTCGTCACGGGCGTAACGCAGGGCGCCGACGTCCAACAGGTCCTGGCCGGGTTCGGCGAGTTGGCTCCAGATGTAATCCGAAGCGCCTTCCGAGGAAATCTGAAACAGGCGAGCAATTTCCCGCGCGTCGCTGCGCAAGGCCGAACGAAATTTGACGGTCATTAAACTTTCCCCCTGTGGGAGCGAGCCTGCTCGCGATAGCGGTGTATCAGTTGACATAAATTCAGCTGACACACCGCTATCGCCGGCAAGCCGGTCTCGCTCCCACATTTTGATCTGTGCTGAGTATTGGTTAGCGGACCACGCCTTCTTCAATCAGCAATTTGAGAATCGCTTCGGCACCCGCTTGCGCCGTGACGCCTTTGAGCACCTGCCCGCCGCCGCCACTGGCTTTGGCCGTCGCCGCTTTCATCCGGTCCGCGCCGCTTTTGGCTTTGATCACCTTCAAGCGTTTAGGCCGAGGCTTGGCCGGTTGCAGCGTCGATACGGCCAGCAACGCATCATCGATCACTTCGACTTCATCCGCCTGCAAAACACCACGCCGGGCCGGGCCGTACGCGCTCTGACGAGGCTTCGGCGCCGCGTTATCCACAGTCGCCAGGAACGGCAGCCGCACCTTCAAACGACGGCGCTGACCACGGGGCAACGCTTGAAGGACAAGCGCCGAACTGCCATCGATGGACTCCACCTGAGCCAGCCCGACCACCAGCGGCCAGCCGAGGTTTTCCGCCAGCAGGAACGGCAGCATGCCCGAGCCTTCGCCGGTTTCTGCCTGGCTGCCAGTCAGCACGACTTGTGCTCCGGCATCGCGCAAATAGGCGGTCAACGCCGGCAAGGCATCGGCACCGGATGGTTGCTCCAGTACGTGCAGTTGTTCCAGGCCCATGCCCAGATAGGCGCGTAGCGCAGGCTCCGCGACGTCACCGGCATGCAGCACTTGCAGGTTATCCCCAGCCAGTTGCAGACCCAGTTCCACCGCCCGCGCATCCTGCTCCGCGCGACGTGGCCGGCCGGAGGTCGGGTGGGCGCCGATGGACACCAGGCTGATGATTTTCGTGCTCATAACCCTTTCCTTCCCTTAAGCCGCATCGCGCTTGGCGTCGTCGCGATAAGCCGCTATCGCATCGATCAAGGCTTGAAGAATCTCGGCACTCTCGCCGATCACCGACAGGTCGGCCCGTTTGATCATGTCGCAACCTGGGTCGAGGTTGATCGCCACCACCTTGTCGCAGGCACCGATGCCTTGCAGGTGCTGGATCGCCCCGGAAATCCCCACCGCCACGTAGACCCTCGCAGTGACCCACGTGCCGGACGCGCCGACCTGACGATCACGGGCCATGAAGCCATCGTCCACCGCCACACGGGATGCGCCTTCGGTGGCGCCGAGCGCTTCGGCAGTCCTGTGGAAAAGTCCCCAGTCCTTGACGCCGTTGCCGCCGGAGAAGATGAACTCGGCTTCGGCCATCGGAATGGCTGCCGGATCCACGGCCACAGCGCCCAGATCTTCGATCCGCGACAGGCTGCGCGCCACGGTTGTGGATAACTCCACCGGCAAGGCTTCATGACGGGTTTCGCTGACCGGCTCGGCGCATTCGGCGGCGGCCAGAATCAAGCGTGCGACCGGACGCGCAAGGTCTTGCAACCCGGCGCCAGCGCGGCCGATGCATTCCTGATCCTTGACCTGCCAGACCCGTGTGGCCGGGCGTTCGCCCAGTGCAGCGGCAAAGCGCCGACCGAGTTCGCCGCCACCGCTGCGGCTGTCCGGCAGCAGCCAGTGACGCGGGCTGAACTGGTTATCCACAGCCCGCAGGCCCTGGACACGTTGCTCCGGTGCATAACCACTGAATTCGTCGCCTTCGAGCACCAGCAAGCGATCGACGCCAGCGGTGGCAAAGGCGTTTTCCTTGTGTTCGCCGAAGACCACGGCCAACACCGCGCCGTCCTTGCCGGCCAGCTGGTGGGCCAGGCCGAGCAAATCCTTGTCGTGGCTACTCAAGCGGCCGCCGACCATGTCCGGCACCACGCTGATGTAAAACGCAGGTGCTGGCACTTGATGCAGCGGCAATTGCACTTCAACAGCCGCCGAGCGTTTGGTCGCCCCGCCCTGCTGCGCGCCGCTGCGGTCGATGCGCTTGATGCCGTTGGGACCGATAAAACCGATGCCATGCGGGTTCTTGCGGATGACGCCGTTCGGCCCCATCCAGCTGTGTTGCGCCGGCTGCATGGCCGCGTGCAGCGGGTGCAGGCGGTTACGGGCAATCCATTCGGCGCGGGGGTCGCGGCGGATAATGTCGCTCATCAGTGGGCCTCCGCAGGTTCACGTTGGGCCGGTGTGGACGGTTTGCTTGGCGCTGCGTCTTCAAGCAGTGCGTCCGCCACCAGCTCGGCGATGTCCTTGATCAACGGCCGTGGTTCGACCACGCCTTCGAGCATCGCGGTGCATTGTGGACAACCCACGGCCACCAGTTCGGCGCCGGTTTCGCGGATGTCTTCCATGCGCATGTCGGGGATCCGCTGCTTGCCCGGAATGTCGGTGATCGGCGCGCCGCCACCGCCGCCGCAGCAGCGTGAACGGAAACCGGAGCGTTGCATCTCTTTCACTTCAATCCCGAGGGCGCGCAGCACTTCACGCGGCGCCTCGTATTCGCCGTTGTAGCGACCGAGGTAGCACGGGTCGTGATAGGTCACGCTGCTGCCTTTGTGCTGGCCGAGATTGAGCGCGCCGGCGTCGATGATTTCGGCCATGTAGGTGCTGTGGTGCTGCACCAGGTAGTTGCCGTCGAAGGCGCCGTATTCGTTTTTCAGCACGTGGAAGCTGTGCGGGTCGCAGGTGACGATGCGGTTGAAACTGTACTTGGCCAGGGTCTGGATGTTGCGCTTGGCCAACAACTGGAACGTCGCTTCGTCGCCCAGACGTCGGGCTACGTCACCGCTGTCGCGTTCTTCGAGACCGAGTACCGCGAAGTCGACCTTGGCCGCTTTCAGCACTTTGACGAAGGCACGCAAGGTGCGCTGGTTGCGCATGTCGAAGGCTCCGTCGCCGACCCAGAACAGCACGTCGGTGGATTTTTTCTCGCTGAGCAGATTGAGGTTCAAATCCGCCGCCCAGTTCATCCGCCCACCCGGTGCGAAACCGCCAGGGTTGTCGGTGGCAATCAGGTTTTCCAGGACTTCGGCGCCCTTGTTCGGGGTCGCGCCTTTTTCCAGGGTCAGATGGCGACGCATGTCGACGATGGCATCGACGTGCTCGATCATCATCGGGCATTCCTCGACGCAGGCACGGCAGGTGGTGCAGGACCACAGGGTTTCGGCGTCCACCAGACCGTTGACGATCGGTTGATGCGGATTGCCCGCGTGTTCGCCGATGGCTTTGCCCGGATAGGGGCTGCCAGCGAACTTGGCATCGGTGCCGCCGGCAAGGCCGACGACCATGTCCTGAATCAGCTTTTTCGGGTTCAGCGGCTGGCCGGCGGCGAACGCCGGGCACGCGGCTTCACATTTACCGCATTGCACGCAGGCATCGAAACCGAGCAGTTGGTTCCAGGTGAAATCCTTGGGTTTTTCCACGCCCAACGGTGCGCTTGGATCGTTCAGGTCGAGCGGTTTCAAACCGGTGGAACGACCACCGCCAAAACGCTCGGCGCGACGGTGCCAGGCCAGGTGCAGCGCACCGGCGAAGGCGTGCTTCATCGGCCCGCCCCAGGTCATGCCGAAGAACAATTCCGAAACGCCCCACAGCACGCCGATGCCGAGGATCGCTGCCACCACCCAACCGCCAAAATTCTCCGGAAGGATGCCGGCGACCGGCAGAGTCAACAGGAAGAAGCTCGCCGAGAACGCCAACAAGCTTTTCGGCAGGCGCATCCACGGCCCTTTGGACAGGCGAGCCGGCGGGTTGCGACGACGCAGGTACACAAAGATCGCACCGACGAACATCACCACTGTCATCAACAACAGCGCGTAACCGAGGATGCGGTTATGCAGGCCGAAACCGTGCACCAGAATCGCCAGCACGATGGACGCCACCGCACCACCGGCCGTGGCCACGTGGGTGTTGGCGATGTATTTGTCCCGCGCGACAACATGGTGCAAATCGACCATGTAGCGCTTGGGCATGGCGAACAGGCCACCGATCAGGTCGACCTTGGAGGCTCGGCCCCGGCGCCACATGGCCACCCGCCGCAACGCGCCGAGGACAGCAAGGCCCAGGGCAGCGAACAACAGGATTGGAAGAAGGGTGTTCAACATGGTGGAGCTCCCAAAGACCGCAGGGTCTTGCAGGCCAAACTACCTGGATGCCTTGCCCGATTCCTGTAGGAGCGAGGCTTGCCCGCGAAAGCGATGGGTCAGCCGACAACAATGTTGAATGTCAGGACGCCTTCGCGGGCAAGCCTCGCTCCTACAGGGTTATCCACAAGCTCTTAGAAATCCTTGCACAGCCGCAGCGCGTCGTAGATCGCCGCGTGCACGTTACGCTGGGCCACGCAGTCGCCGATGCGGAACAGCAGGTAGCCGTCACCGCTCTGCTCAAGGCATGGCTGCGGCTTGATCGCGAACAAGGCTTCGACGTCGATCTGGCCTTTGTTGCGCGAGCCGTCCTTCAGCGCGTAGTAGATTTCTTCGTCCGGGCGCACGCCGTTTTCCACGACCACCTGGTCGACCACCCGCTCCTCTTTGGCGCCGGTGTATTCGTTTTCCAGCACCGCCACCAGCTTGTCGCCTTCGCGGTAGACCTTCTCCAGCATCATGTCCCCGGTCATGATCACTTCTTTCGGGTACATGCTGCGGTAGTAAGTCGGGAACGACGTGCCGCCAATCGCGACCCCGGGCTTGATGTCGTCGGTGACGATCTCGACCTGGCTGCCCTTGTCGGCGAGGAAGTCGGCGGTCGACATCCCGGTGAACTCGCAAATAGTGTCGTAGACCAGCACGTTCTTGCCCGGCGCGACCTTGCCGTCGAGCACGTCCCAGCTGCTGACCACCAAGCCTTCAGCCGCGCCCCAGTGTTCGTTCTGCTCAAGGAACGGATGACCGCCAACCGCCAGCACCACCACATCTGGACGCAGGTCCATGATGGTCGGAGCATCAGCCGCAGTGCCCAGGCGCAGGTCTACTTTCAACCGTGCCAGTTCCAGCTGATACCAGCGGGTGATACCGGCGATCTGGTCACGCTGCGGCGCTTTCGACGCCGTGGTGATCTGCCCGCCGATGAATTCCTTTTTCTCGAACAGGGTCACGTCGTGGCCACGTTCGGCGGCCACGCGGGCGGCTTCCATCCCGGCAGGACCGGCACCGACCACCACCACCTTGCGTTTCACGCCAGTGGTTTTTTCGATGATGTGCGGCAGGCCCATGTATTCACGGGAGGTCGCCGCGTTCTGGATGCACAACACATCCAGGCCTTGATACTGACGGTCGATGCAGTAGTTCGCGCCGACGCATTGTTTGATCTGGTCGATCTGACCCATCTTGATCTTGGCGATCAGGTGCGGGTCAGCGATGTGCGCGCGAGTCATGCCGACCATGTCGACGTAACCGCCCTCCAGAATACGGGTCGCCTGGTTCGGGTCCTTGATGTTCTGTGCGTGCAGCACCGGAACCTTGACTACTTCCTTGATGCCGGCCGCCAGGTGCAGGAACGGCTCCGGCGGGTAACTCATGTTCGGAATCACGTTGGCCAGGGTGTTGTGGGTGTCGCAACCCGAACCCACGACGCCGAGGAAATCGAGCATGCCGGTGTCGTCGTAATACTTGGCAATCTGCTTCATGTCCTCGTGGGACAGGCCGTCCGGGTGGAATTCGTCACCACAGATACGCATGCCCACGCAGAAATCATCACCGACTTCGGCGCGCACGGCTTTCAACACTTCCAGACCGAATTTCATGCGGCCTTCGAAGCTGCCGCCCCATTCGTCTGTACGCTTGTTGACCCGCGGGCTCCAGAACTGGTCGATCATGTGCTGGTGCACGGCAGACAGCTCGACACCGTCCAGGCCACCGGCCTTGGCGCGGCGGGCCGCTTGGGCGTAGTTGCCGATCACCCGCCAGATTTCTTCCGGCTCGATGGTTTTGCAGGTGGCGCGGTGCACCGGTTCACGGATGCCGGACGGCGACATCAGCGTCGGCCAGTTGAAACCGTCCCAGCGCGAACGCCGGCCCATGTGGGTAATCTGAATCATGATCTTGGCGCCGTGCTTGTGCATGGCGTCGGCCAGATTCTGGAAGTGCGGAATAATGCGGTCGGTGGACAGGTTCACCGAACTCCACCACTCCTGCGGGCTGTCGATAGCCACCACGGACGAACCGCCGCAAATCGCCAGGCCGATCCCGCCCTTGGCTTTCTCTTCGTAATACTTGACGTACCGATCGGTGGTCATGCCGCCGTCGGTCGCGTAGACCTCGGCATGCGCGGTGCTGAGCACGCGGTTACGGATGGTCAGTTTGCCGATCTGGATCGGCTGGAACATTGCTTCGAAAGCCATGGCGGGTTCCTCGACTTACAACGGCTTGACGGTGAACAAACCGTCGTCGTGGCCTTCTTCGGAGCCACCGTAGACTTGTTCGGCAACGGTGCGAATCTTGCTGCCGCGGGCTTGCAGAATCTGGTCCATGGCACCGGCAAACCAGCCAGTGAACATGTAGTCGACCTTGCGCCCGACCTTGCCGTACACGTAGACGAAAGCGGAGTGTTCAAGCTTGACGCTGGCGGTGCCTTTGTCGAGGTCGATGTCCTGGATCTTGAACAGGCCCCAGCCGCGTTGCGACAGGCGCTTCATGTAGTGCTCGAACACCGCGACGCCTTCCAGGCCGTGGCATTCAGCTTCTTTTTCACACCAGTGCCAGGCGGACTTGTAGCCGGCCTTGTAGAGAATTTCGGCGTAGGCGTCGGCGCCCAGCACTTCCTCGATGCCCATGTGGTTGTTGACGAAGAAGTGACGCGGCACATACAGCATCGGCAGGGCGTCGGAGGTCCAGACACCGGTTTCGCTGTCGACTTCGATAGGCAATTGCGGGGCGATCTTGGCCATGGAAACTTAACTCCAGAAAAATTTTGGTGTTGCCCCCGGCACGGATGGCCGGGGGAAAGAATTCAGAGGTGCGGCGGCTTATTCGCCCCAGACATCTTTCAAGACGTTGACCCAGTTCTCGCCCATGATCTTGCGGACCACGCGCTCGGAATGGCCGCGCTTGAGCAGGGTTTCGGTCAGGTTCGGGAACTCGCCGACGGTGCGGATGCCCAGCGGGTTGATGATCTTGCCGAAGCTGGTCAGACGGCGGGCGTAGCCCTTGTCATGGGTCAGGTATTCGAAGAAGTCCTGGCCATGGCCCTGGGTGAAGTCGGTGCCGATGCCGATGGCGTCTTCGCCGACGATGTTCATGGTGTATTCGATGGCTTCGGCGTAGTCGTCGATGGTCGAATCGATGCCCTTGGCGAGGAACGGCGCGAACATGGTCACGCCGACGAAACCGCCGTGGTCGGCGATGAACTTCAGTTCTTCATCGGATTTGTTGCGCGGGTGAATTTTCAGACCCGACGGCAGGCAATGGGAGTAGCAGACCGGTTTCTTCGATTCGAGGATGACTTCTTCGGAAGTCTTGGAACCGACGTGGGACAGGTCGCACATGACCCCGACGCGGTTCATCTCGGCAACGATTTCGCGACCGAAGCCCGACAGGCCGCCATCACGCTCGTAGCAACCGGTACCGACCAGGTTCTGGGTGTTGTAGCACATCTGCACGATACCGACGCCGAGCTGCTTGAACACCTCGACATAGCCGATCTGGTCTTCGAAGGCGTGAGCATTCTGGAAGCCGAACAGGATGCCGGTCTTGCCCTGCTCCTTGGCTTTACGGATGTCGGCGGTGGTGCGAACCGGAATCACCAGGTCGCTGTTCTCGCGGATCAGCTTCTGGCTGGCGGCGATGTTGTTGACGGTGGCCTGAAAGCCCTCCCACACCGACACGGTGCAGTTGGCCGCGGTCAGACCGCCCTTGCGCATGTCTTCAAACAGCTCGCGGTTCCACTTGGCAATAATCAGCCCGTCGATAACGATGCTGTCGGCGTGCAATTCGGCTGGGCTCATCAGGCTGTCCCCTATTAGCGATTCATGCGCCGAATCGTGTGCCGGCGCTTTGGGGCCAGCATATGCCTGAGTACCGGTGCAGCCGGGTGCAAAAACGACAGGGGGTTTGCCGAAAGCGTCAATCTGCGACAAAGGGTCGTCGTTGAACGTCGCGGGCCACCTGTTCAAGGACTTGCGCATGGGCCAGAATTCGCCGCATTACGGAATTTGGGCCAAAAAAGGGGCTGAGGCGCAATGAAATCGATCTTACTGGCAATGGCACTGATAGCGACCGGCGTACAGGCGGCTGAAGAGTCCGACATCAACCCCTGCGATGCGGTCGAAAACGAAGTCCAGACCCTGGAATGCTCGGTCTACAGCCGAACCACCGCCGAAGACCTGCTCAAAGACAACTACCAGAGCCTGACCGAGCGCATGCAAACGCTCTACGGCAAAAACCCGACACAACTGGCCGACATCACCGCCAAAATCAAGGCCGCCCAGCAGCAATGGCTGAAGACCCGGGATGCGGATTGCACAGTTGAAGCGTTTCCGGCGACCAGCGGCAGCAAGGCGTTCACTATTGCGCAGAACGATTGCGTGGCGCGGATGAGTGATGAGCGGTCGGAGTTTTTGGAGTCGATTGGGCAGGAGTGATTAAGAGCTGAGCTTATTGTTTCTACACCCTGCCAACGCGAGCGGTAAGCTGCACACCATAATTTGGTAGAGGGATTCAAATGAAAATCTGCGGCATCGAAATCAAAGGCAGCGAAGCGATCATCGCCGTGGCCTCCCTCGACGATCAGGTACTGAGCCACGTCGCGCTGAACACCAAGAAAATCGCCCTCGACGATGACGACGAAGCCGCCAACGTCAAAGTCTTTGCCGCTCAGGTGGCGTCGTTTGTCCGTGAGAATTCAATCGACCGGATCGCGATCAAGAAGCGCAGCAAGAAAGGCGAATTCGCCGGTGGGCCGACCACGTTCAAGATCGAGGGCGTTTTTCAGTTGCTGGAGAGTTGCGAGGTGACGTTGCTGTCGCCACAGACGATCAATGCGCAGAACAAGAAGTTTGATTTTGAGCTGCCGGGGACGCTGAACAAGTATCAGCATGAGGCTTACAAAGCCGCCTGTTCGGCACTGATGAAAAAGTAAACGCGACACGACCTGTAGGAGCGAGGCTTGCCCGCGAAGGCGGAGTGTCAACGACGGTGATTTCGATTGAGGCGGCCTCTTCGCGGGCAAGCCTCACTCCTACAGGATTCGGTTTTTTCCGTTGATAGTGTCAGGCCTTTTGGGTTTGTCGCCGGTCTTCCCGCGGACACCGCTCAAACTTCGCCCGATAACTTCGGGTGAAGTACGACGGCGATTCAAACCCGCACGCAATGCTCACTTCCAGCACACTCATATCGGTCTGCCGCAGCAACTGCCGCGCCTTCTCCAGCCTTAACCGCAGGTAGAAATTGCTCGGCGTATCGTTCAAATGCAGCCTGAACAACCGCTCCAGCTGCCGCCGCGTCACCTTGATCGACTCCGCCAGCTCCAGCGTGGTCAGCGGCGGTTCGCTGTGTTGTTCCATCTCGCCGATCACGTGAACGAGCTTCTTGTTGCTGATGCCATAGCGCGTGGCGACTTCCATGCGCTGGTGGTCTTTGCGCGGGCGGATGCGGCCGAGTACGAATTGTTCGCTGACCTGGATCGCCAGTTCCGGGCCGTGGGCCTGGGCGATGAGGTCGAGCATCAGGTCGATGGAGGCGGTGCCGCCGGCGGAAGTGATGCGGCGACGGTCGATCTCGAACAGTTCCTGAGTGACGCTGAGCTGTGGATAAGATTCCTTGAACGCGTCGATGGCTTCCCAGTGCAGGGTTAGGCGATGGCCGTCGAGCAGGCCGGCCTCGGCGAGGACGAAGCTGCCGGTGTCGATGGCGCCGAGTGTCACGCCTTCGTTGTCCAGCCGGCGCAGCCAGTGCTCCAGAGCTGGCGTGGCGAATTTCAGCGGTTCAAAACCGGCAACCACCAATAAGGTCGCGCCTTTCTTCAGCGGTTCCAGTGCTGCATCGGCGTTGACCGACATGCCGTTACTGGCCAGCACCGCCCCGCCATCCGCACTCAGCACATGCCAGCGATACAGCTCGCCGCGAAAGCGATTGGCGACCCGCAGCGGCTCGATGGCCGAGATGAAACCGATGGCCGAGAAACCCGGCATCAACATGAAGTAGAAATCCTGGGACATGGAGCGCACTCGATTCGCGGGTAGCGTGTGCTGTTGATACGCCACTTGCGAGCGGCATTCAAGTGGACAGGTCGCTGCAGTGCAAGAGCTGGTCGCCGCAGTGCGTTTTCACCGGGCTTTAGCTGCGTAACTTGGCATCACCGGCGCACAAAGACGACCGGACCCACAATAACGAACTGCCGAGGAAACCTGAGATGAAACGACTGATCAGCAGCTGTGTTCTTGCACTCAGCGGTACCGCTTTCCTGAGCGCCAGCGTCATGGCCGCCGAACCTGCATCGTGCCAGAACGTACGCATGGGCGTCGTGAACTGGACCGACGTGATCGCCACCAGCGCCATGACCCAGGTCTTGCTCGACGGCCTCGGCTACAACACCAAACAAACCAGCGCGTCCCAGCAAATCATTTTCGCCGGGATCCGCGACCAGCGCCTGGACCTGTTCCTGGGCTACTGGAACCCGCTGATGACCCAAACCATCACGCCGTTCGTCGATGGCAAGCAGGTCAAAGTGCTTGAGGCGCCCAGCCTGAAAGACGCCCGCGCCACCCTCGCGGTTCCGACTTACCTCGCCGACAAGGGCCTGAAAACCTTCGCCGACATCGCCAAATTCGAGAAAGAGCTGGGCGGCAAGATCTACGGCATCGAGCCAGGCTCGGGCGCCAACACGCAGATCAAAGAGATGATCGCCAAGAACCAGTTCGGTCTCGGCAAATTTCAGCTGGTCGAGTCCAGCGAAGCCGGAATGCTGTCGGCGGTGACCCGGGCGACCAAACGCAACGAAGCCATCGTGTTCTTCGGCTGGGCGCCGCACCCGATGAACGTCAACGTGAAGATGACTTACCTCACCGGCAGCGACGACGCCCTGGGCCCGAACGAAGGCATGGCGACTGTCTGGACCGTCACTTCGCCGACCTACGCCGAGCAATGCCCGAACATCGGCCGCTTACTGAGCAACCTGACCTACACCGCCGAAGACGAGAGC
Source organism: Pseudomonas sp. BF-RE-21 (assembly GCF_019947305.1). NCBI lineage: Bacteria > Pseudomonadati > Pseudomonadota > Gammaproteobacteria > Pseudomonadales > Pseudomonadaceae > Pseudomonas > Pseudomonas sp. BF-RE-21. The sequence continues at coordinate 297,389 of NZ_JAGYGF010000001.1, read as the reverse complement.
CGGATGATGCAGCCGCTGCTGGATCACAAGGACGCCTTCGAATCGGCCAAGCAATGGCTGAAAGATCACCCGCAAGACAAGCAGCGCTGGCTGGAAGGTGTAACCACCTTCGATGGCAAACCAGCAGCTGAAAACCTGCAACTGACCAGCAAGTAGCTCTTCAGCAAACAGACCCGAACCGAACCACCGATTCGCAGCCCGACCGGGCTGCGAACGGGACCACCACGCCTGCAAGGAACCACCTCATGAACCACGACGTCATCATCACCTGCGCACTTACCGGTGCTGGCGACACGACCAGCAAAAGCCCACACGTGCCGGTCACCCCGAAACAAATCGCCGCTGCCGCCGTGGAAGCCGCCAAGGCCGGCGCCACCGTGGTCCACTGCCATGTTCGCAACCCGCAAACCGGCAAATTCAGCCGTGACGTGGCGCTGTACCGCGAAGTCATGGAGCGCATCCGCGAAGCTGACGTCGACATCATCGTCAACCTCACCGCCGGCATGGGCGGCGACCTGGAAATCGGCGCTGGCGAGAACCCGATGGAGTTCGGCCCGAACACCGATCTGGTCGGCCCGCTGACCCGTCTGGCCCACGTCGAAGAACTGCTGCCGGAAATCTGCACCCTCGATTGCGGCACCCTGAACTTCGGCGACGGCGACACCATTTACGTCTCCACCCCGGCGCAGCTGCGTGCAGGCGCCAAACGCATTCAAGAGCTGGGCGTCAAAGCCGAGCTGGAAATTTTCGACACCGGTCACCTGTGGTTCGCCAAACAGATGATCAAGGAAGGCCTGCTCGACGACCCGCTGTTCCAGCTGTGCCTGGGCATCCCGTGGGGCGCACCGGCTGACACCACCACCATGAAAGCCATGGTCGACAACCTGCCGGCAAACGCAGTGTGGGCCGGGTTCGGCATCGGTCGCATGCAAATGCCGATGGCGGCGCAAGCGGTGTTGCTGGGCGGCAACGTGCGGGTCGGCCTGGAAGACAACATCTGGCTGGACAAGGGCGTGTTGGCGACCAATGGCCAACTGGTCGAACGCGCCTCGGAAATCCTCAGCCGCCTCGGCGCCCGGGTTCTGACACCGGCTGAGGGCCGGGCAAAAATGGGCCTGACCAAGCGCGGCTAACCACACTCCAACCCCTTTGTAGGAGCCGGCTTGCCGGCGATGAGGCCGGTCCATCCGCCCTATTTTTTTGGCAGGAACACCGCCATCGCCAGCAAGCTGGCTCCTACAGGGTCCACCGAATTTTTTAGGAAGTTGCCATGAGCTTTATCACTGATATCAAAACCTTCGCCGCCCTGGGCAGCGGTGTCATCGGCAGCGGCTGGGTGTCCCGCGCCCTCGCCCACGGCCTCGATGTTGTGGCCTGGGACCCGGCGCCCGGCGCTGAAGCCGCGCTGCGCAAACGCGTCGCCAATGCCTGGGGCGCACTGGAGAAACAAGGCCTGGCACCCGGCGCGTCGCAGGATCGCCTGCGCTTTGTCGCAACCATCGAAGAGTGTGTTCGCGACGCCGATTTCATCCAGGAAAGTGCGCCGGAACGCCTGGAGCTGAAGCTGGAACTGCACAGCAAAATCAGCGCCGCAGCCAAACCAAATGCTCTGATCGGTTCCAGCACCTCCGGCCTGTTGCCAAGCGAGTTCTACGAGAGCTCGACCCACCCGGAACGCTGCGTCGTCGGTCACCCGTTCAACCCGGTTTACCTGCTGCCATTGGTGGAAGTGGTCGGCGGCAAGAACACTGCGCCGGAAGCAGTACAAGCGGCCATGAAAGTCTACGAATCCTTGGGCATGCGCCCGCTGCACGTGCGCAAGGAAGTGCCGGGATTCATCGCCGACCGTTTGCTCGAAGCGCTGTGGCGTGAGGCCCTGCACCTGGTCAACGACGGTGTGGCGACCACCGGTGAAATCGACGATGCAATTCGCTTTGGCGCGGGTCTGCGCTGGTCGTTCATGGGTACCTTCTTGACCTACACCCTGGCGGGCGGCGACGCAGGCATGCGCCATTTCATGGCACAGTTCGGGCCGGCGTTGCAGTTGCCGTGGACGTATCTGCCGGCACCGGAGCTGACCGACAAGCTGATTGATGATGTGGTGGATGGCACCAGCGATCAGTTGGGCAAACACAGCATTTCGGCGCTGGAGCGCTATCGTGATGACTGCCTGCTGGCGGTGCTGGAGGCGGTGAAGACCACCAAAGAGAAGCATGGGATGGCGTTCGCCGACTAACCCCCGCCAATCTCTGTAGGAGCCAGCTTGCTGGCGATGAGGTCAACGCGGTTTGACAGGAACTCCGCGTTGCGCCCATCGCCAGCAAGCTGGCTCCTACAGGTTCTCGTTATTTCAGGACTTGACGACATGCCCGCACTGACCACCTACCAAACCCGAATCATCCCCGACTGGGTCGACTACAACGGCCACCTGCGCGACGCGTTTTACCTGCTGATTTTCAGCTACGCCACCGACGCGCTGATGGACCGGCTGGGCATGGACAGCAACAACCGCGAAGCCAGCGGCAATTCGCTGTTCACCCTCGAACTGCACCTCAATTACCTGCATGAAGTGAAGCTCGACGCCGACGTAGAAGTGCACACCCAGATCATCGCTCACGACAGTAAACGCCTGCACCTCTATCACAGCCTGCACCTGGTCGGTGACGACAAAGAGCTGGCGGGCAACGAGCAGATGTTGCTGCACGTCGACCTTGCCGGCCCCCGCTCCGCGCCGTTCAGCGAAGACACGCTGGGCAAGCTGCAAGCCATCGTTGCGCAACAAACCGACCTGCCCACCCCTGACTACATTGGCCGAGTGATCGCTTTACCCCCAAAAAAATAACAAGGAGATCGCCATGAACACCGCCGCCGCTTTTGCTGACTTCCGTACTTATCCGTTGATCAGCGCGCTCAGTGGCGTGCAGGCCCTGGCGGATCGCGTTCTCGTGAAATGGGCCGATGACCGTGTCAGCCCCTTCCATCACCAGTGGTTGCGTGACAACTGCCCTTGCCCGCAGTGCGTCTACACGGTGACCCGTGAGCAGGTGCTGGAAATCGTCGACGTTGCGCCAGACCTGATGCCCGCAGAGACGAGCGTCGACCCTGAAGGTTGCCTCTGCATCCAGTGGCAGGACGGTCACCTCAGCCGCTTCGATCCAGGCTGGTTGCGGGCCCACGCCTATGACGACGAGTCCCGCGCCGAACGCCGCGCCGGCAAGCCAAAATCCAGTCTGTGGAAAAGCGACTTGTCGCTGCCGGTGTTCGATTATCAAGCGCTGATGGACGACAACGACGCCTTGTTGCAATGGCTGTTGGCGGTACGCGATATCGGCCTGACGCAAGTGCGCGGCGTGCCCACCGAACCCGGTTCGTTGAAGCTGATCGCCCAGCGGATTTCCTTCATCCGCGAGAGCAATTTCGGCGTGCTGTTCAACGTGCAATCCAAGGCCGATGCCGACAGCAACGCCTACACCGCTTTCAACCTGCCGCTGCACAGCGACTTGCCGACGCGCGAGTTGCAACCGGGGCTGCAATTTCTGCATTGCCTGGTCAATGACGCCGACGGTGGCGAGAGTATTTTCGTCGACGGTTTTGCCATCGCCCAAGCGCTGCGCGAGGAAGATCCCGAATCGTTCAAGGCCCTGTGCGAAATCCCCGTGGAGTTTCGCAACAAGGACCGTCACAGCGACTATCGCTGCCTCGCGCCGGTCATCGCTCTGGATGCACTGGGACAGGTGTCTGAAATTCGTATGGCGAACTTTTTGCGCGGGCCGTTCGATGCGTCGGTGGAGGAGATGCCCAGGTTGTACCGCGCTTATCGCCGCTTTATTGCCATGACTCGCGAGGGGCGGTTCAGGCTGATGCAACGGCTCAACCCCGGGGAGTTGTGGTGCTTCGATAACCGTCGCACGCTGCATGCGCGCAATGCGTTTGATCCCGCCAGTGGTGCCCGGCATTTCCAGGGGTGCTATGTCGATCGGGATGAGTTGTTGTCGCGGATCCTCGTGCTACAACGCTAGACCGTGTCATCGTTTTTCGCGGGCAAGCCTCGCTCCTACAGAGTTAGCGTGGCTTCTGTAGGAGCGAGGCTTGCCCGCGAAGGCGTCAGCACAGACACCCCATATTTCCCTGACTCACAGGCAAAAAAACCCCGATCAAGCCGTGACAGGATCGGGGCAGAGGTGGGTACTGTTGAGGAGCCGTTGCGCGAGGGTGACCAAACCTTCGTGAAGCCAGCTGAATCCAGTGTGCCCACTCTCCCCTCTTGCGAGTTAGCCGAAAACGACCTGTTCATAGGTATTGCGGCCATTGCGACAAATCGTCCTTGCCGACGCCAACGGCCCCTACGAGAATCGAACCACGACACCGTTCCCTGAAGAAGGATTGCGTCATGATGCACGCCGATTTGATTGACCAGGAAGACCTGTTGGGCCAGCTGAAATCGTTGGGCTTTCAAGTACCGAACGGCTCCACCGCCGAGCAGGCTTGCGAGTGCGCGGTGAGAGGATTGAACAACGAACGGGCGACCGTGCTGCGCACCATGGTCAAGCAGATGTACACCAGCAGCGCGACCATCCTGCCGGCAGTGCGTCAAGCTATCGACAAGCAGCTGCTGCCGGCATTGGCTGAATACCAACAAAGCCACCGCGCCTGACACTTCGGCGGTTTGCTAGAGTGGTGGCTTCCTGACCACCACAAGCGATCGCCGATGTTCCGAATCCAACACTGCCAGTCCGGCGAACAAGCGGGCTGGCTGCCTTTGCGCCAGGCACTCTGGCCTGATGCTTCGGAACAGGTGCATCGGGACGAAATCGCCGAACAGCTGCGTCAGCCGCAACGCTATATCAACTTCGTCGCCTACGACGCGGGTGAGCAACCCGTCGGCCTGGCCGAAGCCTCATTGCGCCACGACTACGTCAATGGCACCGACAGCTCGCCGGTGGTGTTCCTGGAGGGTATCTACGTGGTGCCGCAGCAGCGCCGCCATGGAGTGGCCGCACGACTGATCGAACACGTGGCGCAATGGGGACGGGAACGCGGTTGCGTGGAAATGGCCTCGGACACCGACGTCGATAACCTGCCGAGCCAGGAGACGCACAAGGCGCTCGGTTTCGAGGAAACCGAGCGCGTCGTGTTTTTCAGGCGTCAGCTCTGATCAGAGCCTTACGCTGGCGAAGGTCGACTCGTTGCGCGCCTGACTCAATGCCGACAACGGCCCGGACAACGGCGACAGCACCAATGCTTGCGGCAGCGGCATCATCGCCACCTGTTGCGTGGTGTTGGAGCCTACGCGTTCGTCACGCGGTGGAATGCCGAAGTATTCGCGATAGCACTTGGAGAAGTGCGGCGTGGACACGAAACCGCACACCGACGCCACTTCGATGATCGACATCGGCGTTTGCTTGAGCAACTGCCGGGCACGGATCAGGCGCAGTTTAAGGTAGTAACGCGACGGCGAGCAGTGCAGGTATTTCTGGAACAACCGCTCGAGTTGCCGACGTGACACGGCGACGTATACCGCCAGTTCGTCGAGGTCGATCGGCTCTTCGAGGTTGGCTTCCATCAGCGCGACGATTTCCTGCAACTTCGGCTGGTTGGTGCCGAGCATGTGCTTGAGCGGCACGCGCTGGTGATCCTGTTCGTTGCGGATGCGCTCGTAGACGAACATCTCCGAAATCGCGGCGGACAGTTCACGCCCGTGATCACGGCTGATCAGGTGCAGCATCATGTCCAGCGGCGCGGTGCCGCCGGAACTGGTGAAACGGTTACGGTCGAGGGTGAACAGGCGGGTACTCATCGCCACACGCGGGAAAGCTTCCTGCATCGAGGCCAGACATTCCCAGTGCACGCTGCAATCGAAACCGTCCAGCAGGCCGGCGCAGGCCAGGGCCCAGCTGCCGGTGCAGACCGCACCCAGACGCTTGGATTGACGCGCCTGGCTTTGCAGCCATGAGACGTGTTCGCGAGTTACCGTGCGCTGAATACCGATACCGCCGCAGACAATGATGGTGTCCATGGAAGGTGCTTTGTGCATGGAGGCGTCGGGGGTGATCTGCAGACCGTCACTGGCCCAGACCTGACCACCATCGACGGTGAGCGTGGTCCAGCGATACAGCTCGCGACCGGACAATTGGTTGGCCATGCGCAGGGGTTCTACGGCGGAGGCCAGAGAAATAAGCGTGAAATTGTCCAGCAGCAGAAAGCCGATGGATTGAGGCGCACGGTTCTGGGGTTGAGCCCCGGAGTTGAACGTCGTCATCGCGGTATCTCCTCACACAAAGCAGGTGATGGCCTCAGGCGGAGGCTCTTGTTATTGCCATCGTTCTCGCGTGGGAGACGGGCTTTGTAATGACAGAGCAATTGCCATGCCTAAAATTGAATACGCGTTCAATAACTCCTGAAAACGACGTCGCAGCCTGTCTATATAAGCCGCGTCACGAGTAGGGGTTATAAGTGGCATTCACAGGGGTAAGCGCTCTGCCGCGTTGCGTGTGAGCAAATCGGTAGCACTTGTGGGAACAGGCCTGCGACGACTTCGGAAAGAGTGTCACCGCAGGCACAGGGGACGGACGGTCAGGGCCGGGTTGGATCCCTGACGTGTAGCAATGCGCTTATCTGTAAGCGACGCGCCAAAACGTGGCGCGTTTTCAATCCGGTGTTCACTTAGCGCGCAGTTTTGACTGGTCTGACGTCTTCGCGGGCAAGCCTCGCTCCTACAAGAGCACCGCACGATCCCTGTAGGAGCGAAGCTTGCTCGCGAATGGGATCGCCTCGGTTTCAGCACTCAACCGCGCTAACCGCCAACCCGCCCCGCGATGTCTCTTTATATTTGTCATGCATATCCGCACCGGTATCTCGCATGGTGCGGATCACCCGGTCCAGCGAAATAAAGTGCTGGCCGTCGCCACGCAACGCCATCTGCGCCGCGTTGATCGCTTTCACCGCGGCAATCGCGTTGCGTTCGATGCACGGCACCTGCACCAACCCACCGACCGGGTCACAGGTCAGGCCGAGGTTGTGTTCCAGGCCGATTTCCGCCGCGTTGCACAACTGCTCCGGCGTAGCGCCAAGAATCTCCGCCAACCCGGCCGCCGCCATCGCGCAAGCCGATCCGACTTCGCCCTGGCAACCGACTTCCGCGCCGGAGATGGAGGCGTTCTTCTTGCACAGAATCCCCACCGCTGCGGCACCGAGGAAATAGTCGACCACGTTGGCGTCCGTCACCACCTCGCTGAACTTCATGAAGTAGTGCAACACCGCCGGAATGATCCCCGCCGCGCCATTGGTCGGCGCCGTGACCATGCGCCCGCCGGCCGCGTTTTCTTCGTTGACCGCGAGGGCGAACAGGTTGACCCATTCCATCGCGCTCAGGGTCGAGCCAATGACGTTGGGCTTGTTCAGTTCTTGCAGGCTGCGGTGCAATTTGGCCGCGCGACGGCGCACGTTCAGGCCACCCGGCAGGATGCCTTCGTGCTTGAGGCCTTGCTCGACGCAATCCTGCATGGCCCGCCAGAGTTTCATCAGGCCGGCACGGATTTCGTCTTCGCTGCGCCAGACCTTCTCGTTGGCCATCATCAATTCGGCCACGCGCAGGTTGTGCTTCTGGCAGAGGCTGAGCAGCTCGGCGGCGCTGGAGAAATCGTACGGCAACACCGTGCGATCCAGATCCACCACACCGCTGGAAGCTTGTGCTTCATCGACGACAAAGCCGCCGCCGACGGAATAGTAGGTGTCGCGATGCAGCTCACCGTCATCGCCTTCGGCGACCAGAGTCATGGCGTTCGGATGGAACGGCAGGTTTTCGTCGATCAGGCGCATGTCCCGCGCCCAGATGAACGGCACCGGCAAGCGGCCGTCCAGCAGCAGGGTGTGGGTTTCGCGCAGGGTTTCAATGCGGATGCCGATTTGCGACGGGTCGATCGCGTCCGGCCATTCGCCCATCAGGCCCATGATCACCGCGTTGTCGCTGCCGTGCCCGATGCCGGTGGCCGACAACGAACCATAAAGCTGGACCTCGACACGCCGCACTTGCTCCAAAAGCCCCTGTTCACGCAAACCTTGCACGAACAGCGCCGCGGCGCGCATCGGCCCCACGGTGTGCGAACTGGAAGGGCCGATGCCGATTTTGAACAGGTCGAAAACGCTGATAGCCATTACTGCCGAACTCCTGGATATGCCAACTCCAGGCGCAAAAGCGCCCGGTGACGGAGCTGCTACGCTCAAGCTGCAATCCGCCGGTATGGCTGCATCATCAGGCTTTTACCGTGTCGCTCGACGTCCAGTACCGACGCACTCTTGTCCACCAGCGCCGTGTGCGTTTTACGCTGCTTTTTCGCCGTTTTTTTGCGGTTCAGGTGGGCAAACGGGGCTGAAAAAATCTGTAAACGACGTCACCGACACTGGATGCGACCATCCCTGTACTGGATACGACGCACCCTGTAGGCGTCAGATTTTCACTGGTACATGATCGTATCGACTCGATTGCAAGGCGCCGTGGTAGAGCTGTCTCCAAAACGCCATCCAACCGCAACCTATAAGTGCGGTGGTCCACAGTCGGAACACTGCCAAAAAAAACACCAAGGAGTCCATCCATGAAAGGTTCCCCGTCGTTGTTGTTGGCCGCCATGCTGAGTCTGCCGTTACTGGCTCAAGCCGCAGAACCCGCTCAGTGCAGTACCGTAAACTTCTCCGATGTCGGCTGGACTGACATTACTGTCACCACCGCCACCACCAGCGTCGTGCTCGATGCCCTGGGCTACAAAACCAAAACCACAATGATTTCCGTGCCGGTGACCTACAAGTCGCTGGCCGACGGCAAGAACATGGACGTATTCCTGGGTAACTGGATGCCGACCATGGAAAACGACATCAAGGCCTACCGCGACGCCGGCACCGTGGACACCCTGCGTGCCAACCTCGAAAACGCAAAATACACACTCGCCGTCCCGGAAGAGTTGTATAACAAAGGTCTGAAAGATTTCGCCGACATCGCCAAGTTCAAGAAAGAACTCGACGGCAAGATCTATGGCATCGAACCGGGTAACGACGGCAACCGTCTGATCCAGAGCATGATCGACAAAGACGCCTTCGGCTTGAAAGCCGCCGGTTTCAAGGTGGTCGAATCCAGCGAAGCCGGCATGCTCTCGCAAGTCGATCGCGCCCAGCGCCGCAACACCGCCGTGGTGTTCCTGGGCTGGGAACCGCACCCGATGAACACACGATTCAAGATGAAGTACCTGACTGGCGGCGACGAGTTCTTCGGCCCCAACTTCGGTCAGGCGACCATCTTCACCAATACCCGCAAGGGTTATGCCCAGGAATGCAGCAACGTTGGACAGTTGCTGAAAAACCTGGTGTTCACCCTCGACATGGAAAGCACGCTGATGGGCAACGTCCTGGACGACAAAATGAAGCCTGACGCGGCCGCCAAGGCCTGGCTGAAGAAGAATCCACAGGTGCTCGATACCTGGCTCGCTGGCGTGACCACCATTGACGGTAAACCTGGCCTGGACGCCGTGAAAGCCAAGCTCGCGCAGCCTTGAATTAAGAAGCACCGCTTACGCCGGGCGGGCTAGCCCGCCCGGGCTGTTTATTTCCTTGCATGCGGACGTTCACTACCATGCTGATTGATCAGAAAATACCTCTAGGCCAGTACATCGCGGGCTTCGTTGAATGGTTGACGCAACACGGCGCCAACACCTTCGACGCAATCGCCGTGTCACTGGAAACGATGATCCACGGCGTGACTTTTGCGCTGACCTGGTTCAACCCGCTGGCATTGATCGGCCTCATCGCGCTACTGGCACACTTTATTCAACGAAAATGGGGGCTGACTGCTTTCGTCATCGCTTCCTTCCTGCTGATCCTCAATCTGGGGTACTGGCAGGAAACCATGGAAACCCTAGCCCAGGTGTTGTTCGCCACCCTGGTCTGCGTGGTCATCGGCGTGCCGCTGGGCATCGTCGCCGCGCACAAACCGATGTTCTACACCCTGATGCGTCCGGTGCTCGATCTGATGCAGACCGTACCGACCTTCGTTTACCTCATTCCTACCTTGACCCTCTTTGGTCTGGGTGTGGTCCCTGGTCTGATCTCCACGGTGGTGTTCGCGATTGCCGCGCCTATCCGCCTGACTTACCTGGGTATTCGCGATGTCCCGGAAGAATTGATGGACGCAGGCAAAGCCTTTGGCTGCTCGCGACGTCAGCTGCTCTCACGGATTGAATTGCCCCACGCCATGCCAAGCATCGCGGCCGGTATCACCCAGTGCATCATGCTGTCGTTGTCGATGGTGGTGATTGCGGCACTGGTGGGCGCCGACGGCCTGGGCAAACCCGTGGTCAACGCACTGAACACTGCTGATATCGCCCTGGGCTTCGAAGCAGGCCTGGCGATCGTATTGCTGGCGATCATGCTCGACCGTATCTGCAAACAACCCGACGCTAAAGTAGGGGGTGACGCATGAGCATTATTCGCTTCGAAGACGTCGACGTGATCTTCACCAAAGATCCGCGCGAAGCCTTGAAACTTCTCGACCAGGGCATGACCCGTAACGAGATCCTGAAAAAGACCGGGCAGATCGTCGGCGTCGAAAAGGCCAGCCTGGATATCGAGAAAGGCGAAATCTGCGTGCTGATGGGCCTGTCCGGCTCCGGCAAGTCCAGCCTGCTGCGTTGCATCAACGGCCTCAACACCGTGAGCCGTGGCAAGCTGTTCGTCGAGCATGAAGGCAAGCAGATCGACATCGCTTCCTGCACCCCGGCAGAACTGAAAATGATGCGCACCAAGCGCATTGCGATGGTGTTCCAGAAGTTCGCCCTGATGCCATGGCTGACGGTGCGCGAGAACATCAGTTTCGGTCTGGAAATGCAGGGTCGGCCGGAGAAGGAACGCAAACGACTGGTCGATGAAAAACTTGAGCTGGTGGGCCTGACCCAATGGCGCAACAAGAAACCCAACGAGCTTTCCGGCGGTATGCAACAACGTGTGGGCCTGGCCCGCGCGCTGGCGATGGACGCCGACATTCTGCTGATGGACGAACCGTTTTCGGCCCTCGACCCATTGATCCGCCAAGGCCTGCAGGACGAACTGCTGGAGCTGCAAAGCAAGCTGAACAAAACCATCGTCTTCGTGAGCCACGACCTCGATGAAGCACTGAAACTGGGCAGCCGTATCGCGATCATGAAAGACGGTCGGATCGTCCAGTACAGCAAGCCGGAAGAAATCGTTCTCAACCCGGCGGACGACTATGTGCGGACCTTTGTCGCCCACACCAATCCGCTGAACGTTTTGTGCGGTCGCAGCCTGATGCGCACCCTGGACAACTGCAAGCGCATCAACGGTTCGGTCTGCCTGGATCCGGGCGGCGATTCGTGGCTGGACCTGGCGGAAGGCAACACCATCAAAGGCGCACGCCAGAACGGTGCGAGCCTGGACCTGCAGAACTGGATCCCGGGGCAAGCCGTCGAAGGCCTGGGCCGTCGCCCAACGCTGGTGGACTCCAACATCGGCATGCGCGATGCGCTGCAGATTCGTTATCACACCGGCAACAAACTGGTGCTGCACGACAACAACAAAGTGGTCGGGATTCTCGGCGACAGCGAGCTGTATCACGCACTGCTCGGCAAGAACCTGGGGTAAGGCAACACACACAAAAACGCCGCGACAGGATCGCGGCGTTTTTGTTTGTGGGATATCGAGGGAGATGTGTATTGCCCCATCGGGCCCCTTCGCGAGCAAGCCTCGCTCCTACAAGGCCAGCGTAAACCTGTAGGAGCGAGGCTTGCCCGCGAAGAACACGACGCGGTGCTTCAGACTGAAACACCGCGTCACTTACAACTTATTAGCTATAAACCCGGCCAAGGAGCTGCCGATGGCTTTCAAACTGATCGAGCACGTCACGAGTGATCTGATCCTGAGTGAAGCCCATCAGGTCGTAGTCCTGGCTGCCATTGTGCAGGTACACCTCGGCGCGGTAGTAACGGGCGCGAGGTTCATCGGCACTTTCAGCCGACACCGTGTCGCTCGCCGCTGCCAGATAGCCGTCCAGGCTCACTTCGTAGACAAAAGGGTTACCCTCTTCCATCTCGATGCGCACGCCCATGCAACGCTTGGACTTGCCCAGCAACGTTTGCACGTCCAGGCCTTTACCACGCAATTGCACCACGGCCTCTTCCAGCGCCGGGCTGACTTGCTTGTCCATGAAACGTTGAACGATCGACTGGTTCGGTTGCAGGTCCAACTGAGTCAGACGCTCGCTGAAACCACGACGACCGCGCGCCGCCAGTTCCGCTTGCTCCTGTTCGATCTGCACGTCCTGGCGCATGGCCTTGTGCAAGCCGAACATGAAGAACACCAGCACCACCGAGAACGGCAGACCGGCCAGCACCACCATGGTTTGCATGGCTTCGAAGTTACCGGCGAACAGCAGGCCGATGGTCACCAGGGTGATCACAACGGACCAGAAGATCCGCAGCCAGTGCGGCGCATCTTCGTCGACGTTGCCGCCCTTGCACGAAAGGTTGGCCATCATCACCGCGCCGGAATCCGCCGGGGTCAGGAACAGCACGAAACCGACGAAAATCGACACGCCGATCACCACTTTCGACGCCGGGTAATGCTCAAGCAACTGGTAGATCGCCATGGACGGCTGTTGCAGCGCCGTCTTCCCGAGCTCCACCGCCCCGTGGTTCATCACAAGGTCCAGGGCCGAGTTACCGAAGATCGACAGCCACGCCAGGGTGAAACCCAGCGGAATCAGCAGCACGCCGGCCACCAGTTCACGCACGGTACGACCACGGGAAATACGCGCGATGAACATGCCTACGAATGGGGCCCAGGAAATCCACCAGGCCCAGTAGAACAGGGTCCACAGGCCCAACCAGCGGTCGGACTTCTCACTGTCGCCTTCGTACACATAGAGGTCGAAGGTCTTCAGCACCACGCCGTTCAGGTAGTCACCGACGTTCTGTACGAAGCCGTTGAGCAGGTGCAAGGTCGGGCCAAACAGCAGCACGAAAATCAGCAAGCCGCTGAACAGCACGATGTTCAGGTTGGACAGACGACGGATGCCGTTTTCCACGCCGGACACGGCGGCGATGGTCGCCACGGTGCTCATCACGATGATCACGATCAACAGGTTGGTGTTGCTGTGTTCCATGCCGAACAGGTTTTCAAGGCCCGACGACACTTGCAGCGAACCAATCCCCAGGTTCGTCACCAGACCCAACAGGGTCACGAACATGCCGAAGCCGTCCACCGCGTGACCGGCCGCGCCTTTGACCCAACGCTCACCGACCAGCGGATACAGCGCCGAACGCAACGCCAGCGGCTGGTTGTGACGGTAGGCAAAGTACGCCACGGCCAGGCCGACCAAGGCGTAAATCGCCCAGCCATGCAGGCCCCAGTGCAGGAAGGTCAGCTGTACCGCCTGACGCGCGGCCAGGTTGCTGGCCGACACGCCTTCCGGCGGGTTGAAGTAGTGATCCAGCGGCTCGGACGCACCGAAGTACAACAGCGAGATGCCGATACCCGAGGAAAACAGCATCCCCGCCCAGGCGCCGTAGCTGAAGTCCGGGGTGTCGTCCTTGCTGCCCAGTTTGAGCTTGCCGTAGGACGAAAACGCCAGGCCGACCACGAATACCAGGTAAGCGGCGATCACCACCATGTAGTACCAGCCAAAGCTGCGGGACAGCCACGCCTGGGCGATACCGAGCAATCTGCCAGCCTCTTGCGGGGCGATGATCAGAATGGCGGTCAACAGCAAAATCAGCGCGGTAGAGGTGTAGAACACCCAACCGTTGACCGTCACCTTCTCGGGCGGGGTCTTTATTAGAGAGGCAGAACTCATGGCACAGATGCTCCAGGCAGTGCGAGAGAAGAACACAAGGCAGCGCGTTACCCGACCAATCGGTTAGTTGGCAGCCGACCGGCGGGTGATATAAAGACAACCCGAAAAAAGCCCGAAACCCTTAAGCACCAGTGCGTAGGGGTTTCGAGCCGTTTTGGATGTCGGGTTATCGCCATTTACACGTAGGAAAAACCTGTAAGCAGCGACGATTTGTCGCAGATCTTATTCTTTGTTGATTGAACGTTCAATCAAAACAAAATAGACTGGCCCTCAATCCGATAGACGTTTTGCGTCTGCCGGAAGGCCTAAGGAGATGTGCAAGATGCCCAAGGTCGGTATGCAACCCATCCGCCGCCAGCAATTGATCGAAGCCACCTTGCTGGCCGTCGATCAGGTCGGAATGGGGGACGCCAGCATTGCGCTGATCGCCCGTTTGGCCGGTGTCTCGAACGGCATCATCAGTCACTATTTTCAGGACAAGAACGGCCTGATCGCTGCCACGGCGCAGTACCTGATGAGTGTCCTCAGCGAGAACGTCACCGCGCGCCGTCAGGCGCTGACAGATGCCAGCCCGCGGGCGCATCTGCAGGTGATCATCGAAGGCAACTTCGACGCCAGCCAGGTCAATGGCCCGGCAATGAAAACCTGGCTGGCCTTCTGGGCCACCAGCATGCACCACCCGTCTTTGCACAGGTTGCAGCGGATCAACGATCACCGTCTGTATTCCAACCTGTGCTGCCAGTTCCGCCGCGTATTGCCGCTCGATGATGCGCGCAGTGCAGCCCGGGGCCTGGCAGCGTTGATTGACGGTTTGTGGTTGCGCGGCGCGCTGTCGGGAGATGCTTTCGACACGGAACAGGCGCACCGGATCGCTTACGAATACATGGATTTCCAACTGGCCAAGCAGGTGAGTTAGAGCACACATAAAACGCTCAACCCCTGAACCGCCACTGACCAGCGTGCCAGCGCTACACGGCACGCCCAGTGGTCAACGCCAACCACTTATGCACTTGCGAGGACACTATGGCCCGTTTCGAACTGCAAAAACTCTACATCGATGGCGGTTACTCCGACGCCAGCAGCGACGCCACTTTCGAAGCCATCAACCCGGCTAACGGTGAAGTCCTCGCAAAAGTACAGCGTGCGACCAAGGAAGACGTTGAGCGCGCTGTAGTCAGCGCCGAAAAGGGCCAGAAAATCTGGGCTGCAATGACTGCCATGGAGCGTTCGCGCATCCTGCGTCGCGCCGTTGACATCCTGCGCGAGCGCAACGATGAACTGGCCGCCCTGGAAACCCTGGACACCGGCAAGTCGTTCTCCGAAACCAAGTATGTCGACATCGTTACCGGCGCCGACGTGCTGGAATACTACGCAGGCCTGGTCCCAGCCATCGAAGGCGAGCAGATCCCGCTGCGCACCACTTCGTTTGTTTACACCCGTCGCGAGCCGCTGGGCGTCGTGGCCGGTATCGGCGCGTGGAACTACCCGATCCAGATCGCCCTGTGGAAATCCGCGCCTGCCCTGGCGGCCGGTAACGCGATGATCTTCAAGCCAAGCGAAGTCACTTCCCTGACCACGCTGAAACTGGCCGAGATCTACACCGAGGCAGGCCTGCCAGCCGGCGTGTTCAACGTATTGACCGGCAGCGGCCGTGAAGTCGGCACCTGGTTGACCGAGCACCCGCGCATCGAAAAAATCTCCTTCACCGGCGGCACCGACACCGGCAAGAAGGTCATGGCCAGCGCTTCCGCTTCGTCCTTGAAAGACGTGACCATGGAACTGGGCGGCAAATCCCCGCTGATCATTTTCGACGACGCCGACCTCGATCGCGCCGCCGACACCGCGATGATGGCCAACTTCTACAGCTCCGGCCAGGTCTGCACCAACGGCACTCGCGTGTTCGTACCGAGCCACCTGAAAGCCGCTTTCGAAGCCAAGATCGTTGAGCGCGTTGCGCGCATCCGCGTCGGCAATCCGGAAGACGAAAACACCAACTTCGGCCCGCTGGTCAGCTTCGCCCACATGGAAAGCGTGCTGGGCTACATCGCCAAAGGCAAAGAAGAAGGCGCTCGCGTGCTGTGCGGCGGCGGCCGTCTGACCGACGGCGAATTCGCTAAAGGCGCGTTCGTGGCACCGACCGTGTTCACCGATTGCACCGACGAGATGACCATCGTTCGCGAAGAGATCTTCGGCCCGGTGATGGCGATCCTGACTTACGAAACCGAAGAAGAAGTGATCCGTCGTGCCAACGACACCGACTTCGGCCTGGCCGCAGGCGTCGTCACCAAGGACCTGAACCGCGCTCACCGCGTGATTCATCAGCTGGAAGCCGGTATCTGCTGGATCAACGCCTGGGGCGAGTCCGACGCGAAGATGCCGGTCGGCGGCTACAAGCAATCCGGTGTGGGTCGTGAAAACGGCATCAGCTCGCTGAACAACTTCACACGCATCAAATCGGTACAGGTTGAGCTGGGCGATTACGCCTCGGTGTTCTAAGCCCCCGAGTCATGTGTTGCCCGCGAATCGAGTGCGCAGCACTCGCCCAGGCCTGACCTGACCAACTTCAAAGAGGGTGCATTCAATGTCCCAAGAATTCGATTACATCATCATCGGTGCCGGCTCGGCCGGTAACACCCTGGCGACCCGTCTGACTGAAGACGAAGGCGTCACCGTCCTGCTGCTCGAAGCAGGCGGCCCGGATTACCGGATGGATTTCCGCACGCAAATGCCAGCGGCCTTGGCGTTCCCGCTGCAAGGTCGTCGCTACAACTGGGCGTACGAAACCGATCCAGAGCCACACATGGACGGTCGCCGGATGGAATGCGGTCGCGGCAAGGGCCTGGGCGGTTCTTCGCTGATCAACGGCATGTGCTACATCCGCGGCAACGCGATGGACTACGACGGCTGGGCCAAACTGCCTGGTCTGGAAGACTGGGACTACCTGAACTGCCTGCCGTATTTCCGCAAGGCCGAAACCCGCGACATCGGCCCGAACGACTACCACGGTGGCGAAGGTCCGGTCAGCGTGACCACGCCCAAAGCCGGCAACAACCCGCTGTTCCACGCCATGGTTGAAGCCGGCGTGCAAGCCGGTTACCCGCGCACCGAAGACCTGAACGGTTACCAGCAGGAAGGCTTCGGCCCGATGGACCGCACCGTGACGCCTAAAGGTCGTCGCTCCAGCACCGCTCGCGGCTACCTGGACACTGCTAAAAAGCGTTCGACCCTGACCATCGTCACTCACGCCCTGACCGACAAGATCCTGTTCGAAGGCAAGCGTGCCGTCGGCGTGCGTTACCTGATCGGCGCCGCTGAAGAGCGCGTTGAAGTCCGCGCCCGCAAAGAAGTGCTGCTGTGCTCCGGCGCCATCGCTTCGCCACAGATTCTGCAACGTTCCGGCGTTGGCCCGGCCGAACTGCTGAACAAGCTCGACATCCCGGTGGTGCACGACCTGCCAGGCGTCGGCGAAAACCTGCAGGATCACCTCGAGCTGTACCTGCAATACGCCTGCACCCAGCCGGTTTCGCTGTACCCGTCGCTGCTCCTGCACAACCAACCGGCCATCGGTGCCGAGTGGCTGTTCAACGGCACCGGCATCGGCGCCAGCAACCAGTTCGAAGCCGGCGGTTTCATCCGCACCCGTCCGGAATTCGAATGGCCGAACATCCAGTACCACTTCCTGCCGGTCGCGATTAACTACAACGGCAGCAACGGTGTGAAAGAGCACGGTTTCCAGGCGCACATGGGTTCCATGCGTTCGCCGAGCCGTGGTCGCATCCAGGCCAAGTCCAAGGATCCGCGCGAGTACCCGAGCATCCTGTTCAACTACATGGCCACCGAGCAGGACTGGCAGGAATTCCGCGACGGCATCCGCCTGACCCGTGAAATCATGCAACAGCCTGCACTGGACGCTTTCCGTGGCCGCGAAATCAGCCCGGGCATTGAAGTGCAAACCGATGAGCAGCTCGACAAGTTCATCCGCGAACACGCCGAAACCGCGTTCCACCCGTCCTGCTCGTGCAAGATGGGCACCGACGAAATGGCCGTGGTTGACGCCGAAGGTCGTGTGCATGGCATGCAAGCCCTGCGCGTGGTCGATGCCTCGATCATGCCGATCATCACCACCGGCAACCTGAACGCGCCGACGATCATGATCGCCGAGAAAATCGCCGACAAGATCCGTGGTCGCAAGCCATTGCCGCGCAGCACTGCCAGCTACTACGTGGCCGGTGACGCTCCGGTGAAAGGCAAGCCAGTGCGTGATGTGAGCGCGACAGCACGCTGATAGCCGCTCCGCAAAACCGCAAACCGCCACCTCTTCGGAGGCTGGCGGTTTTTTATTGCCTTGAATAAACCACCCACCCTGTCCAGCTCGCAACAAAACTCGCAACACTTATAGGGGGCTTCAAACTTAATAGTTGCATTAAGATCAGCGCCAAACAAAAACCTGATTATCAAGGATGATAATGAATACCCACTATGCAAACCCAACTGTATCAGCCAGCTTATTCCGACAAGCAATAGCAAAAGAAACAACAATCACTCTGAACTTCAACTATCTCAGCGGCATGATCGAAGCGTGGTGGATGAAAAATCACGACCAGAGTATTCATGAGCTGAAAATCCAGCTAATCAATATCTTTGCAACCTACCTCCACCCGGAAGATGCCTACTATTTCGATAAATTAGGGCAAGCACACGACGGCGTGGCCGCCGTGTGCATCAAGAATATCTTCCACCTCGATTCACCCAGGCTGGCCCTGACGGTGCATGAAGCGCTCGCCGATTTGTTCCATCTGGTTGACATCAAATACGACTATGAAGAACACAAAGCCTTATATCTTAAACCGGCAGCAGAAAAATATCGGGAATGGGGAAATGGCTATGGAGATATCACACCGCACTCCGACGACTTGTATGAAAACCTCAGCGTGGATTTCCTGGCACTAACAGTTTGTCGAGACACTACTCATACGCCGACGGCTTATTACTTTCCCGCAGACTTGCTCTGCGACCTTGATAACGAAGACATTGAAACACTGCTTGGCATGCAAGCCAGGTTTATTTCCGGCAAAAACGTCAACGGTTCGAAAGAGCGAATTCGCAATGTCGTTGAATACGACGATCACTACGGCTACCGGTTTTCTCTGGACTTCCGGATCGACCCGCACAACGGTGAGCGGATGCGAGCGGTCAACGGCGGCCAACATGTCCTCGACAAGATAAGAGCCCAGTTGCCCACCGCCAGTCACAGTGTCTCGACAGCCGAGACCGGAACCTTCCTGATCGTGGCCAACCACAAGATTCTGCACGCACGCCCCATGCTGAACATGAGTGAAGATGCAGTGCGCACCCAGGCCGCCACTTCAACACTGGCCACCACACCTCGCCTGCTGTTTCGCAGCAAAGGCCCCAGGAAGCAGTATTACGCGCTGAATGCATCCGACTGTCCGCGGGAAACTTGCTGATGGTTGCTGGAAAACCGCCTTGTCATTCGTCAGCCAAGGTCTTCCAGGAAGGCGCACGGGATGCGATCAGCTTCGGTGTCGCCTTCCTGTTTCTGTATTTGTCGATCGGGATGGTAGGCGCCGCACAGTCGTTAACCCTGGGGCAGACCCTGGCAACAACTTTGTTGATATTTTCTACGCCGCTACAGTTTTTGCTTCTGCAAAACTACAACGATGGCTGGCTGTTGATTCCGGTCATTCTGGCGCTCAACGTGCGATTCCTGCTGCTCTCGGCCGCGCTGGCGCCGTACCTGAAGCACGTTTCGACAAGCAACATACTGCCCTCGCTGATCCTGATAACGCCGTCGATATTCACGGCCTGCATGACCCGCTTCAAACAACGAACCAATCACCCCTTCACCTACATGCTCGGCGTGGGCTTGCCGATATTTGCCGTGTCGATTGTGTGTACCTGCATCGGCTTCATCGCCGGTGCCGGGTTGGCGTCGCCGGTGACTACGGCCGTGATGATGATGCTGTTGCCGCTTCAGTTCACGGCACTGGCCGGCAAACACTGGCCGCATTACGCCGAAGTGTCGAGCTACTGGCTGGGCTTCATCGGCGCGCCAGTGCTGGTGCTGTTCTTCAAGGAATACAGCTTGCTCATCACACCGTTTTTGATCGGTGGCGTGACCGTGTTGATTGAAAACGCCTGGACCGAACAAGGAGTGCGCAGCCAATGACAGTTTGGTTTTTGATCGGCTTTGCCGCCGTCAGCGCACTGGCGTTTCGCGCCCTGCCCTTTGCCTTTAAAAACACGACGGCGCTGACGCGCACCCACGGTTCGTTTTATCGGTTTATCAACTACAGCGCACAAGCCATGCTGGGGGTAATCATTTATGACACGGCCTTCAACAAACAGGATGCGCCGAGCCTGATGCAACAGTTTGAAAGCCTGGATGCGCTGAAGCTGATCCTGCTGCTGGGGACCTTCATTGTGGTCGCCAAAACCAGAAAAATACTTCCCGCTTTCCTGGCCAGCCTGATGATTTATCTGACGGCGGTCCTCTATCTCTATGGCGGGCAGTAAGCCCCGCCCCCTCTCACCACCGTAACCAATGCCATCGCGAGCAGATCACGACACGGTCTGCCCGCGAGCCTCGGCCTTCACGCTGATTAAATATTTCCTACGCAGCTCTGCGCTTGATCCTACCCCCACGCAGGCCTAATCTAGCGCCACGCAAACGTTTCACCCCCCCCTTCGCAACACCGCTGCATCGCCACTCCAGACCAAGGAGGTTCCCGAATGTTCGATTTCCACCCCCAGCTCAAGCAGCGCTTTGCTGCCTTGCGCACGGGCGCTGAATTCTTTTCTCTGCGATACGTGCGCGAGTCCGGCCAGTACCTGTCGGTGCGCAAGAACGTTGCCGAACCTCCGAGCCTGAGCCGTGATGAAGGCGCGATGCTGACCGTTCGTGTCAACGGCGTTGAAGCCTACGCCGCGACCAACGACCTGTCGCCGCAAGGCCTGCAATCGGCGCTGGACCGAGCCGAGCAACAAGCTCGCCTGCTCAAGCCTCACGCGCTGCTGGACCTGCGTGAGCAAGCCGTTTCCAGCGACCGCGCCGACTATTTTTCGCCGAACCTCGACCAGCCCTTCCCGTCCCTGAGCGATTGCTACCAACTGCTCGGCGCCGAATCCGCGGCGGTGCCCAAGGACGAGCGACTGGTGAACTGGCAGGTCAGCATCGGCATCACCCATGTCGAGCAGATCTACCTCAACAGCGCCGGCGCCGAACTGCGCCAGGCCCAGCGTTTCGTCTATCCGGGCCTCGATGTCACGGCCTACGACGGCAACGACAGCCAGACCCGCAGCCTCGGCCGCGAGAATTTCGGCCAACAGGGCAGCGCTGATGTCATCAGCCGTTGCGGCCTGATCGGCGCCGGTCCAAAAGTTGCCGATCAAGCATTGCAATTGCTGCTCGCGCCGAACACGCCGCAAGGCCCACGCGACCTGCTGCTGATGCCCGACCAGATGATGCTGCAGATCCACGAATCCATCGGTCACCCGCTGGAACTCGATCGCATCCTCGGTGACGAGCGCAATTACGCCGGCACCAGTTTCGTCAAGGCCGAAGACTTCGGCCATTTGCAGTACGGCTCGAAACTGCTGAACGTCACCTTCGACCCGGACATTCCCGAGCAGCTCGCCAGCTACGGTCATGACGACGACGGCACTGCCGCGAGCAAGCAATTCCTGATCAAGCAGGGCTTGCTCCTGCGTCCATTGGGCGGCGCACTTTCGCAGTTCCGCGCCGGCATGGACGGCGTTGCCAACAGCCGCGCCTGCGGCTGGAACCGCCCACCGATCGACCGCATGGCCAACCTCAATATCGAGCCCGGCGATCAGCCGCTGGAACAACTGATCGGCAACATCGAGCACGGTATTTTGATGAGCACCAACCGTTCCTGGTCCATCGACGATGCGCGCAACAAGTTCCAGTTTGGCTGCGAATGGGGCCAGTTGATCGAAAACGGCGAACTCAAAGGCGTGGTGAAAAACCCGAACTACCGGGCGATTTCCGCGCAGTTCTGGAAAAGCCTCAGCGCCGTCGGCGACGCCAGCACCTTCAAGGTTCTGGGCACGCCGAACTGCGGCAAGGGCGAACCGAATCAGGTGATCCGTGTCGGCCATGCATCACCGGCCTGCGTGTTCAGCAACGTGGATGTATTTGGGGGAGACGCCTGATGAGCACTTCAAAAAGTCAGGCTGATTCGTTCAAGGCCTTGGTCAACGGGTTGCGCGAGGCGATTCGCGAACCGGAGCAATTCACCCTCAGCTACGCCGCCGAGTCGTCGGCCTTCGTGCGTTTCAATCATGCCAAGGTGCGGCAGGCCGGGCAGGTGCAACAGGCGAGCGTCGGTCTCAAGCTGATCAACGACGGACGCCACGCTGACCTCGACATCACGCTGTCGGGCGATGCGCACGTCGACGCCCAGCGTCTGGCCGAAGGCCTGCAACAGTTGCGCGACACCCTGCCGCTGCTGCCGCAGGATCCGTACTTGCTGCTCAACTACACCGGCTGGCAAAGCAAGAATGTGCGGGAGCATCCGCTGCCGGACACCGAGCAGGTGGTCGCCGAAATCACCCGGGCCGCCGAAGGGCTGGATCTGGTGGGTTTCTACGCCGCCGGCCCGATCAGTCGCGGTTTCGCCAGTTCTTCAGGCGCGTTCGGCTGGCATCAGGCCAACAGCTTCAACTTCGACTTCAGCCTGTTTCATGCAAACGGCCAGGCGGTGAAAGCCAGCTACGCGGGCCATGACTGGAACAGCGAAGGGTTTGCCCGGCGCTTCCAGCAGGCGCGTGAGCAGCTTGAGTTTCTCGGTCGACCATTGCGTACGTTGGCACCGGGTCAGTATCGCGCTTACCTGGCGCCGGCCGCGCTGGAAGAAATCATGGGCATGTTGTCCTGGGGTGGCTTTTCGGCGCAGTCGATTGCCAGCAAGAGCAGCCCGTTGCAGAAACTCTACGCGGGCGACCATTCGTTCAGTCCGCTGGTGTCCCTTGACGAGCAAGTCAGCGGTTCGTTGAGCCCGGCATTTTCTGGCGAAGGTTATCCACGCAGTGACCTGAAGCTGATCGTCGAAGGCAAGGCCGGCGCGCAATTGGTCGGCTCACGCAGCGCCGCCGAATACGGCCTGACGGCCAACGGCGCCAGCGGCGGTGAGTCGCCGACCGCGTTGAACATGGCGCCAGGCGCGCTTGCCGATGCCGAGATCCTCAAGCAACTGGGCACGGGCTTGTACATCAGCAACCTCTGGTACCTGAACTACTCGGACCAACCGATGGCACGCATGACCGGCATGACGCGGTTTGCGACGTTCTGGGTCGAGAATGGCGAGATCCAGGCACCGGTCAGCACCATGCGTTTTGATGACAGTGCTTACAGTTTGCTGGGTTCGCAGCTGGAAGCGCTGACCGAAGAGCGCGAGTTGTTGCTGTCGGCGAGCACTTACAGCCAGCGGGCCACGGCATCGGCGCTGTTGCCGGGCGCGCTGATCAGCAAACTGACCTTGACCCTGTAACAACGCAAAACCCGTAACAACGCAAAACCTGTAACGACGCAAAACCTGTAGGAGCTGGCTTGCCAGCGATGAGGCCGGCAAATCCAACATCATTGTCGGCTGACAGTCCGCCATCGCTGGCAAGCCAGCTCCTACAGGGATTGGGGAAACACCGAAATTCCTGCGACTCAAAACCTGAGGTCCCATGCCCAACCGCCCGCCTCTCGACGCTGTCACCGCCCGCTGGTTGCCGTGGGTCGTCGCTATTGCCTTCTTCATGCAGTCCCTCGACGGGACCATCCTCAACACTGCCTTGCCGGCCATGGCCCGCGATCTGGCGGAAGACCCGCTGCGCATGCAGGGCGTGATCATCGCCTACATGCTCACCGTCGCGTTGCTGATCCCCGCCTCGGGCTGGATCGCCGACCGCTTCGGCACCAAGAAAATCTTCTTCGGTGCGATCCTGCTGTTCAGCTTCGGCTCGTTGCTCTGCGCCTTGTCGAGCAGCCTGAGCATGCTGATCGGCGCCCGGGTGATTCAGGGCCTGGGTGGTGCGCTGATGCTGCCGGTCGGTCGGCTGGTCGTACTGCGGGCCTACCCGCGCTCGGAACTGGTGCGGATCATGGGTTTCATCACCATTCCCGGCCTGCTCGGCCCGTTGATCGGCCCGACCATGGGCGGCTGGATGGTGGAATACCTGACGTGGCACTGGATCTTCCTGATCAACCTGCCGGTCGGCGTCGTCGGTTGCTACGCCGTATGGAAATTCATCCCCGACCTGCGCGGCACTGAGCGCACGCGGTTCGACAGCCTCGGCTTTTTGCTGTTTGGCGCAGCGATGGTGCTGATCACCATCGCCATGGAAGGCCTCGGCGAACTGCACCTGCCGCACCTGCGCGTGATGCTGCTGCTGTTCGGCGGCATGGCGTGCCTGGCGGCGTACTGGTTGCGGGCCGGGCACATCGACAATCCGCTGTTCGCGCCGTCGCTGTTCAAGACCCGCACGTTCGCCGTCGGCATCCTCGGCAACCTGTTCGCCCGTCTCGGCAGCGGCGCACTGCCGTTCCTCGTGCCGTTGTTGCTGCAAGTGGCCCTGGGCTACTCGCCGTCGCAGGCGGGGATGAGCATGCTGCCGCTGGCAGCGGCGGCGATGGTTGCCAAGTCGGTGGCGCGGCCACTGATCGAGCGCCTGGGTTATCGCATTGTGCTGACCGGCAACACCCTGGCGCTGGGGCTGATGCTGGCAAGCATGGGCCTGGTCAGCGAGCAGACGCCGTACTGGCTGCTGCTGGGCATGCTGGCGATTCTCGGCGCGATCAACTCGTTGCAGTTCACCGCAATGAACACCGTGACCCTGATCGACCTCGACGATGCCAGCGCCAGCAGCGGCAACAGCCTGCTGTCGGTGGTCGCGCAATTGTCCCTGAGCCTGGGCGTTGCATGCGCCGGTGCGCTGCTCGGCGGGTTCACTGCAGAGATCGGAAACGACGGCGTGGACACGGTGCTGGGCGCGTTCCAACTCACGTTTGTGACCGTCGGAATCATGGCGATGCTGGCCGCGACGATCTTCTCGCAGCTGTCAAAGGAAGACGGACGGCGCGTCAAGCGTCCGGAAGAGCACATAGAGCCTTAGGGCGAATGGCCACTGGGCTGGTACACTGCGCGACATTTTGTTTTGCAGGCCAGTCCCGTGACCACCATCGCCACCGCTTTTAATACTTTGCCGCTGTCCGCCGCCATGCTGGCTAACCTCGACTCCCTCGGTTATGCCCAGATGACGCCGATCCAGGCGCAAAGCTTGCCGGTGATCCTCAAGGGGATGGACCTGATCGCCCAGGCCAAGACCGGCAGCGGCAAGACCGCAGCCTTCGGTATCGGCCTGCTGAACCCGATCAATCCGCGCTTCTTCGGCTGCCAGGCGCTGGTCATTTGCCCAACGCGTGAACTGGCTGACCAGGTTGCCAAGGAAATCCGTCGCCTGGCCCGCGCCGAAGACAACATCAAGGTCCTGACCTTGTGCGGCGGCGTGTCGTTCGGTCCGCAGATCGGCTCGCTGGAGCACGGCGCGCACATCATCGTCGGCACTCCGGGTCGCATCCAGCAGCACCTGCGCAAAGGTTCGCTGGTGCTTCATGGCCTGAACACGCTGATCCTCGATGAAGCCGACCGCATGCTCGACATGGGTTTCTACGATTCCATCGAAGAAATCATCGCCCAATGCCCGGAGCGTCGTCAGACCCTGCTGTTCTCCGCCACGTACCCGGTGGGCATCAAGCAGTTGGCCTCCAAGTTCATGCGCAACCCGCAGCAAGTGAAGGCCGAGGCGTTCCACGACGACACGCAGATCGAGCAGCGCTTCTACGAGATCTCTCCGGAAGAGCGCATGGACGCCGTGGTCAAGGTCCTCGCGCATCACCGCCCGGCCTCTTGCGTGGCCTTCTGCTTCACCAAGCAGCAGGTTCAGGAAACCGTCGATCACCTGACCGCCAAAGGCATCTCCGCCGTCGGCCTGCACGGCGATCTGGAACAACGTGATCGTGACCAGGTGCTGACGATGTTTGCCAACCGCAGTACTTCGGTACTGGTTGCCACCGACGTCGCCGCTCGCGGCCTGGACATCGATGCGCTGGACATGGTGATCAACGTCGAACTGGCGCGTGATTCGGAAATCCACATTCACCGCGTTGGCCGTACTGGCCGCGCCGGTGAAAAAGGCATCGCGATCAGCCTGGTCGCCCCGTCCGAAGCGCACCGCGCCCAGGCCATCGAGCAACTGCAGAAGTCGCCGTTGAGCTGGGATCAGCTGGACAACCTCAAGTCCCAGGGCGGTGGTCCGTTGCTGCCGCAAATGAGCACGCTGGTCATCGGCGCTGGCCGTAAAGACAAAGTGCGTCCGGGCGATATTCTGGGTGCATTGACTGGCGATGCCGGGATTCCGGGCGCGCAGGTTGGCAAGATCGCGATTTTCGACTTCCAGGCGTTCGTTGCCGTGGAACGCGCAGTTGCCAAGCAGGCAGTGCAACGCCTGAACGACGGCAAGATCAAAGGCCGTTCGCTGCGCGTGCGTATCTTGTAAGAACAACACTGCCCCTGTAGGAGCGAGGCTTGCCCGCGAAGAACGAAAACTCGGTTTACCTGACTCTCCGCGTTATCGTTCTTCGCGGGCAAGCCTCGCTCCTACAGATATAGGCTGGCTCCGAGATTTGTGTGAGGACACCGTTTTGCGCTCTACCGAAGTCGTGATCATTGGCGCTGGCGCCGCAGGGTTGATGTGTGCGCTGACCGCCGCCGGGCGCGGGCGCAAGGTGATGTTGCTCGACCATGCGAACAAGGCCGGCAAGAAAATCCTGATGTCGGGCGGTGGCCGCTGTAATTTCACCAACATGTACACCGAACCGGGCAATTTTCTCTCGCAGAACGAACACTTCTGCAAATCCGCACTGGCGCGCTACACGCAGTGGGATTTCATCGGCATGGTCGCCAAGCACGGCGTGCCGTACCACGAGAAGAAACTCGGCCAACTGTTCTGCGATAACAAATCCAGCGACATCCTCGAAATGCTGCTCAACGAGTGCGATCAGGTTGGCGTCAGCCTGCACCTGGACACGTCGATCCAGACCATCGAGAAGCTGGAAAGCGGCTATCTGCTGGACACCACACTGGGCCAGATCACCTGTGAATCCTTGGTGATCGCCACGGGCGGCCTGTCGATCCCGACCCTCGGCGCCACCGGTTTCGGTTACCAGGTCGCGAAGCAGTTTGGCCACGAATTGTTGCCGACCCGCGCCGGCCTGGTGCCTTTCACCATCACTGATCAGCTCAAAGAGCTTTGCACCGAACTGTCCGGTACGTCGGTGGATTGCCTGGTGAGCTGCAACGATCAGAGCTTTCGCGAGAACATCCTGTTTACCCATCGCGGCCTCAGCGGTCCGGCGATTTTGCAGATTTCCTCGTTCTGGGAATCCGGCGACCCGGTAGAGATCAACCTGATGCCGGATCACGATGTGCCGAGCTGGCTGCAACAGCAGCAGGCCGAACGTCCCAACAGCGAGTTGAAAACCCTGCTCGGTGAAATCTTCACCAAGAAGATGGCCAACCTGCTGGCGGACAACTGGTTCGTCTCCAAACCGATGAAGCAATACACCCACGCGGAAATTGCCGACATCGCCGAGAAGCTGGCGAGCTGGAAAGTGGTGCCGGCCGGGACCGAAGGCTACCGCACCGCCGAAGTGACCTTGGGCGGCGTCGACACCAACGAAGTCTCGTCCAAGACCATGGAATCGCTGAAAAGCCCTGGGCTGTATTTCATCGGCGAAGTGCTCGACGTGACCGGGCATCTGGGCGGTTTCAACTTCCAGTGGGCGTGGGCCTCCGGGTACGCCGCTGCGCAATTCGTCTGACACAACCAATAACCTGTGGGAGCGAGCCTGCTCGCGATGAGGCCGGTATATTCGACATTGATGTCGACTGTCAGGCCGTTATCGCGAGCAGGCTCGCTCCCACATTGGTTATGGGTGGTTCGATAAAGGAACAGATTTTGCTGTCAGATGTGATCGGCGCCATTGCGTCGGCGTCATTACTGGCTCAATTTAGCGTCATTGCCTCGGAAGGCCCTCGCACTTCATGCCATCGACCCCTTTTCGTCAGTCCCTGCGTCGCCTCTGGGCGCTGGATAAATTCAGTTACAGCGTGCGGGTGTTCATCGCCCTGACCGGCAGCATGGCGCTGTGTTGGTATCAGGATGAAATGGGGCTGCTGATCCCGTTGTTCCTGGGGATCATCGCCAGCGCCCTGGCCGAAACCGACGACAGCTGGCAGGGCCGCCTCAATTCGCTGGCCGTAACGCTGGTCTGCTTCATCGTCGCGGCCCTGTCCGTCGAACTGCTCTTCCCCTACCCCGTCCTGTTCATCATCGCTTTCGCATTGGCCGCTTTCTGCCTGACCATGCTCGGTGCGCTCGGCGAACGTTATGGCGCGATTGCCTCGGCGACGTTGATTCTGTCGGTCTACACCATGATCGGCGTGGACCAGCGCGGCGGCGCAGTGACCGATTTCTGGCACGAGCCGGTGCTGCTGGTGGCCGGCGCGGCCTGGTACGGTTTGCTTTCGGTGTTGTGGCAGGCGATGTTTTCCAACCAGCCGGTGCAGCAGAGCCTGGCGCGGTTGTTCCGCGAACTGGGCTTTTACCTGAAGCTGAAATCGTCGCTGTTCGAGCCGATCCGGCAGATGGACGTGGAAGCGCGCCGACTGGAGCTGGCCCAGCAAAACGGTCGGGTCGTGGCGGCCCTGAACGCTGCCAAGGAAATCATTCTGCACCGGGTCGGCAACGGTCGACCGGGCTCGAAAGTCAGCCGTTACCTGAAGCTCTACTTCCTCGCTCAGGACATCCACGAGCGCGCCAGCTCCTCGCACTATCCGTACAACGCGCTGGCCGACGCCTTTTTCCACAGCGACGTGCTGTTCCGCTGTCAGCGCCTGCTGCGCCAACAGGGCAAGGCTTGCCGAGCGCTGGCGGAATCGATCCAGATGCGCCAGCCATTCATCTATGACGCCAGCTTTGCCGAAGCCCTCAGCGACTTGCATGCATCCCTCGAACACCTGCGTGTCCAGAGCAACCCGGCCTGGCGCGGACTGCTGCGCTCCTTGCGCGCCCTGGCCGCCAACCTCGGCACCCTCGACCGCTTGCTCAGCGATGCGAGCAACCCCGACGCCCTCGCCGACGCCACCGACAGCAGCCTGCTCGACCGTTCGCCACGCAGCCTCAAGGATGTGTGGATTCGCTTGCGCACGCAGCTGACGCCGACCTCGCTGCTGTTCCGCCATGCCCTGCGTTTGCCCCTGGCATTGAGCATCGGCTACGGCATGGTGCATTTGATTCACCCGTCGCAGGGTTACTGGATCATCCTCACCACGCTGTTCGTCTGCCAACCGAACTACGGCGCGACCCGCCGCAAGCTCGGTCAGCGGATCATCGGCACCGCCATCGGCCTGACCGTAGCGTGGGCGCTGTTCGATCTGTTCCCGAATCCGCTGATCCAGTCGTGCTTCGCCATTGCCGCCGGTGTGGTGTTCTTTATCAACCGCACCACCCGCTACACCCTGGCCACGGCCGCGATCACGCTGATGGTGCTGTTCTGCTTCAACCAGGTCGGCGACGGTTACGGCCTGTTCCTGCCGCGACTGTTCGATACCTTGCTCGGCAGCCTGATCGCCGGCCTGGCGGTGTTCCTGTTCCTGCCGGACTGGCAGGGCCGACGCTTGAACAAAGTGCTGGCCAACACCCTCACCTGCAACAGCATTTACCTGCGCCAGATCATGCAGCAATACGCCGCCGGCAAGAGCGACGACCTGGCTTATCGCCTGGCCCGGCGCAACGCACACAACGCCGATGCGGCGCTCTCGACCACGCTCGCCAACATGCTGATGGAGCCGGGGCATTTCCGTAAGGAGGCGGATGTCGGGTTCCGCTTCCTGGTGTTGTCGCACACCTTGCTCAGCTATTTGTCAGGACTGGGTGCACACCGTGAAACCCAACTGCCGGCGGACGTGCGCGAACAATTGATCGAAGGGGCCGGCGTGAAACTGGCGGCGAGCATCGATGAAATCGCTCAAGGGTTGGCGAGCAAACTGCCGATTGCGATTCAGAGTGATGAGGAAGAGGCACTGGCCAATGAGCTGGAACAGATGCCGGATGAGATCGATGAAGGGCAGCGGCTGGTGCAGACGCAGTTGGCGTTGATCTGTCGGCAGTTGGGGCCGTTACGGACGTTGGCGGCGCATTTGATCAAGGACACCGGCGAGGATTGAGATGTGTGGTGAGTGGGCCGGCCTCTTCGCGGGCAAGCCTCGCTCCTACAAGTATCGCCGCGAATCCTGTAGGAGCAGGCTTGCCCGCGAAGGGGTCATCAGCCATCCCGCAAAAACTACATCCCGTGCTGCTTCATCAACTGCTCATAACTGCCATCCGCTTTCATCTCCGCAATCTCACGGTCGAAACTGGCCACGATCTCTTCGTGGTGCGGATTTTTCAGGCTGACCAGAATGTGCAGGCTGTTCTCGCTCAACGGCTTGGGCAGGAACTCCACGGCATTGCGCACCTTGGCGGACTCCCGGGCCAGGTAATAACGCGCGACGTATTCGTCTTCCAGCGTCAGCTTGACCCGATCGGCAGCGACCATGCGCACGGCCATGGCGAAGCTGTGCACCGGGACCTTCTGCAGCGAGGCGTCCTCATCGAACGCCGGTGAATAGGCGTAACCGCGTACCACTGCAATCGGGTAGGTGTGCAGCTGCTGCAGGTTGTTGTATTCGATCGGTGCGTCCTTGCGCTTGAGAAAGCGCACGCGGTTGAGCAGGTACTCGCCGGAAAACCGGCCGAGCCTGGTGCGCTCTTCGGTATACCAGGCGTTCACCAGCACATCGTAACGGCCTTCGCCCACACCCATCAGGGCACGTGCCCAGGGCACCTGTTCAAAGTCACTTGCATAGCCGGCTCGCGCCAGCGCGGTGCTGACAATGTCTGTCGCCAGGCCGCCATTGAGCAGCGTCGCATCAGTAAAGGGTGGCCAGGCATCGGCTACCAGTCGCAGCTTTTCCGCTGCCGCGCTCTGAGTCAGCAACAGCAATCCGATCAAGGCCAAAGCTCGATGCAATCGCGGCATGCTCGAAAATCCTTAGCGGGCGGCTGCCCGACGTGTTTTCAGCCAAAACTCCAAGGCCCCGTAACGGCGAAACCCAGGTACCAACATTAGCTCATCGAAGCCACTGCACAGCGCTTCAGCCCAGATTACACAAAGAAGACAACGCCGCGCGAATTGAATGATGGCATTTTGGCCTTTGTCACAGATTTCTCTGCCATAAAGACATCTTTCGCCCAGGCGATTAGTATCGGAGCGACTAGGTCAACGGAATGTGAAGATGACAATCGATTGGATCTGCAAGCACCACAGTGATCTGGGCAAAGAGCAGCTGTACGCCATTCTGCAGTTGCGCTCAGAGGTTTTCGTTGTGGAGCAGAAATGCGTCTATCAGGACGTGGACGGCCAGGATCTGGAGGGTGACACCTGCCACTTGATGGCCTGGGACGGCGATCGGCTGGTGGCGTACCTGCGCTTGCTCGACCCGGAATTACAGGGCGGCGATGTGGTGATCGGCCGGGTGCTTACCGCCCCGCAAGCGCGCGGCAAAGGGTTGGGTCATGAGCTGATCGCCCTGGCGTTGAAGCAGGCTGGGAAGCGTTGGCCTGATGTGCCGGTTTATCTGTCGGCGCAGGCGCATTTGCAGGGGTATTACGGGCGGTACGGGTTTGTCGTGGCGGGTGAGGAATACGTGGAAGATGGTATTCCGCATATCGGGATGCGTCGTTCTTGAGGGCCTCTTCGCGGGCAAGCCTCGCTCCTACAAGGGCAGCGCAAATCCTGTAGGAGCGAGGCTTGCCCGCGAAGGCGTCAGTTCAGTCGCCGCAGCAGTCTACGGATATTCCAACACCGCTTTAATCTGCCGCAAATTCCGCTCGATCCATCCCCGATCAATCGCTCCCCACTCGCGAATCCGATAGCGCCCCGCATGATTGCGCGCGCCCTCTTCCTGCTCGAACTCGCAAACGATATCCAGATCCGCCAACGCCGCAATGGTGTCCTGCGCCGTGCGCCGGGGCATGCCGGTCACGTCGGTCAATGCCGGGACGCTGCTGGCCAGCCCACTGTCGATCAGGTACGCCACGTATAAACGGCGATAGAAGCTGCTCTTGGTCTTGCTCACGTCCATCCACACACTCCTTGGCTACTGCATTTCCCGCCACGTCAGGTACACCCGCAAATCGAATTCGACCTGGTGATACCCCGGCAACATGTGTTCGCACAGCTTGTAGAACGCCTTGTTGTGATCCGATTCCTTGAAGTGCGCCAGCTCATGCACCACGATCATCTTCAGGAACTCGCAAGGCGCCTCCTTGAACAGCGAGGCCACGCGAATTTCTTTCTTGGCCTTGAGTTTGCCGCCCTGCACCCGCGAGATCGTGGTGTGCAGGCCGAGGGCGCGGTGGGTCAGGTCCAGACGGTTGTCGAACAACACTTTGTCGATGGCCGGGGCGTTACGCAGGTATTCCTGCTTGAGGTCCAGGGCATAGGCATACAGCGCCTTGTCACTCTGCACGTCGTGCTTTTGCGGGTAGCGTTTGTCCAGGTAATCGCCCAGCCGACCTTCGGTGATCAGCCAGCGCACCTGGTCCTGCAACTCTACGGGATAGGCCTGAAGGTATTTCAACGCGGTCATCGGGATAGGCAACATCAATTACTGAAAGGCCGCCAGTGTAGCGAATTCAGTCGATCAACGTGCTCCAGTCGAACGGCCGCACAAAGTCGCCGACGTCCTCGGCCATCATCGGCCGCGCCACCAGGAAACCTTGCACGTACTCGCAGCCATTGGCTTGCAGCCATTCATATTGCGCGATGGTTTCCACGCCTTCGGCGATCACCAGCATCCCGTACTGCTTGCACAGGTCGATCACATTGCGCACCAACGCCGCATCCCGCGAAGAGTCCGGCAACCGGGCGATCACATGCCGGTCAAGCTTGAGCGTGTCCAGCTCCAGATCCCGCAGATGCGACAACGAGCACGGCCCGGAGCCGAAATCATCCAGCGCCACCCGCACCCCCAGATTGCGCAGCAGCCGCAGTTGTTTGCGGGTTTCATCGGGGTTGTGCATCAAGGCCTCTTCCGTGACCTCGACCTCCAGATGCCGCGCCTGCAAGCCATGGCGCTCCAGCACCTGACGCAACTCGGTGACCAGGTTGGGCATGCCGAACTGTGTACTGCTCAAGCTGACGCCCAGCACCAAGTCCTCGGCAAACAAGGTTTCCCAGGCTTTGCGTTGCCCGGCGCCGCGATGATAAATCCAGCTGCCGAGGCGACTGATCAACCGCGCCTCTTCCAGCAACGGCAAAAACAGCCCTGGCGGCACGTCGCCGACGCTCGGATGCTGCCAGCGCAGCAGGGCTTCGAACCCGCGAATCTGCCCTCCGGCAATGGCCACTTGCGGTTGATACACCAGATTGAAATCGCGGTTTTCGATGGCGGTGCGCACACTTTCTTCGAGCATCAACCGTGAGCGCGCGCGACCGTTCATGTCATGGTCATAGAAGCGATATTGCTGACGCCCGGCACGCTTGGCTTCGTACATGGCGATGTCGGACGCTCGCAGCAAACCATCGAGATTGGCCCCGCAATCCGGATACGTGGCGATGCCGATGCTGGCCCCGAGGGCGATATCCAGCCCATCGATCTGCTGACAGATCGACACCCGCTCAATCAGCTTCTCGGCAATCTTGGCCGCTTGCTCGGGGAACTCCAGATCGAGCAGCGCCGTGAATTCATCGCCGCCCATGCGCGCCAGAATGTCGAAGGGTCGCAAGCAAGCCTTCAGCTGTTCGGACACCCAGCGCAACACGCGGTCACCGGCATCGTGACCAAGGGAATCGTTGACCCGTTTAAAACCGTCGAGGTCGAGGTACAGCAACACCCAGGCGCTGTCGTTACGCTCACCGCGCAGCAGCAGGTTTTCCACGGTCTGATAGAAACCACGGCGATTGAGCAGGCCGGTCAACGGGTCGGTCACCGCCTGGAATTCCAGCTGCTGATGCAGATGACGCACCACCGACATGTCCAGCACCGTCACCACCATCGCGTGTTGCTCGGTTGGCAATGGCGCGCATGAAAGTGCGACGGGTACCTGCTGGCCCGGTGCCGTACGCAATAGCGCATCGTGCAGGCGCAGGGTTTCGCCGCGCTTGTAACCGGCCAGCAGTTCTGAATCGGCCCAGACCGGAATATGCGGCTTTTGCAGGTAATCCAGAAACTCTTTGCCTTGGAGGTCTTGCACCGTGGCATTGAGCAGTCGCGACATCGCCGGGTTGGCAAAGCGGATCAGGCCGTCCTCGCCGACCACCAGGATGCCTTCGGCGGCATTGTCCAGCACCGAGGCGTTGAAGGCGCGCGCGACCTCCAGATCGTGGCTCAGGCGCTGCAACGCCCGGCGATTGCGCTGATGCTCCAGCAGCGCCTGGACTTTGGGCTTGAGAATCTGCGGGTCGAACGGTTTGAACAGGTAATCCACCGCACCACTGGCGTAGCCCTTGATCACGGCATCCTGAGACTGTTCGTTGGCGGTGAGGAAAATGATCGGCGTGAGGCGGGTGCGCTGACTGCCACGCATCAGGCGCGCCACTTCAAAGCCGTCCATGCCCGGCATCTGCACATCCAGCAGCACCAGATCGATATCGTGTTCGAGTAGAAGGCCGAGGGCTTCGAAACCGGAGGCAGCAGTAATGACCTGCCAGTCCTGGCGCTGCAGCAACGCGCGCATGCTGATCAGGTTTTCAGGGTAATCATCGACGATTAAAAGGGTTGAGCTGCCTTCGGCTGGCGTGGGTTGCGCGCATTCCATGCTGCTTCTCTATGTCGGGGCGTCAGGCCGGTTTCTCGTGAAAACCGGACAAATATTACGTCTTCACTCTAGACCGGGATTCGCGAAAGCAGAAGATATCAGTACGCCATCATTTAACTAAAGGGTTCATTGCCCGACTAACGGTCACCTCTACAGCCCGCTAAAACCGGGAAAGATGGCCTTTTAACAGGATTTTGACGTCATCCATTTGTCAGACAGACGTTAACAAAATAGCCTTCTACGCTTATAAAGACCGCCCCCAAAGGCGCGTGCTAGAGCTTCTGGTACGTCCGTGCCGCAAAATTCGTGGAAGCTTTGCCTATGATCGATCTCGCATCCTGGAACCTCAGCGTTCCCGTCGGTAACCCGCCGTACACCGTTGAAACGGCCAAACTGGTGAATGGGTTCAAGGATCAATACTTCCACTCCGACACCGGCACACTGTTTTTCTGGTCGCCGGTGACTGGCACCCGCACCGAAAATGCCAAATACCCCCGCACCGAACTACGGGAAACCTACAGCAACGGCACCCTGAAAAACTGGTACTACCCGGACGCCGACAATTCCCTGCGCGCCACCCTGGCGGTGAACCAGGTGCCGAGCTCCGGGAAAATCGTCATCGGCCAGATCCACGCCTACGAAAGCCAGAAACCCATGGTGAAGGTCGAGTATCAGTACAAGACCACCACCAAGACCGGCAACATCGTCGCCAAAGTGCGCATGCACCCCGATGACGACGAAGGCCGGGTAATCACCATCGCCACCGGCGTGAAACTGGATCAGGAGTTCTCCTACCTCATCCACCTCAGCCCTGGTGGTGCGCTGGGCATAAGTGCCGCGGGTTATCAGTGGGACACCAACATCAGCGCCATGTGGCGGGTCAAACCGCTGTACTTCAAGGCCGGGGTCTATGTGCAGGACAACACCGGGTACACCAGTGAAGGCGGTAAAGTGACATTTAGCAAACTGGATATTGATCACGATAAGTGATGTGAATCACGGCTGAACCTGTGGGAGCAGGCTCACTCCTACAATGACCGCATTCAACCAAGAGTCATCGCCCATAAAAAAACCCGCCTCTCGGCGGGTTTTTTGTGCAACTCAAACGCTGAAGGCTTAGTTAACCTTGGCGTTCAACTCACCTTTCAGATAACGCTGATACATGCCTTCCAGCGAAATCGCTTTGATCTTCGAAGCGTTGCCGGCAGTGCCGAAGGCTTCGTAGCGAGCGATACACACATCACGCATCGCAGTCACGGTCGCGCCGAAGAACTTACGCGGGTCGAATTCGCTCGGGTTGGTGGCCATCAGGCGACGCATCGCACCGGTGGACGCCAGGCGCAGGTCGGTGTCGATGTTGACCTTGCGCACGCCGTGCTTGATGCCTTCGACGATTTCTTCAACCGGTACGCCGTAGGTTTCTTTGATGTCGCCGCCGTACTGGTTGATGATCGCCAGCCACTCTTGCGGAACCGAAGACGAACCGTGCATTACCAGGTGGGTGTTCGGGATGCGTTTGTGGATTTCTTTGATGCGGTCGATGGCCAGCACGTCGCCGGTAGGCGGCTTGGTGAACTTGTATGCGCCGTGGCTGGTGCCGATGGCGATGGCCAGGGCGTCGACTTGAGTGCGTTTGACGAAGTCGGCAGCTTCTTCCGGGTCGGTCAGCATCTGGCTGTGATCCAGAACGCCTTCAGCGCCGATGCCGTCTTCTTCACCGGCCATACCGGTTTCCAGCGAACCCAGGCAGCCCAGCTCGCCTTCTACCGATACGCCGCAGGCGTGAGCCATGGCTACGGTTTGTTGGGTAACACGGACGTTGTAGTCGTAGTCGGTCGGCGTCTTGCCGTCTTCGCCCAGGGAGCCGTCCATCATCACCGAGCTGAAGCCCAGTTGAATGGAGCGCTGGCAGACGTCAGGGCTGGTGCCGTGGTCCTGGTGCATGCACACCGGGATGTGCGGGAATTCTTCGATTGCCGCCAGGATCAGGTGACGCAGGAACGGTGCGCCGGCGTATTTGCGAGCACCGGCCGACGCCTGGACGATCACCGGGGAGTCAGTCTTGTCAGCGGCTTCCATGATGGCGCGCATCTGCTCAAGGTTGTTGACGTTGAAGGCTGGAACGCCGTAGCCGAACTCGGCTGCGTGGTCCAGCATCTGGCGCATGCTGATAAGTGCCATTGTGTGTGTCTCTCCCGGTTTGGGTCGTTAATCGTGCCAGCCTGCCGGAGCGGCGGCGGCTATTCAAGTTATTGCAGATCGGGGGTCAGCCCGGCCTGCGAATTCGGTATTACGCTACTGACCTGCACATCCCCTGTAGGAGCCGGCTTGCCGGCGATGGCGTCCGCACAGACACCACACGCCTCAAGGGCCTCATCGCTGGCAAGCCAGCTCCTACAGAGGTTGCGTCGGCCGTTGTTATTCGGCTTTACAACCGCGGCCGATCAAATCGTTGGTGGCGACCCAGTAAACCAGGCCTTCCTCACCTTTTATGTGAAACGCCAGCATGTCGTTGCTGTACAGCGAACCTTCGGCGCCTGGCTCAAGCTTCAGGCGATAGACCTGATCGGCCCCACCGAGGCGCACGTCGACGGCCTTATGGCTGTCGTCAGTGTAGCGCCAGACCACTTTGGCCTGGCTGTCGCAGGTCCAGGTGGCCCAGCTGTCCGTTGATTGGGCCGGCTTGAACAGGTCAAAATTCGAGCAACCTGCCAGCAGCACCAGCGCCGTAATGGCGATAAAACCTTTCATCCGTGTTCCTCGACTGACGGCGCACGCTGCCAGCCCTGAGTAAGGAGTCAGACCCGTCAAGGACAACCATGTTCCTTGGCGGGGGTCTGTGTTTCGTATTTGTCCAGGCCATCAGGCCCGGAACGCTTGTTGAGCACCGGGTTGGTTTCCGCTTGCCAGTCAGCCTGGTAGCAGCTTTTTTGTACCGATTGCGGCGCAGGTTCCGGTGCGGCCTTCGGGTTACTCCCGCAAGCCGCCAGTGAACCGGCGACGATCAACAGCGCTAGCGTCTTGACCATCTGAACACTCCTTTGCCTGGTCAAATCAGCGACCTCAGGCCTTGGCCCGACTTTCCAGGACTTCTACGGCCGGCAACACTTTGCCTTCGACGAATTCGAGGAATGCGCCGCCGCCGGTAGAAATGTAGGAGATCTGATCCGCTACGCCATATTTATCAATGGCCGCCAGGGTGTCGCCGCCGCCCGCGATGGAGAACGCCGAGCTTTCAGCGATGGCCTGGGCCAAGACTTTGGTGCCGTTACCGAACTGGTCGAATTCGAACACGCCGACCGGGCCGTTCCACAGGATGGTCTTGGACGACTTCAGCAGCTCGGCGAAATTCGCCGCGGTCTGTGGGCCGATGTCCAGGATCATGTCGTCTGCCGCCACATCGGCGATCAGCTTGACGGTCGCAGCGGCGCTTTCAGCGAATTCCTTGGCGACCACCACGTCGACCGGCAGCGGCACGCTGACTTTGGCGGCGATGGCGCGAGCGGTGTCCAGCAGGTCCGGTTCGTACAGGGACTTGCCGACCGGATGACCGGCCGCAGCCAGGAAGGTGTTGGCAATGCCGCCGCCGACGATCAGCTGGTTGCAGATCTGGCTCAGGCTGTTCAGTACGTCGAGCTTGGTCGACACCTTGGAACCGGCAACGATGGCTGCCATTGGTTGAGCCGGAGCGCCGAGGGCTTTACCCAGTGCGTCCAGTTCAGCGGCCAGCAACGGGCCCGCGGCCGCGACTTTGGCGAACTTGGCCACGCCGTGGGTCGAACCCTCGGCGCGGTGAGCGGTGCCGAAGGCGTCCATCACGAACACGTCGCACAGGGCGGCGTATTGCTGGGCCAGTTCGTCAGCGTTCTTTTTCTCGCCCTTGTTGAAGCGCACGTTTTCGAACAGCACGATGTCGCCGGCCTTGACGTCAACGCCGCCCAGGTAATCGGCAACCAGCGGCACTTCGCGGCCCAGGGCCTTGCTCAGGTAGTCAGCGACAGGCTTGAGGCTGTTCTCGGCCGAGAACTCGCCTTCAGTCGGACGGCCAAGGTGCGAGCAGACCATCACGGCCGCGCCTTTTTCCAGGGCCAGCTTGATGGTCGGCAGCGAGGCCAGGATTCGCGCATCGCTGGTGACAACACCGTCCTTGACTGGGACGTTGAGGTCTTCGCGGATCAATACGCGCTTACCTTGCAGATCGAGGTCGGACATCTTCAACACGGTCATGGGTCGCACTTCCTACGGTTTTTTTGAAGTTGCTGTTTGCAGATAGTGTTCTGCAACGTCCAGCATTCGGTTGGCAAAACCCCATTCGTTGTCGAACCAGGCCAGGATGTTCACCAGCCGTGGGCCGGAAACTCGGGTCTGACTGGCATCGACGATCGCCGAATGTGGGTCATGGTTGAAATCACAGCTTGCGTGGGGCAGCTCGGTGTAGGCCAGCAGGCCTTTGAGCGGGCCGCTGGTGGCAGCCTCGCGCAGAATCCGGTTGACCTCGGTGGCGTCGGTATCGCTCACGGTCTGCATCGTAATATCGAGGCAAGACACGTTCACCGTCGGCACCCGCACGGCTTTGGCCTGAATTCGCCCGGCAAGTTCCGGCAACAGGCGTTCGATGCCGCGCGCCAGACCAGTGGACACCGGAATCACCGACTGAAACGCCGAACGCGTACGGCGCAGGTCTTCGTGGTGATAGGCGTCGATCACCGGCTGATCGTTCATCGCCGAGTGGATGGTGGTGATCGACACGTATTCCAGGCCGATGGCCTGATCCAGCAGGCGCAACAGCGGCACGCCGCAGTTGGTGGTGCAGGATGCGTTGGACACCAGCAGCTCGTCGCCGGTCAGGCAATCCTGGTTCACGCCGTAGACGATGGTGGCGTCGACATCCGCCTCGCTGGCCATCGGCTGGGAAAACAGCACGCGTGGTGCGCCGGCGTCGAGGAAACGCTGACCGTCTTCACGGGTGTGGTAAGCGCCGGAGCACTCCAGCACCAGATCGACGCCCAGGGACGCCCAATCGATGCCTTCGGGGGTGGCACTGCGCAGGACCTTCACGCAGTCGCCATTAATATGCAGACAATCGCCGTCGACCTTCACCTCGCCGGGAAAACGCCCGTGCGTGGAGTCGAAGCGTGTCAGGTATTCGATGCTGGCCATGTCCGCCAGATCGTTGATCGCGACAATTTCAAACCCGGCCGCCGAGCCTCGCTCAAACAACGCACGCAAGACGCAACGA
Source organism: Pseudomonas sp. BF-RE-21 (assembly GCF_019947305.1). Taxonomy (NCBI): domain Bacteria; kingdom Pseudomonadati; phylum Pseudomonadota; class Gammaproteobacteria; order Pseudomonadales; family Pseudomonadaceae; genus Pseudomonas; species Pseudomonas sp. BF-RE-21. The sequence goes on along the minus strand of NZ_JAGYGF010000001.1, from coordinate 257,346 downwards.
CCAATCCGGCCGTAGCCGTTGAGTGCAACTTTGTAGGGACGCGGTTGAGGCATGGGGGTTCTCGATGACGCTTGGGAATGTGGTCGCCAGGCCTGCCGTCTTCGCGGGCAAGCCTCGCTCCTACAGGTTTGCGATTGTTGAGGATCGGGATGACCCCAATTCCGCCAACAACGCTATCCCTTGTAGGAGCGAGGCTTGCCCGCGAAGGCGTCAGCCCCGATAACGCAACTTCTGGATCAGTCTTCCAGCAGCTCTTCAGCCTGACCCAGGATGTTTTCCAGGGTGAAGCCGAACTCTTCGAACAAGGCTGGCGCAGGCGCCGACTCGCCGTAGGTGGTCATGCCGATGACGCGACCTTCCAGGCCCACGTACTTGTACCAGTAGTCCGCGTGAGAGGCTTCGATGGCGATACGGGCGCTGACCTGCAACGGCAGGACCGATTGCTTGTAGTCGGCGTCCTGGGCATCGAACACGCTGGTGCACGGCATCGAAACGACGCGTACTTTACGACCCTGCTCGGTCAGCTTGTCATAAGCCTGAACCGCCAGGCCGACTTCGGAACCGGTGGCGATCAGGATCAGATCAGGCTCGCCTGCACAGTCCTTCAACACGTAACCGCCACGGGAGATCTCTTCGATCTGAATCGCGTTGCGGGTTTGGTGCTGCAGGTTCTGACGCGAGAAGATCAAGGCCGAAGGACCGTCCTTGCGCTCCAGTGCGCATTTCCAGCTCACCGCCGATTCCACGGCGTCGGCTGGACGCCAGGTGTCGAGGTTTGGCGTGCAGCGCAGGCTGGCCAGTTGCTCGATAGGCTGGTGAGTCGGGCCGTCTTCGCCCAGACCGATGGAGTCGTGGGTGTAGACGTGGATCACGCGCTGCTTCATCAAGGCCGACATGCGCACAGCGTTGCGGGCGTATTCCATGAACATCAGGAAGGTCGCGCCGTAAGGCACCAGGCCGCCGTGCAAGGCAACGCCATTCATGATGGCGGTCATGCCGAACTCGCGTACGCCGTAGTACATGTAGTTGCCGCTGGCGTCTTCAGCCGTGACGCCTTTGCAGCCTTTCCACAGGGTCAGGTTGGAACCGGCCAGGTCAGCGGAGCCGCCGAGGAACTCAGGCAACAGCGGGCCGAATGCGTTGAGAGCGTTCTGGCTGGCTTTACGGCTGGCGATGGTTTCGCCTTTGGCAGCGACTTCAGCGATATAAGCATCGGCTTTCTCGGTGAAGTCGGCCGGCAGATCACCGCTCAGACGACGAATCAGTTCGTTCGCTTCGGTCGGGAAAGCGGCGGAGTAGGCAGCGAAACGCTGGTCCCACTCGGCTTCGGCAGCGCGGCCGGCTTCCTTGGCGTCCCACTCGGCGTAGATGTCGGCCGGGATTTCGAACGGACCGTGGTTCCACTTCAGTGCAGTACGGGTCAGTGCGATTTCCGCGTCACCCAATGGGGCGCCGTGGCAGTCTTCTTTACCTTGCTTGTTCGGCGAACCGAAACCGATGGTGGTCTTGCAGCAGATCAGGGTCGGCTGCGCGCTTTTGCGAGCGGTCTCGATGGCGATTTTGATCTCTTCAGGATCATGACCGTCGACGTTGCGGATCACCTGCCAGTTGTAGGCTTCGAAACGCTTCGGCGTGTCATCGGTGAACCAGCCTTCGACTTCGCCGTCGATGGAGATGCCGTTGTCATCGTAGAAGGCGATCAGCTTGCCCAGGCCCAAAGTACCAGCGAGCGAGCCGACTTCGTGGGAAATGCCTTCCATCATGCAGCCATCACCCAGGAACACATAAGTGTGGTGGTCAACGATGTTGTGGCCCGGACGGTTGAACTGCGCCGCCAGGACTTTTTCAGCCAGGGCAAAACCCACGGCGTTGGCCAGACCCTGGCCCAGTGGACCGGTGGTGGTTTCAACGCCCGGGGTGTAGCCGAGTTCCGGGTGACCCGGGGTGCGGCTGTGCAGTTGACGGAATTGCTTCAGGTCATCGATCGACAGGTCGTAGCCGGTCAGGTGCAGCAGCGAGTAGATCAGCATCGAGCCGTGGCCGTTGGACAGCACGAAGCGGTCACGGTCGGCGAACGATGGATTGCTCGGGTTGTGCTTCAGGTAGTCACGCCAAAGTACTTCGGCGATATCCGCCATACCCATCGGGGCACCGGGATGGCCGCTGTTGGCTTTTTGCACGGCATCCATGCTGAGGGCACGAATGGCGTTGGCACGCTCACGACGGCTGGGCATCGCTGATCTCCTAGGGTTTGAATAAAACGAAACGGAAAAAAGGCGAGCATTTTCCCTCACAGGCATGCCTCGCGGCAATGACAGATAGTCATCTGAAGGCGTTTTTCCAATGGATAAAGACGGTTTCGGCTGGTGAAACCTTTCTGCTATTCGTTTGTAGAGTGAAACAAGTCATCAGAAGTGCCACCCATCGAGCAATATCAAAACTTTTTGATATTGCTCTTGCGGTACTTTCTGACCGTCACTAGACTGCTGGCCCTATGAATTTACGCGTGCCTTCCATTCAACATGACGAGTGCGATGAGCTGGCGGCCCTGTGCAAGGCCGGTGGCGATCCTCTGCGGCTGAATGTATTGCGCGCGCTGGCCAACGACTCGTTTGGCGTACTCGAGCTGGCGCAGATCTTCGGTATTGGCCAGTCGGGCATGAGTCATCACCTCAAGGTACTGGCCCAGGCCGACCTGGTGGCTACGCGCCGTGAAGGCAACGCGATTTTCTACCGTCGCGCCCTGCCCCACACCGACCTGCTCGGCGGCAAGTTGCACGCCGCGCTGCTCGAAGAAGTGGACAACCTGACCCTGCCTGCCGATGTGCAGTCGCGGATCGGTCAGGTCCACGGGCAACGCGCAGCGGCCAGCCAAGACTTTTTCTCACGGGTCGCGGAGAAGTTTCGCGCCCAGCAAGACCTGATTGCCGGCCTGCCGCAGTACCGCGAAAGCGTGGTGGCCTTGCTCGACAAACTGAGTTTCAGTGAAGGCGCCACGGCCATAGAAGTCGGCCCTGGCGACGGTGCTTTTTTGCCGGAACTGGCGCGCCGTTTCACTCACGTCACCGCGCTGGACAACAGCCAGGCGATGCTCGAATTGGCGCGGCAGGTCTGCGAACGTGAAACGCTGGCTAACGTCAGCCTGCAACTGGCCGATGCATTGAATGGCGTAAGCCTCAAGGCCGATTGCGTTGTACTGAACATGGTGCTGCACCACTTTGCCGCGCCGGCCGATGCGCTCAAGCACATGGCCAAATTGCTGCAACCGGGCGGTAGCCTGCTTGTGACAGAGTTATGTAGCCACAACCAGAGTTGGGCCAGGGAGGCCTGCGGTGATCTCTGGTTGGGGTTTGAACAGGACGATCTGGCCCGTTGGGCCACCGCTGCGGGACTCGTTCCCGGGGAAAGCCTCTATGTAGGCTTACGTAATGGTTTCCAGATTCAGGTCCGCCACTTTCAGCGGCCAACTGGCGACACTCACCATCGGTAAATTCAGGAAAAAATCGAGATGAGCGAATACTCCCTCTTCACCTCCGAGTCCGTGTCCGAAGGGCATCCGGACAAAATCGCCGACCAGATTTCCGATGCGGTGCTGGACGCCATCATTGCTGAAGACAAGTTCGCCCGTGTGGCGTGCGAAACGCTGGTAAAAACCGGCGTGGCAATCATCGCAGGTGAAGTCACCACGTCGGCCTGGGTCGACCTGGAAGAAATCGTGCGTAACGTCATTCTGGACATCGGCTACAACAGCTCCGATGTCGGCTTCGACGGCGCCACTTGCGGTGTGATGAACATCATCGGTAAGCAGTCCCCAGACATCAACCAGGGTGTTGACCGTGCCAAGCCTGAAGATCAGGGCGCCGGCGACCAGGGCCTGATGTTCGGCTACGCCAGCAACGAAACCGACGTGCTGATGCCAGCACCGATCACCTTCTCGCACCAACTGGTTCAGCGCCAGGCCGAAGCCCGTAAATCCGGCCTGCTGCCTTGGCTGCGCCCGGACGCCAAGTCGCAAGTGACTTGCCGTTACGAAGGCGGCAAGGTTGTCGGTATCGACGCCGTTGTACTGTCGACCCAGCACAACCCTGAAGTGTCGTACAAAGACCTGCGCGAAGGCGTGATGGAGCTGATCGTCAAGCACGTGCTGCCTGCCGAACTGCTGACCAAAGACACCCAGTTCCACATCAACCCGACTGGCCAGTTCATCATTGGCGGCCCAGTGGGTGACTGCGGTCTGACCGGTCGCAAGATCATCGTCGACAGCTACGGCGGCATGGCCCGTCACGGCGGCGGCGCGTTCTCCGGTAAAGATCCATCGAAGGTTGACCGTTCCGCGGCCTACGCCGGTCGTTACGTGGCGAAGAACATCGTCGCTGCCGGCCTGGCCGAGCGTTGCGAGATTCAGGTTTCCTACGCGATCGGTGTTGCCCAGCCAACTTCGATCTCGTTGAACACCTTCGGCACCGGCAAAATCAGCGACGACAAAATCGTCAAACTGGTTCGCGAAGTGTTCGACCTGCGTCCATACGCAATCACCACCATGCTTGACCTGCTGCACCCGATGTACCAGGAAACCGCAGCGTACGGCCACTTCGGTCGCACCCCGGCGACCAAGACCGTGGGCGAAGACACCTTCACCACGTTCACCTGGGAAAAAACCGACCGCGCCGACGACCTGCGTTCGGCTGCCGGCCTGTAAGACCTCCCCGGCGGTACCAAAAGCCCTGCACGGTTCGCCGTGCGGGGCTTTTTGTTGTCTTGCCTTTGAGACCGAGTCGCTCCCATCACCGGCAAGCCGGTCTCGCTCCTACATTGGAATGCATTTCCCTATAGGAGCGAGCCTGCTCGCGAAGAGGCCAGCCCAGTCACCCGGAAACACCAGGCAAAACACCCACCGTCCCCGCCAGAAAATACTGACTAGCCTTCAAGCATCCCCCTGAGCAAGGACGCTCACAATGCTTCTGCGCCTGTTTTCTGTTTTTTCTCTGAGCTTTTTTTGCCTCACTACAACCGCAGCCGACTGTCCCGACTGGCCGCCCGCCAGGGCTCTGGACGAAATCACCACCCTGCAAAAACAGATCGACACCTGGGATGACAGTTATCACCACCATGGCCGCTCGCTGGTTGCCGACGAACTTTACGATCAAGCCCTCGCTCGCCTCACCGAATGGCGCAGTTGCTTTGACTTGGGCCTGACGCCCGAACCATTACGCACGGCTGGCGGCAAAACTGCCCACCCCATTGCCCACACCGGCCTGGAAAAAGTGCGCGATGGTCGTGCAGCCGAAACCTGGATGCGCGATCGCAAGGACCTCTGGGTACAACCCAAAGTCGATGGTGTGGCGGTGACGCTGATCTACCGCAAGGGCGTACTGCACCAGGCAATCAGTCGCGGCGACGGAATAAACGGGCAAGACTGGACGGCCTCGGCGCGACTGATCCCCGCCATCCCCCGGCAACTGTCACGCCCGCTGGACCTGCTGGTGCAAGGCGAACTCTATTGGCGACTGGCCGACCATGTGCAAGTCAAGGCGGGAAGCCTCAATGCCCGCGCCACCGTGGCCGGTTTGATGGCGCGCAAGGAACTCAGCCCTGAGCAGGCGACCGGCATCGGCCTGTTTATCTGGGACTGGCCACAAGGCCCGGCCGGTTTGCCTGCTCGCATCGCCGCTCTGGATGAGCTGGGTTTGCCGAGCATCGCGCCTTACAGTCAGCCGGTACAGACGTTTGCCGATGCTGAACACTGGCGCAATTACTGGTACCGCTCGCCCCTGCCCTTTGCCAGTGATGGTGTGGTCCTGCGCCAGAGCCAACGGCCTTCGGCCGAGCGCTGGCAGGCAAAAACACCGTACTGGGCCGTCGCCTGGAAATACCCCTTTGCCCAGGCGCTGGCCGAAGTACGCAAAGTCGACTTCAAGGTCGGTCGCACCGGACGGATCACCCCCGTGCTGGACTTGAAACCGGTGACCCTCGATGACCGGCAGATCAAGCGTGTCAGCGTCAGCTCACTGCGGCGCTGGGAGGAGCTGGACATCCGCCCCGGCGATCAGGTGTCCATCAGCCTCGCGGGGCTGACCATTCCCCGGCTCGACGGCGTCGTACTACGCGCCGCCGAACGCCCAGCCTTGAACACGCCGCTGGCAGCGGACTTTCATCATTTGAGTTGCTGGCAACCGACGCCGGGCTGTGAAAGCCAGTTTCTCGCACGACTGACCTGGCTCAGTGGCAAGCAAGGGTTGGCCATGCCTCATGTCGGCCCAGGAACATGGGAGACACTTTTCGAAACAGGCCACCTGAACGGCCTGCTGGATTGGTTGACCCTCGATGCTCAAGAGCTTGCTAACATTAACGGCTTCGGCGAGCGCAGCAGTACTCGTCTTCTAAACAGTTTCAACAGTGCCCGCCAACGCCCTTTTGCTCGCTGGCTCAAAGCCCTGGGTTTACCACCGACCGGCCAGGCAAACCTCGCCGACTCCTGGCAGGAACTGGCACAACGAAACACCGAACAATGGCAGGCCGAAGCCGGCATCGGCCCGGGACGCGCGGCGCAATTGAGTGCATTTTTCCGCGACCCGCAGGTCCTGGCCTTGAGCGACACATTACGTGCGGCGGGGATCGACGGTTTTTAGCAACCGCAGATACTCGCCCGCCCGGGAACCCAAAGAGGCCGACGAGCTCAAACGCCCATCGCCCTATCGACCCGATTGCACCTGCACATGGAGCTTTTATGAAATTTCTTTCACCGCTCGCCCTGCTGACCCTTTGCAGCGTGATGGCCGCGCCACTGATGGCCGTCGAAGAGGCCCCGGGGCTGACCGGTTGTGCCGCCAAGAAACAAGGCATCATCAACCAGATCGAACTGGCCAAATCCCATGGCAACGCCGAACAGCAGGCAGGCCTGGAAACGGCACTGAGCGAAGTTACCGCGCATTGCACCGACGCTTCGCTGAAGAAGGAGCGGGAAAACAAGGTCCTCGACGCCAAGCATGAAGTCAGCCAGCGCCAGGCCGACCTCGACAAAGCCATGAAGAAAGGCGACCCCGAGAAGATCAACAAGCGCAAAGACAAACTGGCCGAGTCGCGCAAGGAACTGCAAAACGCGCTCGACGAGCTGGATAAATAAGAAAAGGTAAAGTCAGGAATTTGTAGCGTTCTTCAGGGAGCTTCGCGAGCAGGCTCGCTCCCACAGGGGAATGCAATCCTATGTGGGAGCGAGCCTGCTCGCGAAAGCGTCAGCAAGAGCGCTGCAAATCAATGATCCCGAAACTCTTTATGGCACGCACTGCAGGCATCTTCGACCTTCTGCACCGCCGGCCCTAGGTTGCTGGCCTTGTATGGCTGAACCTTGCTGGCAATCACCAATTCACCGGTGGCGGCTTCAAGGCTGCGGGCCATTTCCTGAAAGCGTGCCTGTTTCTGCCACACATCGCCCTTGGCGCTGGTGTGATCTTCTTCGCGCACCTGTGGAAAATGCTTCCACGGTTCCTGGGACAGCGCATCGAGTTTCACCGCGCCGTCAGCGAATTTCGGGCCGTCGAATGGAATGCGGCCGCGCAACATGCCACCCAGGTCTTCGCCGGTCTTGAGCATTTGTTTGAAGATTGCCTTGCGCTGGCCCAGTGGCGAATTCGGATCGACACCGCCGCACGCGGACAAGGTCAGGCAGGCCAGCAATACAACGGAAAGTCTTTTAAGAGTCATGGTGGCTTCAGGTCACGGGAAACGGCGGCCAGTATCCTCGCGTCATCGGCAAAGACCAATAGCCCTATTATCAATACGGGTTGTTTGAGCGCATGGAGCACTCAGGCAACCGACAAAGGAATTACTCCATGAACAGCCGTTTCAAGGCATGGCGTCACCGCCTCGCCTGGACCCTCCCGATGGTGGCCGTGCTCGCAGGCTGCACCGGCGGTGACAACAACAAACCCAAGACCCACGCGCTGGCGACTTACTCCAGCGCCACCTGGGAAGCCTTGCCGACGGTATCCGATAACGACCTGGTCGCCGGTTTCGGTTCATGGCGCAGCGCGTGCACCCGACTCAAGGCCGACCCGATCTGGGGCTCGACCTGTGCTGCTGCCAGCAACGTGCCGCAAACCGCCAGTGACATTCGCGGCTTCCTCAAACAGAACCTCGACGTCTACGGCCTGCGCGCCGCCAACGACAATCCCAACGGTTTGATCACCGGTTACTACGAACCGGTCTACCCCGGCAGCCTGACCCAAACTGCCGTGGCGAACATCCCGGTATACGGGGTTCCAGAAGACATGATCATCGTCTCTCTGGACAGCATCTACCCGGAGCTCAAAGGCAAACGCCTGCGCGGACGGCTCGAAGGTCGCGTGCTCAAGCCTTACGACGATGCAGCAACCATCGAAACCAAAGGGGTCAAGGCGCCGGTCGTGGCGTGGCTGACCGACCCGATGAACCTGCAATTCCTGCAAATCCAGGGTTCCGGTCGCATTCAGCTCGACGATGGTCGCCAGTTGCGCATTGCGTATGCCGACCAGAACGGTCATCCGTATCGCCCCATCGGCCGCTGGCTGGTAGAGCAAGGCGAACTGAAGAAAGAAGACGTGACCATGGACGCAATCAGCGACTGGGCCAAGGCCAATCCGGCGCGCATTCCGGAACTGCTCGGCAGCAACCCGAGCTATGTGTTCTTCACCCGCAACCCGGACAGCAATGAAGGCCCTCGCGGCTCGCTGAACGTACCGCTGACGGCGGGTTACAGCGCGGCAGTGGATCGCAAAGTGATTCCGTTGGGCAGCCTGTTGTGGTTATCCACAACGCGGCCGGACGGCACTGCACTGGTTCGTCCGGTGGCAGCTCAAGACACTGGCGGTGCGATTGCCGGTGAAGTACGTGCTGACTTGTTCTGGGGCACCGGCGAAGCGGCGGGTCAACTGGCTGGCGACATGAAGCAGCAGGGGCAGATCTGGATGCTCTGGCCCAAAGGCGCGGCCTTGCCGCAAGTGCCTCAGGTGGCTGATGCGGTTAAAGCCAACCCTTAATTACTGTGGCGGCAGATAGATAGCTTTCGCGGGCAAGCCACGCTCCTACAGGGATCTGCGGCGATCACACAATTGTGATCGACTGTAATACCTGTAGGAGCGAGCGGGCGGCGATCCGACTTGCCCGCGAAGGGGCCAAAATAAACACCGCAGATATGTCAGACCGAAATCACAAAGAAACTCACGATCAACCCCATCCCCACAAACCACACCAGCGACCGCAGAATCGCCCAGTCCGCCAGGTAGCAAATGATGTACAGCAGACGGCTGGTGATGAACAACACCGACAGCACATTGATCGTCACCAGCTCGGCGTTGCCGGCCAGGTGGGCCACGATCACCGCCGCCGCGAACGCCGGGGTCACTTCGAAACTGTTCAATTGCGCCGCGTAGGCGCGCCGGCCCAAACCATTCAGTGACTCGAGAAAATCCCGGGGGTCATGGTTGTCTTTCAGTCCAAAACGGCCACTGATCTTGGCAATCCCCACGCAGAGATAGGGCAGGAAGAACGCAATCAAAATGCACCACAGAGCAACCGTCATATCGCAGTCCTTTTCTTCGAGTTATAAAATCCGGATCCCGGTCAAAACTTCATCACCAACATGCCGATCAGCACCAGCCCACAGGCCAAGAGCCGCGGCCGACCGAAAGGTTCTTTCAGATAGCGCATGCCAAACAGCACCACCAGAATCACGCTGATCTCGCGCAATGCCGCCGCTTCTGCAATCGACCCCAGCTGCATCGCCCACAGCACCAGAGCGTAGCTGAACAACACGCAGAACCCGACCGCCAATCCCAAGCGCCATTGTTCACGCCAGAACAGCATGAACGCCGGCCGCTTGCGCACCAACGCCAGCAGCGGAAACGGCCAGGCGCTGAGCAACGTCACCCAGACCAGGTAGTCCAGCGGATGCGACCAGCGCCGCAACGCCTGGCCATCGATAAAGGTGTAGCAGCCAATGCACAGGCCAATCAGCGCCACCACCGGCAGCATCGACCACGGCAAACGCGTACCGCCACCGCCCTGCCACAGCAGGCACAGCATGCCCAACGGGATGAGCAGAATTCCGAAGATCTGCTGATTCGTCAGCACCTCCCCGGCAAAGATCAGCGTCAAGGCCAGCACCACTAACGGCGACAAGCCACGCATCAGCGGGTACACCAAACCGAGATCACCCACTCGATAGGCCTGAATCAGCAGATAGCGATAAAGCAATTCGAATGCGGCCGATGCGAGAATCCATGGCCAGATTTCAATCGGTGGCAGCGCCACGAACGGCAACATCAGCGCGACAAAAAGCATCGCCACGCTGTCCATGCAGGCCACGACCAACAACCGTTCCGCACTGAATTTAATCAGGGTGTTCCACGCCGCGTGCAACAGCGCCGCCACCAACACCAACGCCGTTGCAAGCACGGCACACTCCTTTTGTTCATCATCCTCACCCTGTAGGAGCACGGCTTGCCGGCGAAGGCGTACTTCAGACCGCTTTCGCCGGCAAGCCGTGCTCCTACAGGGACGGGGGGAGATAATTGATTCGCCATATGTCAGCAGCTGTTTATACTGCAAGCGACCACGCCGCACTCAGTTGCGCACAGACTAATTCCAATAATTTCTGCCATGACCCGCTCTCTTCGAGAACGGTCGTCGGCCTGCGTATGCCTGATCACAGCGTCAAGACTACCGACAGAGACCTTGCGCATGCCACTCGCCTTGCTTGCCCTCGCTGTTGCCGCGTTCGGCATCGGCACCACTGAATTCGTCATCATGGGCTTGCTGCCCGACGTCGCTCGCGACCTCGCCGTGAGCATTCCCCACGCCGGTCTGTTGATCACCGGTTACGCCCTGGGCGTGGTGTTCGGCGCGCCGATCCTCGCGGTCGGCACCGCCAATATGCCGCGCAAAGCCACCCTGCTAGGCATGACACTGATGTTCATCCTCGGCAACGTGCTGTGCGCGTTGGCGCCAAACTACGCCACGCTGATGGCCGCCCGAGTGGTTACCGCGTTATGCCACGGGGCGTTCTTCGGCATCGGTTCGGTGGTCGCGGCCGGTCTGGTCGCGCCGAACAAACGGGCGCAGGCGATTGCCATGATGTTCACCGGCCTGACCCTGGCCAATGTGCTCGGTGTGCCATTGGGCACCGCGCTCGGCCAATACGCCGGTTGGCGTTCGACGTTCTGGGCGGTGTCGGTGATCGGTGTGATCGCCGCGATTGCGCAGTGGGTCTGGTTGCCGAAGGACATCGCCATGGACGAGGCCAACCTCGCCAGCGAGTTCAAGGTGCTGGGCAAGGTCAATGTGCTGCTGGCCCTGGGCATGAGCGTACTGGCGTCGACCAGCCTGTTCAGCGTGTTCACCTACATCGCGCCGATCCTGCAGGACATCACCGGGGTCAGCCCGCACGGCGTGACCATTATGTTGCTGTTGTTCGGCGTCGGTTTGACGGCGGGCAGCATGCTCGGCGGCCGCCTGGCCGACAGTCGCTTGCTGCCTTCACTGGTGGGCATGGCGTTGGCGGTGGTGGTCGTGCTGGCCGCGTTCACGCAGACCAGTCACTCGGTGATTCCGGCGGCGATCACGCTGGTGCTGTGGGGGATCTTTGCCTTCGCCCTGTGCCCGATTCTGCAACTGCTGATCATTGATCAGGCGCATGAAGCACCGAACCTCGGCTCGACGTTGAACCAGAGCGCTTTCAATCTCGGTAATGCGGCGGGCGCGTGGATTGGCGGGCTGGTGGTCGCCAGCGGCGCGGACCTGGCGGACTTGCCGTGGACCGGCGCGCTGGTCAGTGGATTGACGGTGCTGACAGCGCTTTTCTTCATTTACCTGCAACGTCGCGGTGCGACTGCGGTCAATGTGTCCGCCTGAATAATTGCCTTCGCGGGCAAGCCTCGCTCCTACAGGATCGCGCAGATCCCGTAGGAGCGAGGCTTGCCCGCGAAGAAGCCGACTCGGTGCACCTACCTGAAAACTAATCTCTCCCCTCATCCAAGGACCCCGGATGCTTGAACTTGTCGCTGCGTTTATCTGTCTCACCTCCCTGCTCACCTACGTGAATTTCCGCTTCATCGGCCTGCCCCCGACCATCGGCGTCATGGTCACCGCACTGATGTTTTCCCTGCTGTTGCAGGGCCTGAGTTTCCTCGGTTACCCCGGCCTCGAAGAGCGCGTGCAACAGCTGATCGGCCAGATCGACTTCGGTGATCTGCTGATGAACTGGATGCTGTCCTTTCTGCTGTTCGCCGGCGCGCTGCACGTCAATCTCAATGACCTGCGCAGCTATCGCTGGCCCATCGGCCTGCTCGCAACATTTGGTGTATTGATCGCCACCGCCGTGATCGGCAGCCTCGCGTATTACATCTTTGCCCTGTTCGGCTGGCATGTGAGCTTTCTGTACTGCCTGCTGTTCGGCGCGCTGATTTCCCCGACCGACCCCATCGCGGTGCTCGGCGTGCTGCGGACCGCCAACGCGTCCAAACCGCTGAAAACCACGATTGTTGGTGAATCGCTGTTCAACGATGGCACCGCGGTAGTGGTGTTCACCGTGCTGTTGGGTATCGCGCAACTCGGTGAAACCCCAACCGTAGGCGCCACGGCCCTGCTGTTTGCACACGAAGCAATTGGTGGTGTGCTGTTTGGTGGGCTGATCGGCTACCTGGTGTATCTGATGATCAAGAGCATCGAGCAGCATCAGATCGAAGTCATGCTGACCCTGGCACTGGTGATCGGCGGCTCGGCCATGGCGTCGGAGCTGCATGTTTCCGCACCGATCGCGATGGTGGTCGCCGGCCTGATCATCGGCAATCTGGGGCGCAACCTGGCGATGAACGACATGACCCGAAAGTACCTGGACGGTTTCTGGGAGCTGCTCGACGACATGCTCAACGCCCTGCTGTTTGCCCTGATCGGCATGGAGCTGTTGCTGCTGCCGTTCAACTGGCTGCACGTGCTGGCGGCAAGTTTGCTGGCCCTGGCCATTCTGCTCTCGCGCCTGTTGACCGTGGCACCGGCCATCCTCCTGCTGCGACGCTGGCGCACAGTGCCGCGCGGAACGATCCGGATTCTGACCTGGGGTGGTTTGCGCGGTGGTGTTTCGGTAGCGCTCGCCCTGGCGCTGCCATTGGGCCCGGAGCGTGATTTGCTGCTGAGCATCACCTACATCGTGGTGTTGTCGTCGATCCTGTTGCAGGGCTTGAGCATCGGCAAACTGGTCAAGCACGTGACCCGGGATGAGCCTGCGCCAGCGGCACAGGCCGGGCATCACTGATTATTTTTTGACCTTCTGCGGGTCGGGCTCCCGATCCGCAGGCTGCTTCGGCGGCCCGCTTTCGCTGCGAATCTGCGCATGGCTCAACAGCGCAAAGATAAAGCTGCCACCGATAATGTTCCCCGCCAGCGTGGGACCTGCGAACACCAGCCAGAAATCCTTCCACGGCAACTCGCCGGCAAACACCAGATACGACACCTCGGCCGAACCGACGACGATGTGGGTGAAATCCCCCAGCGCCATGAGGTAGGTGATGAGGATGATGATCCACATCTTGGCGCTCTCCATGGACGGGATCATCCAGACCATGGTCGCGATCATCCAGCCCGACACAATGCCTTTGGCGAACATCTTGCTCGCGTCGTTCTCCATGACTTTGCGCCCGATATCGAGGAAGGCCAGGTCGGTCCTGGTGTCGAAAATCGGCAGGTGCAACATCACATACGCGACCAGCAAGGTGCCGCAAAGGTTGCCCACCAGCACCACCGACCACAGCCGCAACAACCGGCCGAAATTGTTCAGGGTGGGTTTGGTCATGACCGGCAGCACCGCCGTCAGGGTGTTCTCGGTGAACAATTGCTGGCGGGCGAGGATGACCGCAAGGAACCCGGCGCAGTAACCGAAACTGGCAATCACCTTGAAGTGTTCGTCGTCCGGCAGGCGCGAGTTGAGCAACCCCATGGCCATCAGCGACAGGCCCATGGTCAGGCCGGCGGCGAGCGCTGACCACCATAGTGCGGCGACGCTGCGTTCCAGTTCCTGATCGCCCTGGGTGCGGATGATTTCGTGCAATACAGCCGCACGTGGCGGCTGGCTTTTTTCGACGTCATGCCGTTCTTCAGCCGAGAGGTTCGGGGTCTTGCCGTCTTTTTGCGCGTCCATAGAGCTCCGGAACCGGTGGCGTGTCATGTAGGTACGACACGCGGGGTTCGGCGCTTGTTCAGTGGCCCCACAAATGAAACCGCATCTTGTAGGAGCCAGCTTGCTGGCGATGGGGTCGACTCGGTTTTTGCGGTGACGCTTATGGCGCCATCGCCGGCAAGCCGGCTCCTACGGAACTCGCATTACTCGTCCTTGAACTGGTCTTTGACGTACTTGATCTCGGTCCGGCCGTGTGGGGCGGGCAGGCCGTCTTCGCCGAGGTTGACGAAGACCATCTTCTCCACCGTCAGGATGCTTTTGCGGGTGATCTTGTTGCGCACTTCGCAGGTCAGGGTGATCGAGGTGCGGCCGAACTCGGTGGCGGTGATGCCCAGTTCGATGATGTCGCCCTGGCGCGAGGCGCTGACGAAGTTGATTTCGGAAATGTACTTGGTCACCACGCGCTGATTGCCCAACTGGACGATGGCGTAGATCGCCGCTTCTTCGTCGATCCAGCGCAACAGGCTGCCGCCGAACAGCGTGCCGTTGGGGTTGAGGTCTTCGGGTTTTACCCATTTGCGGGTGTGGAAATTCATATTCACTCCTGAGCGTCTTGCCGAATGATGGGTGCCATCATGGCAGAGCCCGGACTAGAGCTCTATTAAGCATCGTCTATGGTCACGATTACCGTTCGGACATTGACCGACAGAAACGCTTTGGAAGATCAGCATAGCCCGCTATAATCGCCCCCGTTTCAAAACGGTAACGTTCCATTGATACCGTTTTCCCGCCACCTGTCCGAGGGGCGCTGCAGCAGGTTCAACCTGTCAGGCTCGGATGGGGCGTTGACTGGCCACGGCCAGACACTAAACGCACAACGGCGCCCATTCGCATACATTACGAATGGAGGCTCTTCATGAGCGCTGTTATCACGCCTGCAGATTTTAACGATTACAAAGTCGCCGACATGTCCCTGGCTGCCTGGGGCCGTCGCGAAACCATCATCGCTGAATCCGAAATGCCAGCCCTGATGGGTCTGCGCCGCAAGTACGTCGGTGAGCAGCCGCTCAAAGGCGCCAAGATTCTCGGCTGCATCCACATGACCATTCAGACTGCCGTGCTGATCGAAACCCTGGTTGCCCTGGGTGCCGAAGTTCGCTGGTCGTCCTGCAACATTTTCTCGACTCAGGATCAGGCCGCTGCTGCTATCGCCGCTGCTGGCATCCCGGTTTTCGCCTGGAAAGGCGAGACTGAAGAAGAGTACGAGTGGTGCCTGGAGCAAACCATCCTGAAAGATGGCGCGCCATGGGATGCCAACATGATCCTCGACGACGGCGGCGACCTGACCCAGCTGCTGCACGACAAGTACCCACAGGTTCTGGATCGCGTTCACGGCGTGACCGAAGAAACCACCACTGGCGTTCACCGCCTGCTGGACATGCTGGCCAAGGGCGAGCTGAAAATCCCGGCCATCAACGTCAACGACTCGGTGACCAAGTCCAAGAACGACAACAAGTACGGCTGCCGTCACAGCCTGAACGACGCGATCAAGCGCGGCACCGACCACCTGCTGTCCGGCAAGCAAGCGCTGGTCATCGGTTACGGCGACGTGGGCAAGGGCTCCGCTCAGTCCCTGCGTCAGGAAGGCATGATCGTTAAAGTCTCCGAAGTCGACCCGATCTGCGCCATGCAAGCCTGCATGGACGGTTTCGAACTGGTTTCGCCGTTCATCGACGGTATCAACACCGGTACCGAAGCAAGCATCGACAAAGCGCTGCTGGGCAAGATCGACCTGATCGTGACCACCACCGGCAACGTCAATGTTTGCGACGCGAACATGCTCAAAGCCCTGAAGAAGCGCGCTGTTGTCTGCAACATCGGCCACTTCGACAACGAAATCGACACCGCTTTCATGCGCAAGAACTGGGCATGGGAAGAAGTGAAGCCACAGGTTCACAAAATCCACCGTACCGGTCCTGGCGCATTCGATGCCCAGAACGACGACTACCTGATCCTGCTGGCCGAAGGCCGTCTGGTTAACCTGGGTAACGCCACCGGTCACCCAAGCCGCATCATGGACGGTTCGTTCGCCAACCAGGTTCTGGCGCAGATCTTCCTGTTCGGTCAGAAGTACGCCGACCTGTCGCCAGCCCAGAAAGCCGAGCGCCTGACTGTTGAAGTACTGCCGAAGAAACTCGACGAAGAAGTGGCCCTGGAAATGGTCCGCGGTTTCGGCGGCGTCGTGACTCAACTGACCAAGACCCAGGCCGACTACATCGGCGTGACGGTTGAAGGTCCGTTCAAGCCGCACGCTTACCGCTACTGATTCGACCTGCTGTCCGCTCCCCATGGGAGCGGACTTAAGCAGAAACCACGCTCCCCTGTAGGAGCGAAGCTTGCTCGCGAAAGCATCACCGCGTTGTTTCTGAAGCACCGTGTTGTTGCTTTCGCGAGCAAGCTTCGCTCCTACAGTAAACGTGGCGACTGCAAGGCTTACGCGTTTCCAAGGATATGACCATGTCCCAAGACCGTCGCTACAGCTTCGAGTTCTTCCCTACGAAGACCGACGCTGGGCATGAAAAGCTGCTCGCCACTGCTC
Organism: Pseudomonas sp. BF-RE-21; assembly: GCF_019947305.1. Classification (NCBI taxonomy): domain Bacteria; kingdom Pseudomonadati; phylum Pseudomonadota; class Gammaproteobacteria; order Pseudomonadales; family Pseudomonadaceae; genus Pseudomonas; species Pseudomonas sp. BF-RE-21. Next base: position 240,601 of record NZ_JAGYGF010000001.1, on the reverse strand, counting down.
GTCAGCTGGCCACGTACAACCCCGATTTCTTCTCCTGCACCTATGGCGCTGGCGGTTCGACCCGTGATCGAACCCTCAACACCGTGTTGCAGCTCGAAAGCGAAGTCAAAGTCCCTGCCGCACCGCATCTGTCCTGCGTAGGCGACAGCAAGGACGACTTGCGCGGCCTGCTGGCGCAATACAAGGCTGCCGGCATCAAGCGCATCGTTGCCCTGCGCGGTGACCTGCCTTCGGGCATGGGCATGGCCAGCGGCGAAATGCGACACGCCAACGACCTGGTCCAATTCATTCGTGAAGAGACCGGTGATCATTTCCACATCGAAGTCGCCGCCTACCCGGAGATGCATCCGCAAGCGCGCAATTTCGAAGACGATCTGACCAATTTCGTGCGCAAAGCCAACGCTGGCGCCGACAGCGCGATCACCCAGTACTTCTTCAACGCCGACAGCTATTTCTACTTCGTCGAGCGTGTACGGGCGATGGGCGTGAACATCCCGATCGTGCCGGGCATCATGCCGATCACCAACTACAGCAAGCTGGCGCGTTTCTCCGATGCCTGCGGTGCGGAAATCCCGCGCTGGATCCGCAAGCAACTGGAAGCCTACGGCGACGACACCCAGAGCATTCAAGGCTTTGGTGAACAAGTCATCACCGAAATGTGCGAACGCCTGCTGCAAGGTGGTGCGCCAGGGCTGCACTTCTACACACTGAACCAGGCTGAAGCGAGTCTGGCGGTGTGGAACAACCTGAAGTTGCCGCGCTGATAAACGTTTAAAGCAAGATCAAAAGATCGCAGCCTTCGGCCACTCCTACATTCGGGCATGTTTAATCCCTGTAGGAGCGGTCGAAGGCTGCGATTTTTTGCTTTCTACGTACTTTTATTGTGATGCAACACACGGAGATAGAGCATCTGCAGTCGGTTTCTGGCTCTTTCCCGTTTCTCGTCGTAATCTCAAGCCCATGCCTTTGATCCCACAGTTAATTGCCGTGCTGGTTTTCACTTGCCTGAGCTTCGCCGCTCGGGGCGAGAAGCTACGCATTGTCACTGAACCGTGGGCGCCTTATGTCTACGAGGAAAATGGCAAATCACTGGGCCTGGACTACGAAACCACGGCCATCGTCTTCAAGCGCCTGGGGATCGAAGTCGAGTGGCAGTTCCTGCCGTGGAAACGCTGCCTGTCGATGCTTGAAACCGGCCAGGCCGATGGCGCGCTGGACATTTTTCACAGCGACGAGCGCGAGGCGACCCTGCTCTACCCCAGCGAACCGCTCTCGGAAGTCCAGTTCGTGCTGTTCTACGCCAACGAACGCCCGCATCCGTTTAGCACCCTCGACGACCTGAAAGGCCTGACGATAGGCACCTCGCCGGGTTATCTGTACAGCCCGGACTTCCGTGAATCGACGCTGTTCACGCGCGAACCGGCACCCACCCATGAAGCCAACTTCGGCAAACTGGTGCGCGGCAGGATCGACCTGCTTATCACCGACCGCCGGGTGGGCCAGCATTTGCTCGACGAATTGAATATCCGCGACCAGATCAGCGAAAACCCGACCGTCATCAGCCAGCAGAGCCAGTTTCTGGCGGTGCGCCGCAACGCGGGCATGGATTTGCTGGTGCAGCGTTTCGGCGCCGAGCTCAAACGATTCAAGCGTGAACCCGCGTACGCCGAACTCAGCGCCCGTTATGGCGCCGGTCCGGCTACCAGCACGAAAACTGCCGGGGCCACCGCTGCCCGCGAAAAAACCGTTGAGCAGCAGGAAAGCGGCGCGCAGTGATTGCTCTGTTATACTCCGGCCTTCCCGCCAGGCTCACGCCCGGACGCTCGGACTTGTTCAAGGCATCTCGACCCCGCTACAGCGCAGCTTTTCAGCCCGCGCGAGCGCTCCAGACGAGCCTTCGAGGCCCAGCAGGACCGGACGGGATTGCGTCCTCTTAAACGCCATTCGCGCCAGGCAAGACTCCCATTGGGCCAAGCCCTAACTAAAACAGGATTACTCATGTCCTTTGCTTCCCTCGGTCTCTCCGAGGCTTTAGTCCGCGCCATCGAGGCAGCGGGCTATACCGAGCCTACTCCGGTGCAACAGCGGGCCATTCCCGCCGTGTTGCAAGGTCGCGACCTGATGGTTGCGGCTCAGACAGGTACTGGCAAAACCGGTGGCTTCGCCCTTCCGATCCTGGAGCGGTTGTTCCCTAACGGTCACCCGGACAAATCCCAGCGTCACGGCCCGCGCCAACCGCGCGTACTGGTCCTGACCCCTACCCGCGAACTCGCGGCTCAAGTACACGAGAGCTTCAAGGTCTATGCCCGTGACCTGAAGTTCGTCAGCGCCTGCATCTTCGGCGGTGTCGGCATGAACCCACAGGTTCAGGCCATGTCCCGTGGCGTTGACGTGCTGGTAGCCTGCCCTGGCCGCCTGCTCGACCTTGCCGGCCAAGGCAGCGTCGATTTGTCACACGTGGAAATCCTCGTGCTGGACGAAGCCGACCGCATGCTCGACATGGGCTTTGTCCATGACGTGAAGAAGGTCCTGGCCCGCCTCCCGGCCAAGCGTCAGAACCTGCTGTTCTCGGCGACGTTCTCCAAGGACATCACCGACCTCGCCGGCAAGCTGCTGCACAACCCGGAACGCATCGAAGTGACGCCGCCGAACACCACGGTCGAGCGTATCGAGCAACGGGTTTTCCGCCTGCCAGCCAACCACAAGCGTTCTCTGCTGGCGCACCTGATTACCGCGGGCGCCTGGGAACAGGTGCTGGTGTTCACCCGCACCAAGCACGGCGCCAACCGCCTGGCCGAATACCTGGATAAACATGGCCTCAGCGCCGTTGCCATCCACGGTAACAAGAGCCAGAACGCGCGCACCAAAGCCCTGGCCGACTTCAAGGCCGGCGAAGTGCGCATCCTGGTCGCTACTGACATCGCCGCGCGCGGCCTCGACATCGACCAGTTGCCACACGTGGTCAACTTCGAACTGCCGAACGTCGACGAAGATTACGTGCACCGTATCGGCCGTACTGGCCGTGCCGGTCGTTCGGGCGAGGCGATCTCGCTGGTGGCTCCGGACGAAGAAAAGCTGCTGAAAAGCATCGAACGCATGACCAAGCAGAAAATCGCCGACGGCGACCTGATGGGCTTCGATTCCAGCGCCGTGGAAGCCGAGAAGCCGGAAGTGCGCGAGCGTCCGGATGTGCGTAACCCGCGCAACCCACGTGGCCCGCGCGGCGACGGTCCGAACGGCAGCGGCGGTGGTGGCGGTCGTAAAGACAAGGGCAAGGACAAGGGCGGCAAGGAAAAACCGGCAGCCAGCGGCCGTGGCGAGCGCCCGGCACGTGAGCAGAAGCCACGCGAAGGCACGCCTGCCCGCGAGCAACAGCGCCCGGCGCCACGCGCTGCCGCTGATCGCGCTCCGGACGAGTTCCTGGACGACGATATCGATAACTTCGGTAACCGCGTCGACTACGTGCCTCAAGCCAAACCGGCCCAGGGCCGTGGCCGCCGTCCGGGTGCTCCGGCACAAGGCACGGCCGCTGGCGCAGGTGCTCCACGCACCGGCGGCAAGCCTCAGGGTCGCCAAAGCGGTCCACGCAGCAGCGACGGCGCCTCCACTGGCACGCCGCCAGCCAAGCGCAGCGGTCCACGCAACGGTGCGCCACGTGACGGTCAGGCCCGTCGCGAAGAAGGCCGCAACCGTCGCCCGGCACGTGACGAGCAGTCACGCTCGGAACCGGCCGTGCAGAACCCGCGCGGCCCGGCTCCGAAGATCATTCACAAGGAGTCGAAAACCGATCGTTTCCCGACACCTGAACAGCTTGATCAATTGCCAGGCCGCCCGCGCGGTGAGAAACCAGCGTTGCTGACTCGCAACCGCTGAGTTTTACCCAGCCATAAAAAATGCCCCTGATCTCGCGATCCGGGGCATTTTTTTTGCTCTTCGTAGGAGCGAGGCTTGCCCGCGAAGGGGTCAACCGGATTTCTGTGGTGAGGCCGCTGGCGCTTTCGCGGGCAAGCCTCGCTCCTACAGGATTCGTGGTGCGACGCAGATTACGCTTGGCAATAAAAAACGCCCCCGATCGCGAGATCGGGGGCGTTTTTGTGTCAGGCGCGAAAATTACTTCGCTTTGACACCTTCAAACGTCACGTACAGTTCAACCGCGTCGGACGCTGGGCCCAGGTCTTTCTGCTTGCCGAAATCGGAACGCTTGAGGTTGGTGGTGCCTTCGAAGCCGGCACGGTAGCCGCCCCATGGATCCTTGCCTTCACCCAGGAAGGTCGCCTTGACCACGACTGGCTTGGTCACGCCAGCGATGGTCAGATCACCCGCCACGTCCGCAGTGTCTTTGCCAGCGGCGTTTTTGCCGGTGGATTTGACGCTGGTGGAAACGAAGGTGGCTTTAGCGAATTTGCTCGCGTTCAGGAAATCACCGCTGGCGATGTGCTTGTCGCGTTCGGCGTTGTTGGTGAAGACGCTGGCGGTGTTCACATTGAACTCGATCTTGGCGTCTTCAGGCTTGGCAGCGTCGAAGCTGAACTTGCCATCGATATCCTTGAAGGTACCGGTGATGAAGCTGTAGCCCAGGTGGCTGATCTTGAAGTCAACGAAGGCGTGCTGGCCTTCCTTGTCGACGACATAATCAGCGGCCATTACGTTACCGGCGGACAGCAGAGCGGAACCGATTGCCAAAGCGGCGAGGGTCTTTTTCAACATGCTTTCTATTCCTTTGGAGTCGAGGTTGAACTTCAGGCTTTGCGACCCAGCATTCGAGTAAGGGTCGCATCACGATCGATAAAGTGGTGCTTCAATGCTGCCAACGCATGGAGACCGGAAAAAATTACCAGCACCCATGCCAGATACAGATGAATCTCACCGGCGGTGTCTGCCTGGTCCGGTAGTCCGGAAACCAGTGCAGGAACTTCGAACAGGCCAAACACCGGAATCCCGACACCATCTGCGGTGGAAATCAGGTAACCGGCAATCATCACAGCAAACAGACCCAGGTACAGGAACGAATGGCCAAACTTCGCGCCCATGCGCGTCAGCCGGCCATAGCTTTCCAGCGTTGGCGGTGGTGGGCTGATAAAGCGCCACAGCACCCGAAGCACCATCACGGCCAGCAACACCAGGCCAATGCTCTTGTGCAGCTCCGGCGCATCTTTGCGCCAGGTGCTGTAGTAGTCGAGATCGACCATCCACAGGCCCAGTGCAAACAGACCGAAGACCGCCAGCGCCACGCCCCAGTGCATGAAGATGCTGACCCAACCGTAGCGGGAAGAAGAGTTACGTAGCTGCATGCCCAAATCCTGTGAGAATTGCGACCAAGACTATCGAGTTATCTATCGAATTAAAGCGGAAAATTTCGCTTTGAAATATCGAGAAATACGATCAAGAGTCTGAAATCGGTGAGTTAAGGAAAGATTAACGACCAATGTGTGAAAAAAAATGACGCCCAGATCAAGAACACCAATGCCATGAGATTTATTCAATTCTTTTCTTCGGGCATAAAAAAACGCGGCATTTACGCCGCGTTTCTTTAATCCAGACGCTTACTGCGCTTTGGTATCAGCTACCGGGGTCGCAGCAGGTTTGGCTGCAGGTTTCTTCGCCGCTTCAGCTTTCTTTGCCGCCGGTTTCGCCGGGGCCTTTTTGGTTTCGGTCGCAGGCTTTTTCGCCGGCGCCTTGGCCGCAGCCTTCTTGGCTGGCTCGGCTTTCACCGGGGCGGCAGGTTTCGGCGCTTCCACTGGCGCAGGGGCCGGGGCTGCTACTGGAGCCGGTGCCGGGGCTGGCGGTGTGACGGGCTCTGGCGCTTTCACGGGTTCCGGCTTCTTGTCGTCGTCCGAAGAACCACCGAACAGGTTGCTGAAGAAGTTGCCTTTCTTCGCCGCCACTGCGCCGGCTGCTGCAGCAGTCGCTGCCGGGACAACCTTCGCCGGTTCAAACGACTTGCCGGCCGCCAGGTCTTCAACCTGACCGGCTGCACGCTGACCAGTGCGCAACGCACCTTCCAGAGTGCCCGGGTACAAGGTGTCGGTGTGTTCGCCAGCGAACGCTACGCGTTGCAGCGGACGTTCCCACAGGCGCCAGAACTTGCTGATCTGGCCCGGACCGAAGGCCAGGTAAGCGCCGCCCATCGAAGGGTCGGTGCTGTAGCGACGGATTTCATAACCGGTGAACGAACCGCGCGCCTGTGGATAAAACGTGTGCAAGCGAATCAGCACCTGATCGGCCATCTGCTTGTCGCCGAAGGCCTGCATCACTCGTGCGTTGTCGCCGGACAGGTTGATCACCACGTTGGCGCCACCCTTCAGCGCCGGCTCGACCCACAACATGCCCAGGCCGGTGTTGCTGTAGATCTCGCCGGACATGCGCGCCTTGCTTTCCCAGACCGGCGTCTTGAACTTCAGCATGATCTGGTCGCGCCAACCGTAGTTGGTGCCTTTGATCGCGCCCATGTGCTGGGCATCCAGTGCCGGGGTCATCACGATTTTGTTGAGGGCGCGCAACGGCACCGCGACCACGACGTAGTCAGCCTGATAGCCGACGCTGCCGACCTTGACGGTCACGCCGTCCTTGTCCTGGGTGATGGACGAGACCGGGGAACTGGTCTTGATGGTTTTCAGCTGTTTGACGAAGGCTTGTGCCAGCACCGGGCTACCGCCCAGCAGGCGCGAAGCGCGCAGGTCACGGTCGGACACGCCACGGTAAACCCGGCTCTGTTGTGCGTAGTACAGCAACGACAGGCGCGAAGGTTCGTCATAACGGGTACGGATTTGCTGATTGATCAATTGGCGAGCCGTGGCTGGCAACGTCAAACGGTCGAGCCAGTTGGAGACGTTGATCTGATCCAGGGCATGCAGCGCGCTGGTCGCGGCAGGGTTCAGCGGGTCTTCGATCGAGCGTGCCAGGTCGTCCAGGGTCTTCTCGTAACGCTTGAGCGCGTCAGCGGTGGCCGGCTCTTTGGTGGCCAGGTCAGCGGCGGTGTAGTACACGCCGTCGATCAGGTAACTCGGCGTGCGCACGAATTCAGGGGCCGGCGTGGTGCTCAGCTTGAAGGTCGATACGTACTTGTTCAACACCGGCTGAGTCTTGTCGTTGCCGATCCATTCGCTGGTGGCCATGCCGGAACGACCGCCCAGGGTCGGCTTGGCTTCCAGCAGGGTCACCTGCCAGCCTTTGTTCTGCAGTTCGTACGCCGCCGTCAGGCCCGAGAGCCCGCCGCCGATCACGATCGCCGTTTTATCCTTGGCCAGCGCAGACACGCTGAACAGCCCCAACATCACCAGCGCACAGGCGCGCAGCCAACCAGCAGACATTCAGCGAACTCCGGAAATACACGTAGAAAAAAGCGGTTTTGCGAGTCAGACGACTCAAAGAACCGCGAAGAATACGTCAGCCATCAAAGGCCCGCCAGCGACGTCTATCGCCCTATACAAAGTAGCTCATTCGACACAATGGGTTGTCCCGATGCCACGCATTGCATAGGCTTGCGCGATTGTATGTCCGCGCCTGTCGCGGACCGCCTCGAGGAGACTGGAAATGGGCCTGAATAATCAGTGGATGCAACGCGATCTCGCCGTGTTGTGGCATCCCTGCACCCAGATGAAAGACCACGAACAGCTGCCGCTGATCCCGATCAAGCGCGGTGAAGGCGTGTGGCTGGAAGACTTCGAAGGCAAACGCTACCTCGACGCCGTCAGCTCCTGGTGGGTCAACGTGTTCGGCCACGCCAACCCGCGCATCAACCAGCGCATCAAGGATCAGGTCGATCAGCTGGAACACGTGATCCTCGCCGGTTTCAGCCATCAGCCGGTGATCGAGTTGTCCGAGCGTCTGGTGAAGATGACGCCGGAAGGCCTGACCCGATGCTTCTACGCCGATAACGGTTCGTCCTGCATCGAAGTCGCGCTGAAAATGAGCTTTCACTACTGGCTGAACCGCGGCCAGCCGAACAAGAAGCGCTTCGTCACCCTGACCAACAGCTACCACGGCGAAACCATGGCGGCGATGTCGGTGGGCGACGTGCCGCTGTTCACCGAAACCTACAAGGCGTTGCTGCTGGACACCATCAAGGTGCCGAGCCCCGATTGTTACCTGCGCCCTGAAGGCATGGGCTGGGAAGAACACTCGCGGAACATGTTCGCCGCGATGGAACAGACCCTGGCCGAAAACCACGACACCGTCGCGGCGGTGATCGTCGAGCCGCTGATCCAGGGCGCCGGCGGCATGCGCATGTATCACCCGGTTTACCTGAAACTGCTGCGCGAAGCCTGCGACCGTTATGGCGTGCACCTGATCCACGACGAAATCGCCGTCGGCTTCGGCCGCACCGGAACGATGTTCGCCTGCGAACAGGCCGGCATCCGCCCGGATTTCCTCTGCCTGTCCAAGGCCCTGACCGGCGGTTACCTGCCGCTGGCGGCGTGCGTGACGACGGAAGATGTCTACAGCGCGTTCTACGACGACTACCCGACCTTGCGCGCGTTCCTGCATTCGCACAGCTACACCGGCAATCCGCTGGCGTGCGCGGCGGCGTTGGCGACGCTGGATATCTTCGAAGAAGACAACGTGATCGAGAACAACAAGGCGCTGGCCCAGCGCATGGCCTCCTCCACCGCGCACCTGGCCGATCATCCGAACGTCTCGGAAGTGCGTCAGACCGGTATGGTGCTGGCCATCGAGATGGTCAAGGACAAGGCGACCAAAGAAGCTTATCCGTGGCAGGAACGTCGTGGCTTGAAGGTGTTCCAGCACGCGCTGGAACGCGGTGCTTTACTTCGACCGCTGGGCAGCGTGGTGTATTTCCTGCCGCCGTACGTGATCACCCCGGAGCAGATCGACTTTCTGGCGCAAGTGGCCAGTGAAGGGATCGACATTGCGACACGCAACAGTGTGAGCGTGTCGGTGCCGCAGGATTTCCATCCCGGGTTCCGTGATCCGGGTTGATTGATCACACACAGCGATCAATGTGGGAGCTAGCCTGCTCGCGATGCAGACGCCGAGGTCTTTCTGATCATCCTCGGTGATGCTATCGCGAGCAGGCTCGCTCCCACAAAGACGACCAACACCTTTTTCAGAGAACCCGCATGAGACTGTCCCGCTTCTTTATCGACGCCCCCCTGAGCACTGGCGAGCACGAGTTGCCCGAGGCCCAGGCCCATTACATCAGCCGCGTGCTGCGCATGGCCGAGGGTGATGCGTTGCAACTGTTCGACGGTTCGGGTCATGAGTTTCGCGCGAAGCTGGTCGAGGTCGGCAAGAAGCGCGTCGTGGTACAGATCGACGAAAGCTTCGCCGGGCAAATCGAATCGCCGCTGCAGATCCATCTCGGCCAGGGCTTGTCCCGTGGCGAGCGGATGGACTGGGCGATTCAGAAAGCCACCGAACTGGGCGTGACCGAAATCACCCCGATCTTCAGCGACCGCTGTGAAGTCCGCTTGAAGGACGAGCGCGCCGACAAACGCCTGATGCACTGGCGCCAGGTGGCGATCAGCGCGTGCGAGCAATGCGGGCGTTCACGGGTGCCGGTGATTCACCCGCCGGTGTTGTTGGCGGACTGGTTGAAGCAGACCGAGGCAGAGTTGAAGCTGGTGCTGCATCCGGTGGCTGAGCCGTTGGTGAGTCATGCCAAACCTTCAAGTCTGGCATTCCTGATCGGTCCGGAGGGAGGTTTGTCCGATGCCGAAGTCGATCAGGCCAAGGCCAGCGGCTTCCAGGCCGCCCGCCTCGGCCCGCGGGTGTTGCGCACCGAGACTGCGCCAGTGGTTGCACTGGCGGTTGCCCAGCAACTTTGGGGTGATTTCTAGGCCGCCATCGCTAGCAGGCTAGCTCCCACATTGAATTTTGGGTGTTCACCAGTTTCATGTTCACTGGAGATTTCTGTGGGAGCTAGCCTGCTAGCGATTGGCCGCGACGCGGTTTACAGGACGTAAAACATAATCGCCACAAAGTGCAGCAAACTCCCCGCGATCACGAACAAATGCCAGATCCCGTGCGCATGCCGCAACCGATGATCCAGTGCAAAAAAGATAATCCCCACGGTGTACAAAATCCCGCCCGACGCCAGCCAGGCAAACCCGGCCGTGCCCAACGCCGCCAATAGCGGCTTGACCGCCACCAGCACGATCCAGCCCATCACCGCGTAAATCACGATCGACAGGATCCGCGCTTCCGAACGCGGCTTGATCTCCTGAAGGATGCCGATCAACGCCAGCCCCCAGACAATCCCGAACAACGTCCAGCCCCACGGCCCGCGCAGGGTCACCAGGCAAAACGGTGTGTAGCTGCCGGCGATCAACAGGTAGATCGAAAAGTGATCGACCTTCTGCATGATCGCTTTCTTGCGCCCGCGCACGCTGTGGTAAACGGTCGATGCGCTGTAGAGCACCATCAACGTGAAACCGTAAATCGCCACGCTGACGATCTTCCAAGGGCTGCCGTCCATGCCGGCGATCACCAGCATCCACACCACCCCGACCGTCGCCGCCACCGCCCCGACCAGATGCGTCCAGGCGTTCAATCTTTCCCCGTGGTACATGTGTTGCTCACCTCACAATCCAATGCAGCGTTGCGCAAGGCTCAGGCCTCAAGCGTAAAAGCGCAACTCTTCAGTACACCCTCGCCCCCTGTAGGAGCCGGCTTGCCGGCGATTGGCCCTCAAGCGTTACGATAATTTCAAGGCCGCCATCGCCAGCAAGCTGGCTCCTACAAAGGTCTGCGCCGTCTTGAGGAATTGGGCACAATCGAGCCATTCGAATAAGAGTCACGCCCATGCTGATCGATGAAGAGTTGACCCTGAAAAAACTCGAGGTGTTCCTCGCTTTCATGCGCACCGGCAATCTGGCTCGCGCCGCTGCCGAATTGCAGACCAGCAACGTCAGCGTGCACCGGGCGATCCACTCCCTGGAAAGTGCCCTGCGCTGCCCGCTGTTCAAGCACGAAGGCCGTAACCTGACGCCGCTGGAAAGCGCCTACGTACTGGAAGAACGGGCACAGAAGCTGATTCAGGACGTGGTCGAAACCGTGCGCCTGACCCGAGAAGCCGCCGGGTTCTCGGCTGAACGCTTCAAGCTGGGGTCGTTGTATTCGTTGACGGTGAAGACCGTGCCGCAACTGATCATGGGCCTGAAAATCCGCCGCAGCGAACTCAACATCGACCTGATCCTCGGCTCGAACTTCGACCTGTTGTACAAGCTCAAGAACATGGAAGTCGACGCGATCCTGGTGTCTTTGGACGAGAGCGTGAACGACCCGGATTGCGAGCAGATCCCGCTGTTTTCCGATGACATTTTCCTGGCCACCCCGGCGGACTCGAAGTTTGCCCAACGCACGGAAGTCGATCTGGCCGAAGTGCGCGACGAGACGTTCATTACCCTGACCCAAGGCTTCGCCACGCACCAGGATGGCAATCGGGTGTTCAAGCAGGCGGGATTCGAGCCAAAGGTGGCGATGCAGGTCAACGACATCTTCACCCTGCTGAGCATGGTCAGTTCGGGGGTGGGTTATGCGTTGCTGCCAGGAAGGATTGCAGCGGTGTATGAGAACCGGGTGAAACTGATTCCGTTGCAGGAAAAGTATCGGTTGCAGCAGCACATCGGCGTGGTGTTTTTGAAGGCCAAGGAGCGCGACCCCAATTTGCTCGCGCTGCTGGCGGAGTGTCGGATGTATGCCAATCGCCAGGCTTAAGACCACGTCGCACCCTTCGCGGGCAAGCCTCGCTCCTACAGGGATATGCAGTCTCTGTAGGAGCGAGGCTTGCCCGCGAAGACGTCAGAACAATCAGCGATGAATCATCGGCCTAACCAACAATCCCGCGAACAATGAAGTACAACAACGATGGCCCAAGCAAGCACCCAAGCCCGGTGTGAAAGGTCGCCGTCAGAGCCCCATAAGGCACCAACCGCCGATCCGTCGCCGCCAACCCGGCGGTCACACCGCTGACCGTACCGGCCAACCCGCCAAACACCATCGCCGAGCGCGGGTTATCCAACCCCATCCAGCGCGCTGCCATCGGCGTGCCGACCATCACCAGAATCGCCTTGATCAACCCGGTGGCAATCGACAATGCGACCACATCGGAACTCGCGCCAATCGCCGCGCCAGTCACCGGCCCGACGATGTACGTCACCGCGCCCGCACCGATGGTGGTCATGCTTATCGCATCGCGATAACCGAACACCCAGGCAATGCTCGCCCCGACAATGAACGGCAACACCGTGCCCAGCAACAGCGCAATCACGCCGATCATCCCGGCCTTTTTCGCTTCGGTGGCCTGCACTTCGAACGCCGTGGCGACGATGGCAAAGTCGCGCAGCATCGCCCCGCCCATCAAACCGATACCCGAGAACAGTGTCAGGTCCGCCAGGCCTTTTTGCCCGCCGGTCATGGTGCCGCCGACCCACGCCAGGACCAGGCCGATGACAATGGCAATCGCCGAGCCATGAATCCGTCCGAACGTCAGGCGCTTGGACAACACCACCGACACCCACATGATCACGCCAACGAACGCGAACGCCGTGACCAGACCGTTAGTTGCCAAGCCCTTCTCGATGACTTCCAACATATCAGCGGCCTCCTACTGGCGTGCCAACGGGCGTGAGTTCCGCAGGCTCATCAGGCAACGGTTCGCCTTTGTGGGTCCGGCTGATCAGGGCAATGGTGCAGCCGCAGAGCACCACCGAACCGATGGCCGCGAGCACCGCCACCGGGCCGCCGTGCAAGGCGGTCACGACGTTCTGTTGTGCCGCCATCGCCACCACCACCGGAATGTACATGGCGCCCCAGAAGCCGACGCCCATCTCGCAATCCTTGGTCATGCCGCCGCGCTTTTGCATCCACAACCGCGCGCAGATCAACAGGATCATCGCGATCCCGACCCCGCCCACATTGGATTTGACGCCCAGCATTACGCCCAGCGCATCGCCCAGAATCACCCCTGCCAGCGTACAGATCGCCAACAGCGCCACACCGTAAATAATCATTGTTGTAGTCCTCAAAGTGCATCGTCGAATGTTGTTTTTGTTGTTCGAAGGCCTGAGTTGGAGGTCTAGAGTTGGCGGCTTCCCTCCTCACGCAACAGCGCCTGCAAGGTGTCGAGCCGCGCCCCGTCGAAGGCAATCACGGTGCCCTGCTCGAACACCCGGCGCGCCAGCCCGGTCAGCACCGCACCGGGCGGCAGTTCGATTTGTAGCCGTACGCCGCGCTCGTAGGCGCTTTGTACCGTGCCGCGCCAATCGACGATGCGGCACATGTTGTAAGCCAGGTCTTCGCGCAGGGCTTCGATGTTGATGATTGGCCGCGCGCGACTGCCGCTCAGATAGCCCACCGTCGGGCTTTTCAACTGCACGCTGGTGAAAGCTTCGGCCAGGATTTTCGCCGGCGCATCCAGCAGCGGGCAGTGCGACGGCACGCTGACGGCAAGGCGCTTGGCCAGGCCTGCGCCGCGTCCTTTCGCCAACTCGGCGACGGCCTTCATCGCGCCGTCGCTGCCGGCAATCACCACCTGGTTATCGGCGTTGATGTTGGCCAGGTAAACCGGCGTGTCGACGCTGTGAACCTGCGCCAGCAAACCTTCCACTGTGGATAAATCGAGACCGATGATCGCGGTCATGCCGTAGCCCTGTGGATAAGCCTGCTGCATCAATTCACCGCGCAGGCTGACCAGATGCAGCGCATCGCTGAAGCTCAAGGCACCCGAAACCACGGCGGCCGGATAAGCACCAATGGACAAGCCCGCCACGTAATCCGGCGTCATCGATAACTGACGCGAAGCCGCGACACCGGCAATCAACAGGCACAGCTGAACCGCCCGTGTCGACTTCAATGCTTCAGCGCAATCCAGCAGCAAAGCATCTTCGCCAAGCACTTCGCTCGCCTCGATCACCGTCTCGCGAGGCAAACGATGGAGCATGCCCGGCTGCTGCGCGCCCTGGCCGGGGAACACCAGCAAACTGCTCACGCTGCTTGCTCCTGCGGGTTCCACGGATCGATCACAAGGCAGGCTTCACTCGCGTTTTTCAGCAACACCCGACGCGCAGGACCGGCCCATTCACGCAGGGCGACGGCGCCAAACGGCGTCTGCAATTGCATGTCCACCTGGCACTTGGCGCGGTCCAGAATCGTCAGCAGTTCCTGCGCCTTTAACCGTTCCAGAACCTGCGGCGTACGCAGGATCAAATCCAGATCGCTGCTCTCATGCAAAGCAACAACGCCACTGGCCAATTCAAATCCGGCACTGCCGCTGACGCCCCACACCCAACCGCAGCCATCGAGCAACGGCCGCAATTGGTTGAGGGCCTGCACGGCGGGCAAATCCCGATCGATCGAGACATGACACAGCGTTTCCGGTGTGACCCGACGCTGAAGCGCATCGACCGCCATCACCGTCGCATACCTCTGCTCACGCAACCGTCCACGCACCCCGACCGCGATAAAACCCGGCGTACTCACCGCACGCCGAACCACCACCGGCTGACCCGCGCTGATCGACTCGATCACCCACGCAGGCGCCTGCGCAGGCAACTGCTCCGGGGTCATCCCCCACAGCAGGTCGTGAGCCAGAAACGTGTTCACCACTGTGCTCTCAGCAGTTGGCGAACCGTGCTCGACGCGGCGCGGTTGCTCGCGCCCAAGCGGCTGCTCAAATCGCGACCGCTTGCGGCAACATCGCCAATCGCCAGATTCAGGCATTCCGTCACTCGCGCCAGATCCGCTGATGTTGGCTGCTCAATCTGGTCCACCGACAAGGTTTCCCACAGCAAACCGAGACTGGCGTAACTGTCGATGTCATACGCCATCGGCGGCACGCTGGCGGCCAGTGCTTCCAATTCTTCGACACTGCGCAAGGTCACCCGCGCCGCTGACGCCTTGCCCATCGCATGCACCATCACGCCCGGATCACGCAGGGCGATCAGCCGGTTAGCCTGGTAGCCATGAGCCAAAAACGCTCCGGACATCGCCTTGCCTACCAGCAAACCAATCACGGCGTGGCCAGCCAACCGGGCGCGGGCATAACTGTCCGCCGCAGCGGCCAGTGCCTGATGAATGCCCAACGCTTCTTCGCGCCGACCGTAAGCCTGACTCGGCACATCGATGATCGCGATCACGGCGCGCTTATGCGATTTATCAGCGTCAGCCACGATGATTTCATCCACAGCCTTGGCCAAGCCCCAACCTTCCAGCAAACCCACTTCACCGTTGCGAGCGCGGACGAAACGGTTGTCGGGATCTGCCACCACTGCGATAAACCGGACCGGTTGTTCACCCACCACACCATCAGCGGCTTTCAGTGATGCAGGCAAACCCTCCACCGGTTTCGCGCCTGCACTCAAGGCGTTGAACCAGTTCAAACCTCGCAGGGAATACGAATTCATGAGCGCTCTCCTTGATACAGATCGCGAACCGTCGCGGCATCGATTTGCGGTTCGGCGTCCAGGCGGGCCAGCCGTTGCAGGAACAGATCGGCCTGACGACTGCGCTGTTGTTCCGGCAAGCCTTGTTGCAGCAATTCACTGACCTGCTGCCGGACCTGCGCCACATCGTCAGCGACAAAGCGATCTACCAGACCGCTGGCAAAGCGTTGCTCGCCACCGGTCAGGCTCCAGATGAACGGACGGTCGCGGGAGTCGTATTCCTCAAGCCCGGCTTCCTGTTCGATCACCTGCGGGCCGTTCAGGCCAAGACGCGCTTCCTGAGTCACCAGCAAATAGCTGCACAGCCCGGCGGCAATCGACATCCCGCCAAAGCAGCCCACGCTGCCCGCCACCACGCCGATTACCGGTTGGTACTGACGCAGATCGACAATCGCCGCATGAATGTCGGCAATTGCCGCCAACCCGAGGTTGGCTTCCTGCAAGCGCACGCCGCCGGTTTCCAGCAGCAACACGGCGCGGGTTGGAATGCCGTTGCGGTTGTCTTCGGCGGCGAGTTCCAGAGCACCGGCAATCTTCGCCCCGCCGACTTCACCGAGGCTGCCGCCCTGGAAAGCGCCTTCGATGGCGGCGATCACCACCGGCAAACCGCCGAGGCTGCCCTTGGCAATCACCACGCCGTCATCGGCTTGCGGCACCACCCCCTGGCGCGACAGCCACGGCGACATGACGCGTTGAAACGGGTCGAGCAATTCGCGGAAGGTGCCGGCGTCGAGCAAGGCTTTCGCCCGGTGTCGGGCGCCGAGTTCGATGAAGCTGTGCTTGTGGAGGAGCGCTGCACTGTCAGTCATGGCCGATCTCCTCAAAGCCTTGTTCCAGACGCAAGCGCACCACGCCAGGGGTCGCGCCGAAATCGTGGATATCGATGGCCATTGCCGGTGGTGTCTGGCCGTCGAACATCCGTGCGAACAGATGCTGCCAGCGTTGTTCGGCGCCATTGACCGAGGTCTGCACCTTGATGGTCAGCTTGCCGGCCTGACCCGGTTCGATCAGCACTTCCAGATCGCCCGAACCGACACAACCCACCAGCGTACGACCACGTGGCGGCTGCCCGGCGGGGAATTCAAAGGATAAGGTTTCCATCAAAACGCTCCCTGGTTGATGCCGTCAGCCGACGCAATGCGGTCGATAAACAGGCAGGCTGCGAGCAAGTCCGCAGCGCCGCCGGGCGAGGCATTCAACGCGATTAATTGTTCGTCCAGTTCATGCAAGCGCCGGCGACCGGCAAGGCTGGCACTGCCACCCGCGTCGAGCACCGCCTGGGCACCGAGTTGCATGGTGTGCAGGCCTTGTTCGCCGGCGCGGTAGAGCACGCAGGTGTCACTCAGTTGAGTCATGATCGCCAGCAGCGCATCGAGCCGGGCGTTCTGTTCGCCATGACCGGCGGCGCGGCTGCGCTTGAGTTGCGGCAGTGCGCGTTGCAGCACCGAAGGGAAACCGAGTTGGGCTTCTTCACGGGCACCACGCGCGCCGTAACGTTGGGCGACTTGCGCGCCGTGGCTCAAAGGACGCGGGGCGAAACGGTCGTCGAGTATCGCCAGTCGGGCGGCGCGCAACGTCACCGTGCTTGCGTGGGTATTCGAGCAGTCCAGCGCGGCGGCAGTGACCAGCAGGCCCAACGCCCAGATCGCGCCCCGATGTGTATTCACACCGTTCGTGGTGGCGAGCATGGTTTGCTCGCCTTCCCGGCCAATCCGCCCAATCGCTTCGCGCAGCGGTACACCGACTTCGCCAAACGCGATGGCCGATTCCGCCATTTCCTTGAATGCTGGCCACAGCGACAACGCCGAAGCGTGCATCAGCCCGAGGTGCAAATCGGTGTGTGCGCCATTGCCGCGACGATCCACCAGCGCCGGTTTCGGCGACAGGTCCGCTTCGTCGATCAGCGCGTCCACTGCCAGGTCCGCCAGCCGTTCGGCCAGCGACAGAGGTTTGGGTTGCAGGTTGAATGCGTGCATTACCAGCTCCTGAACTTGGCGGGCGGGTTGTAGAGGCCACCGGACCACTCGACCAGATCGGCCACGCTTTTGGCGGCGAGCAATTCGCGGGTGGCGTCGGTGCGACGGATGCCGAGGTCTTCAGGCAAGGCGATCAAGCCTTCGCGACGCATCCGGGCGGTGTCTTTCGGGTTGTGACGCAGGCCGATGGCAGTCACCCCAGCGACGGCGGCGATCATTGCCTGACGCTCTTCCAGCGAACGTGCCTTGTACAAATAGGCGATGCCTTCTTCGGTCAGCAGGTGGGTGACGTCGTCGCCGTAAATCATGATCGGCGCCAGCGGCATGCCGCTTTTCTTCGCCACTTCAATCGCGTCGAGGGTTTCGACGAAGGTCGGTTTGCCGCCCTCCTGGAACGTCTCGACCATTTGCACCACGAGTTTTTTGCCGCGTTCGAGCAAGGGTTCCGGCGCATCGCCGTGGCGCATGTCGAGCCAGGCCGGCGTGCCGTGACGCCGCCCACGCGGGTCGTGCCCCATGTTTGGCGCCCCACCGAAACCGGCCAGGCGCCCGCGAGTCACGGTGGAAGAATGGCCGTCGCCATCGACTTGCAGGGTCGCGCCGATGAACAGGTCCACCGCGTATTGCCCCGCCAGTTGGCTGAACATCCGGTTGGAACGCAGCGACCCGTCGCGCCCGGTGAAGAACACGTCCGGCCGCGCAGCAATGTAGTTTTCCATGCCCAGTTCGGTGCCGAAGCAATGCACGCTTTCGACCCAGCCGCTTTCGATGGCCGGGATCAAGGTCGGGTGTGGATTGAGCGTCCAGTTGCGGCAGATCTTGCCTTTGAGGCCGAGGGATTCGCCGTAGGTCGGCAGGATCAGTTCGATGGCGGCGGTGTTGAAACCGATGCCGTGGTTCAGCGACTGCACGTTGTGTTTTTCGTAGATTCCGCGGATCGCCATCATCGCCATCAGCACGTGCACAGGCTTGATGTGCCGTGGGTCGCGGGTGAACAGCGGCTCGATGTAGAACGGCTTGTCGGCCACCACCACGAAATCGACCCAGGACGCGGGGATGTCGACGCGAGGCAGGTCAGTGACGTCGTCTACAAGCTGGTTCACCTGAACGATGACGATGCCGTCGCTGAAGGCCGCTGGTTCGATCAATGCAGGCGTGTCTTCGGTGCTGGGGCCGGTGTAGATGTTGCCGGCGCGGTCGGCCATGAAACCGGCCGAGAGCACGACGTTGGGAATCAGGTCGACCACCAATCGTGCGTAGAGCTCGATGTAGGTGTGGATCGCACCGATTTCCAGCAGGCCGTCTTCCAGCAATTGGCTGATGCGCAGGCTCTGGGTGCCGGCGAAAGAGAAATCGAGCTTGCGGGCGATGCCGCGTTCGAACAGGTCCAGATGCTCGGAGCGCCCGACGCTGGGCATGATCATGTGCAGGTCGTGGAGCCTGGCAGGATCGGCCTTGGCCAGGGAGCGCGAAAGGAAATCCGCCTGCTTCTGGTTGTTGCCCTCCAGTACCACGCGGTCGCCGGGCAGGATTAACGCCTCCAGCGCTGCCACGATGTTGTCGGTGGGCAGCACCACACCGTCAGCCAGGCCCTTGACCAACGCCAGACGCCGCTGCTTTTCGCTGCGCCGCCGCGTCCATCGCGAGTCGGGGGATATTGTTGTTGTCATGACCACTCCACGGGTTCGCTGTCGTGGGAGTCACCTTAGGAGGGTTGGGTGGGGGGCATCAATCAAGCAGAGTGGTGGATTGTTACGGTTAGGGTAATGGTTGGCAGGTCGGACGCCTTCGCGGGCAAGCCTCGCTCCTACAGGGGTTTTGTGTGCGCCCCGATCCATTGTAGGAGCGAGGCTTGCCCGCGAAGGGGCCAGTCAGGTCAACCCGGCACTCACAAGCAACTCCTCCAGCGCCAGCAAGTCAGGCACCTTGGCCACTTGATCGCCCACCTGCACCGCCGCCTGTTCCAGCGCACATAACGGCACATCCACATAGCTGAGCTGACTGTCGAGCTTGTAGGAACGAGGAATCCCCTGCACCAGCAACGCGATAAATTTCAGCTCAGGCCGCCCGCCCAGGGCATTGAGAATCACGATCCGCGCGCGCTCGCCAATGACGATTTTATCGCCGCACGCCGACTCAAAACTGAGCAACGGAATCTGCCGCTCCCGCCAACTCACCCGCCCCAGGTACCACGGCGGAGTATCGAGATCGAAAGCCCCCGGCTGATAGTCGATCAACTCCGCTACCGCGACGTTGGGCAAAATCAGGTTGCGGTCGGCCAGGGGTAGCAGCAGCCCGGTGAGGTTGCTGGTGCGATGCTCAAGCATGGGTTTTGCTCCACAGGGCAATGCTTTCGAGCAGCACCGATTCCTGATACGGCTTGCCGAGGTAGTCGTTGACGCCAATGGCCATGGCGCGGTCGCGGTGTTTCTGGCCGGTGCGCGAGGTGATCATGATGATCGGCAGGTGTTGCAGTCGCTCGTCGGCGCGCACCTGGGTGGCGACTTCGAAACCGTCCATGCGCGGCATTTCGATGTCCAGCAGCATCAGGTCCGGCATGTGGTCTTCGAGCAGCAGCATGGCATCGACGCCGTCCTTGGCCGTCAGCACGTTCATGCCGTGGCGTTCGAGTAAACGACTGGTGACCTTGCGCACGGTGACCGAGTCGTCGACCACCATGACCAGCAAGGGCTTGTGCGGCTCGGGTTCAGGGTCTTGAAGCAGCCGTCGTTGCGGCACCTGCGCCTGCATCGCGCGGATCGGCGCCAGCAGATCGAGAATCAGCACCACGCGGCCATCGCCCAGAATCGTCGCCCCGGACAAACCCTGCACGGCCGCAAATTGCGGGCCGAGGCTTTTCACCACAATCTCGCGGGTGCCGGCCATGGCATCGACCTGCACCGCGATGTGGCGCTCGTTGCATTGCACCAGCAATACCGGCAACGGCAGGCTCTGGCCCAACAGTTTCGGGCGTGTACTGGTTTTCAGCAGTTCACCGAGGTAGCACAGTTCATAGTGCTGCCCGGCGTATTTGTAAGTCGGCGGATCGAGCCGGTAATGCCCTTCGAGTTCGTTGGGCAACACACGCACGATGCCGTCGATGGTGTTCAGCGGGATCGCATATTGATCCTCAGCGCACTGCACCATCAGCGCCCGGTTGACCGACACGGTGAACGGCAGGCGAATGCGAAAATGCACGCCCTGCCCCGCCACAGAGTCGATGCTCATTGTGCCGCCGAGTTGCCGGACTTCTTCATGAACCACGTCCATGCCCACGCCGCGCCCGGAAATCTGGGTGATTTTCTCGGCCGTGGAGAACCCCGGTTGCAGGATGAACTGCAGCACGTCGCGGTCGCTGATGTCGCTGTCGGCGGCGAGTAAGCCGCGCTTGATTGCCTTGCGCCGCACCGCGTCCAGCGGCACGCCGGCGCCGTCGTCGCGGATGTCGAAAATGATGTCGCCGCCCTCGCGGGACAGGTCGAGGGTGATCCGCCCTTGCGCCGGTTTCCCGGCCGCGATGCGCACGCCTGCGGATTCGAGACCATGGTCCACCGCGTTGCGCAGCATGTGTTCCAGCGGCGCGGCCATGCGTTCGAGGACGTTGCGGTCCATCTCGCCTTCGGCGTTGCCGACCACGAACTCCACCTCCTTGCCCAGCTCGCTGGAGACCTGGCGGACGATGCGCTTCAAGCGCGGCAACATCCGCTCGAACGGCACCATGCGCGAGCGCATCAGGCCTTCCTGCAATTCGGTGTTGATGCGGCCTTGCTGTTGCAGCAGGTTCTCCGCGTCCTGATTGCGCCGGTCGAGGGTTTCCTTGAGGTCAAGCAGGTCGGAAGCGGATTCGAACAGCGCCCGCGACAGCTGCTGCAACTGCGAGTGACGGTCCATTTCCAGTGGGTCGAATTCTTCGTAGCCCGAGCGTTCGGCGTCGACTTGCTGGCGGCTGAGAATCCTGCCCTGGGTTTCGGTATCGAGCCGGCGCAATTGATCGCGCATGCGCTCGATGGTGGTTTCCATTTCGTTCAGCGCCACGCGTGCATCGTTGACCTGCTGTTCGATGCGACCACGGAAGATCGAAGTTTCCCCGGCCAGATTAACCAGATCGTCGAGCAGCTCTGCCGAGACCTTGACCATATCGGCACCGGTATCGGCTTGTGGCGCAAGCGGCTCGACCTTGGGTGCAACCGGTGTGGCAACGGGTGTTTCCGGCACTTCCGGATGGCTGAAATTCCTGATCGCATCGATCAGCCGATCCGCTGGTGGCAACGGTTGACCGGCGCGGGTCGCGTCGAGCATCTGCGCCAGTCGGTCATGGCTGCTTTGCAGCAGGCCGAACAGCGCGGCGGTCGGTTTCAACACACCGGCGGACAAGCCTTCGTAGAGAAATTCCAGCTCATGGGCGAGGTCGCCGATCGGGCCGATTTCCACCATCCGCGCACCGCCCTTGAGGGTGTGCAGATCGCGCAGCAGGGTTTCCATTTCCTGACGATTGGCAGGTTCGGCCTGCCAGCGAACCAGCGCCGCGCCGGAATTTTCGATGATGTCGAAACCTTCCTCAAGGAAGATTTCCAGCAACTCCGGATCATGCCCCGGCGAGTCCTCGGCCCGCACAGGCTCGGCGACGTCTGGCGCACTGGCGTTGCCTTGGCGGAACTGGCGAATGGCTTCGATCAGCTCACCCGGATCTCCCAGTGGCTTGTGGTGCTGCAATTGCTCAAGCAGTTGCGCCAGTCGGTCATGGCTCTGTTGCAACAGCTGCGCCAGGGTTTCGTTGTGGCAGTAACGGCGATCGACAAGCCCTTCGTAAAGGCTTTCCAGCTCATGGGCGAGGCCTGCGACCGGCTCGACTTCGGCCATCCGCGCACCGCCCTTGAGCGTGTGCAGATCTCGCTGCAACGACAGCAACGGCGCGGCGTTGTCCGGGTCTTTCAGCCAGCGCTGCAAGGCCTGACCGGCGCTTTCGAGGATGTCCACCGCCTCTTCGAGGAAGATCGAAACGATCTCGTCGTCCAGATCAACAACGCTGTCCACTGTAGGAGCCGGCTTGCCGGCGATGGTCGTTAACGATGACGCGTTTTCACTGGATGAATGCGGCGCATGTGAGTCCATCGCCGGCAAGCCGGCTCCTACAGGGGTTTGTGCCAGTTCGGCGGTGGCGCTGCTTAGTTCGCGAATGCTCAGGGTGCGGCTGCCGTCGCTGCGAATCAGGCCCATGGCCGATGGGTCGAGGCTCTCATCGAGCAAGCCGCGCAAGGCCCGGATGCGCTCCGGTTGCGGGCTGACTTCCTGACCGGCCGCGAGTTCGTCGAGCATGTTGATCAGCGCTTCGTGGGCACTTTGCGCCTCATGGAAAAACGCCTCGCTGACTGCCAGGCTGCTTTCTTCCACGGCGCCGTAGAGATCGAGCAAGGCTTCACAAAGCTCATCCACCGGATGCAGATCGGCCAGGTGCGCGCCTTCGCCGAGGGTAGTCAATTCATCCAACAGCGCACTGAGTTCCTGACGTTCACCGGGGTGCTGCTGCCAACGCTGCAACAGGCTTTCGGCGTCCAGCAGGATGTCCATGCCCTGGGCCAGGAAATTGTTGATCAACTGCGGATCGCGCTTGGTTCTGAGCGCCATGCTCGGCGTGCTCAACAGGGCTTCCAGGCGTTCAGCCAGCAGCGCCTGGGTTCTTTCGATCAACGAACGGGCCCCGGGAATCTCGGCCAACGGATCGACCTTGAGCTGTCGCAGCCCGACGCGGAACACGCCTTCGGCCTCCAGCAGCAGTTCGACTTCGTCGAGGTCCAGCGCGATCAGGTGCGCCTTGTATTCACGAGCCAGTTTGTCCAGCGGCGTCGCCAGCTCGGCAATCGGCAACACGCCGGCCATCGAGGCGCTGCCTTTGAGCGTGTGCAAGGCACGTTGCAGTTCGTCGCTGGCCTGCAACGGCACATGTTCGGCGGCCTGATCGAGGAAGCGGTTGAGGCTGGCCAGATGTGTTTCGGCTTCGTTGCGGAAGATCTCCAGCAGCAACGGATCGAGGGCGGCGACATCCTGCACGTCCTCATCGGCCAACGGCTTGTCACCCTTGGCGAGCGCGTGGGCGCGGGCGGCCAATTGGTCGACGTCGTTGCGCTGACGCTGAGCATTGCCGGCAAATTCAGCCACCAGTTCCGGCAGCAGGTTCAATACATCGCCGAGCAATTGCTGCACCGCCGGCCCCGGTTCAACGCTGCGTTCCAGCACGCGGTTGAGCAGGTTTTCCACGGCCCACGCCAGTTCACCCAACACCAGCGCGCGCACCATCCGGCCACTGCCTTTGAGCGTATGGAAAGCTCGGCGCAGTTCGCCCAGGATCGATTCGCTCTCGGGGCTGGCCGCCCAGCGCGGCAAGTATTCCCGGAGGATTTCCAGGACCTCATCGGTTTCTTCGAGGAAGACTTCGCGCAGTTCATCGTCCACCGGTTCTTCACCCGGAGGCGGTGGCAACAGGCTGCCCGGCGTATTCAGGGCGGGCGGATTGACCGCCGACACCGGGTTGGCGAGGACATCGGCCAGGGTCTGGACGACGTCGGGATCGTCCAGTTCCTGCTGGTCCTGCATCACCTGCGCCTCACTCGGGCTGAGCACTTCATCCAGCACAGGGACATTGTGTTCGCTGGGGAAAAAGCCGAGCGCTGCCAGGCTCTTCTCCGCAACGTCGAGCAATTGTTCACCGGACGCTTCAGCGTCGTCGCTCAGACGTTCAAGGTAATACTCGATGCTGGTGATGACGTCGGCCAGGCTGTCCAGCGCCTGCCAGCCAGGCTGGTCCGGGTCGAGCAGCAGATGCTCGCGGATAAAGTGGTTGCAGGCGTCGATCAGGCTCGCCGCACGGCTCAGCGGGATCATCGCCAGCGCGCCACGCACCTGGGTGAGCAAGGCTGGCAACGGTTGCAAATGCTGGCGGTCCCAGTCGGCGTCGATGTAGTCGACGATCATGTCCTTGGCCTGTTGCAGGCAGATGCGTGCTTCCTTGATCACGATCTGGTGGATCTGCGTCAGGTCGGTGGTCGGCAGGCGGCTGTCTTCCTGGCTCTCCGGTTCGACCGTGCCGACCATCCCCGCGAGCGTCGCCTCGACGTAAAGCAAGGCGCCGGCGACATCCATCAGGATCGCGTCGTTGGGTTCGCGTTGCCCCTGAGCGAGGCTCAACACCACCGCGAGCTGATCGATGATGACCTTGCGCGGTTGACCAAAACCGAGCACCGCCAGGGTGTCGGCGATTTGCCGCAAGGGTGCCAGCAAGCTATCGAGGTCCGAGGCATGCTGGCGGTCGCTGCGCACGAACAGGTCGAGGCGTTCTTTGACCCGCACCAGTTCTTCGCACAGCGCGGCTAGCACCGAGCGCATGGCATCGCGATCTGGGCCGGCCAGCCGTGTCCGTTCTTCGTCGACCATCGCGCTGTCAGGCAGCGCATCGTCCAGTCCGTAGCGATCTTTCATGGTCAGCATCTGCCCGGTGGGGTGTTCGGCTTTGGCGATGTAAAACAGCAAACTCTTGAGCAACTCCGGCGGTGCCGGCTGATTGATCGCGCACATGCCCTGTTCAAGCAGGCGCTTGAGTTCTTTGTCGGCGTCCTTGAACAGGCTGCGCAGGGCCGGGCTGTTGGCGATCGAGCCGCCGCGCATGCCTTCGACAAGCGCCGAGGCAACGTGCCACAACGGGCTCAGCGGCGCATTTCCGCACAGCCCTTCGAGGCGTAAAAATACGGTGCTCAGGAAACCGAGATGAGTGTCGTCATCCTGCTCGCGCAGCAACCCGACCAGGGCCATCTGCAACATCTGGCGCAATTTGCGCAGCACGTTCGGCAGGTCCGCCGGCTCCAGCAGCGCCAGCGCCTCGTCATCCAGTGGCGGCAAGTCCGGTAATTGCGGGGTGAACAGGCTGGTTTCCGATAACAGGCTTTCGCCACGGGCACTGCGCAGGTCGTTGATCAACGGCAACACCACCAGCGGCAGGTCGCGGCGCGCGCCTTGTACGCGGTCGAGATAGATCGGCAGCTGACCGATCGCTTGCAGCAACAAGTGGATCGCCTCGTCGCGATGGATGACGCGGTTCTGCTGCAAGGCGGCGGTCAGTTGTTCCATTTCTTCGGCGAGCAGGGCCGCGCCGTAGAACTCGACCATCTGCAAGCTGCCGTGAACCTGATGGATGCACGCCAGGCATTCACTGAGGGCGTGCGTCGCCTGAGGGTCATCAAGCAACGTTTCAATCGCCTGGTGAGCCACTTTCAGTGTTTCGGCAATCTCGCCTTTGACCCATTCGAGGGCCACATAGTCGTGCCGATCACCCATAACCACTCCGTTCATCGTTCGAACGCCCTCGGGCGCCTCACACTTTATCCACAGTCTGCGCCTTGGCGGCCGGCAAGGTGAAACCGGACACCGAACGTCGCAGCTGGCTGGCCATTTTCGCCAGGTTGCCGATGCTCTCTGCCGTGGCGGTGGAACCGGACGAAGTCTGCGTGGTGATCTGCTGGATCACGTTCATCGTCAGGGAAATCTGCCCGGCCGAAGACGTCTGCTGTTGTGCCGCGTTGGAAATACTCTGGATCAACGCCGCGAGGGTTTTCGACACGCCTTCGATTTCTTCCAGAGCCACACCGGCATCCTGCGCCAGACGCGCGCCACGCACCACTTCGGTGGTGGTCTGCTCCATGGAAATCACCGCTTCGTTGGTGTCGGCCTGGATCGCCCGCACCAGGGTTTCGATCTGCCGCGTCGCGGCGGACGAGCGCTCGGCCAACCGTTGCACCTCGTCGGCCACCACCGCAAAACCGCGCCCGGCATCACCGGCCATGGAGGCCTGGATCGCGGCGTTGAGTGCAAGAATGTTGGTCTGGTCGGCAATGTCATCGATCAGGCTGACAATGTCGCCGATCTCTTGCGAAGACTCGCCCAAGCGCTTGATGCGCTTGGCGGTGTCCTGAATCTGCTCGCGAATGTTGTCCATGCCGTGGATGGTGTTGTGCACCACCTCGTTGCCCTTGTTGGCGATTTCCACCGAGCGCTCGGCCACCGCCGAGGATTCGGCAGCGTTGGCCGACACCTGATCGATGGACTGCGCCATGTCGTTGATCGCGGTGGAAGCTTCGCTGATTTGTTGCGCCTGATGCTCCGAGGCCTGCGCCAGGTGCATGGCAGTGGCCTGGGTTTCCTGCACGGCGGCGGCGACCTGGCCGGCGGTGAGGTTGATCGTCGCCACCAGATCGCGCAGCTGGTCCACGGAATAGTTGATCGAATCGGCGATGGTCCCGGTGAAGTCTTCGGTCACCGAAGCGGTCACGGTCAGGTCGCCGTCGGCCAGGTCTTCGATCTCGTCGAGCAGGCGCATGATCGCGTTCTGGTTGCGCTCGTTCTTCTCGGCGGTTTCGCGCAGTTGGCGATTGGTTTCGCGCACCATCACCATCCCGATAAGGATGATCGACATCAGCGCCGCCAAACCCAGTACGTAGCCGCCAATGGTGTCTGTATTGCGCCCGCTGGCGAGGTTTTCAAACCCGGAGGCCAGGTGCGAGGCTTCGTCGAGCAGGGTTTGCGACAGGCTGAATATGTTGGTCGCCGATTCGCGGACCTTGAACAGTTCCGGCGAGGTTTCGAGGATTTCATCCACCGAACCGGAGACGAATTCGAACAGCTCGGAAATCTCGATCAAGCGGGCACGGGCATCGTGGTCTTCGACCTGACTGACTTTCAGTGCCGGATTGCCCTGGAGCATACCCGTGAGCACCAGGCCGAAACGCGCGGCGTCGCGGCCAAACGCGTCGGCGGCCTGTTGCGAATTTTCGTCGCCGGACAGCACAGTGTTTACCGCGCCGAGGATACGTTCGGCCAACAACGACTGACGCTGGGCCATCGCCACCTGAGCGGCGGGCGCACCGCGTTGCAGGAGAATTTCGACGACTTTTTCGTACTCGACCTGCAATTGCGGCACGGTTTCAGCGAGGGTGGCGGCGACTTGATGCAGCGACAAAACCGTCTGTTCGCTGGAAAGGATCGCGTCGGTGTTTTTCAGCACACGCTCCCAATCCAGCTGCACGGCGCGCATTTCCGGGCGCACGGCGGACGGTGCCGGCGGCAGCCCGGTGGAAGGGTCGCCTTTCTTCAGATAACCCCAGCGCTGGGCAAAATCGTTGCGCGCATCGCTGAGCAACTTGAACGCCGCGGCCTTGCCAGCGGCGGCTTCCGTGGCGTTTTTGGCGATGCGCTGGGACAGCACGCGCAGCTCACCGGCGTGGCCGATGTACTGTTTATCGTACGAGGCCTGGGTGTTGAGGTAAGCGAAGTTGGCGAACAGCAGCATGATGAAGACAATCAGCGCGATGAACAGCGCGATGATCTGCGAGCGGCTGCGCGATCCTTCTGGCTTGCCTGTTTTAGCTTTTATCATCGGTCCTCGCCTGTACTACCCAATTCACCCAAGCCCCTGTAGGAGCGAGGCTTGCCCGCGAAGCAGGCGAAGCGGTCTTGCAGGAATACCGCGTTATCGTTCTTCGCGGGCAAGCCTCGCTCCTACAGGATCGGCGTTGCCGCGTTTACAGCGCTACGTGCATGAAGCTTTGCGACCGCACCAGCGCAAACGGGCTGAACACCTGCCAATTCTGCTCGCGCTGAAACCGGCCCTTGATGAACGGTGCAATCGGGCCACTCAAGTTATCCACCGGCTCCAGACTGTCCTGGGCAAAGTGCTGAAGGCCGAAAACCTCATCGACCATCAACCCGGCAAACACCTCGTTATGCTCCACCACCAGCACCCGCCGCTGTTTGCGCACCGCCGATAATTCGTGCCCGAAGAAGGCACTCAAATCCATCATCGGCAACAAGCGCCCACGCAGGTTGGCCACGCCCTTGACCCAAGGCTTGACCCCCGGCAACTGGGTGAAGCGCGGTTCATGCAGGACTTCGCTGACTTCACCCATCGGCGCGACGTACCACGCCTCGCCCAAACGAAAACCGATGCCGCTCCAACTGTCCTGTCGGGTTGGCTGCGACGGCAGATCCGCCGCCAGCAGACGACAGCGCTGGTCGATCTGCAGCAGCAGTTCGAAGGCGGTCAACGACTCGGTCATGGTCGGGTGATCAACCGGCCAGCACGTTGTTCAGGGTTTTGATCAGGGTGTCTTCGTCGACCGGTTTGGTCAGGTAATCCTTGGCGCCCTGGCGCGTGCCCCAGACCTTGTCGGTTTCCTGATCCTTGGTGGTGATGATGATCACCGGGATGTGCCCGGTTTCCGGGTCTTTGGTCAACTGACGGGTCGCCTGGAAACCGTTGAGGCCGGGCATGACGATGTCCATCAGCACGGCGTCGGGTTTTTCCTGACGGGCCAGGGCCACGCCGTCGGCGCCGTTTTCGGCTTTCAACACTTCATGACCGTGCTTTTCCAGCATGCCGGTCAGTTTGTACATTTCGGTCGGCGAATCATCGACGATCAGAATACGTGCCATGGTTTTCCCCATTCTTGTCGACGCCGGGCCCGCTGGCCGAGCGTCACTGTGCGTGTCCTACTGCGGCAAAACGGCGGCGAAGCCCGGTACATGGGCCTGGATCGCGTTAAGCAGTTCTTCCTTGCTGAAAGGCTTGGTCAAAAACTGGTCGGAGCCGACGATGCGCCCCTTGGCCTTGTCGAACAACCCGTCCTTGGACGACAGCATGATCACTGGCGTGGACTTGAACGCACTGTTGTTCTTGATTAAAGCGCAGGTCTGATAGCCATCCAGACGCGGCATCATGATGTCGACAAAGATGATGCCGGGATGATGATCGGCAATCTTCGCCAGCGCATCGAAACCATCGATGGCCGTAATGACTTCACAACCCACATTCTTCAACAGCGTTTCGGCGGTGCGACGAATCGTCTTCGAATCGTCGATCACCATGACCTTCAAGGCGCTGGAATGCTGGCCCATAAATGCTCTACCGTCGCCTTTGCGAATCAAATTGTCCGTTTTCCGGTTACCGGCGGCTTGAAACCCTTGATACTCAAGGGCCAGCACGACATGGCAGCCTTTTTAGCACAGTCTCCAAATGCAATCTATCGGGCGTCCTTTGAAGTGGTTTTTCCTTGACCGGGAACACACTCAGCGCCACTCTGACGCCACTTTTATACGGTCCTTTGGATTGATCTTTTGTGGGAGCGAGCCTGCTCGCGATGGTCGTCAACGATGACGCGTGCCAGCAGGATAAGCGCGGTGTCCTGAAGTCCATCGCGAGCAGGCTCGCTCCTACAGGGGACTTACATAGGCCTACCCCACTTCAGAGGAAAAACCCATGAGCGTTCGCGTCGGGATTGTCATGGATCCCATTGCCAGCATCTCCTATAAAAAGGATAGCTCGCTGGCCATGCTGCTGGCCGCACAGAAGCGCGGCTGGGAACTGTTCTATATGGAACAGCGCGACTTGTATCAAGGCGAAGGTGAAGCCCGGGCGCGGATGCGGCCGCTGAAAGTTTTCGCCAACCCGGAAAAATGGTTCGAGCTGGAAGACGAGACCGACGCACTGCTGAGCGATCTGGACGTGATCCTGATGCGCAAGGATCCGCCGTTCGACATGGAGTTCGTCTACTCCACTTATCTGCTCGAGCAAGCCGAGCGCGCGGGTGTGCTGGTGGTCAACAAGCCGCAGAGCCTGCGTGACTGCAATGAAAAACTGTTCGCCACATTGTTCCCGCAGTGCACGCCGCCGACTGTGGTCAGCCGCCGCGCCGACGTGCTGCGTGAATTCGCCGCCAAACATGGCGATGTGATCCTCAAGCCGCTGGACGGCATGGGCGGCACCTCGATCTTCCGTCACCGTGCTGGTGACCCGAACCTGTCGGTGATCCTGGAAACCCTGACCGCGCTGGGCACCCAGCAGATCATGGGCCAGGCGTACCTGCCGGCGATCAAGGACGGCGACAAACGCATCCTGATGATCGACGGCGAGCCGGTGGATTATTGCCTGGCGCGGATTCCGGCGGCCGGCGAAACCCGCGGCAACCTCGCCGCCGGTGGTCGTGGCGAAGCCCGTCCGCTGAGCGACAAGGATCGCTGGATCGCCGCCCAGGTCGGCCCGACCCTGCGCGAGAAAGGCCTGCTGTTCGTAGGTCTCGACGTGATCGGCGAGCACCTGACGGAAATCAACGTCACCAGCCCGACCTGCATTCGCGAGATTGATAACGCGTTCGGCACCGACATCGGCGGCCTGTTGATGGATGCCATCGATCAGAAGCTCAAGGCCCGTTGATATAGAACACCCAAGATGAAACCAACATTGCGCTATCATGCGCGGCCTCTGAAAAACGCGATGTTGGTTTTCTTGTCATGACACTTCCGTCCGATCTGCCCGCTGAACTCGCCCATCGTGGCGTGCGCCCGGCTGATCGTCTCGGATTTACCCTGTTTCTCGCGGCGTTGATTCACCTGGCCTTGCTGTTGGGCGTCGGCTTTACGATGGTCGAACCCAAGCAAATCAGCAAAACCCTGGAAATCACCCTCGCCACCTTCAAGAGCGAAAAGAAACCGGCGAAGGCCGACTTCCTCGCGCAGGAAAATCAGGAAGGCAGCGGCACCCTGGATAAAAAGGCGATTCCCAAGACCACCGAGGTCGCGCCGTTCCAGGACAACAAGGTGCAAAAAGTCACGCCACCGCCGGCCGCCAAGCCTGAAGTCCAGGAAGCAGCGCCCAAGGCTGCCGTGACCACCGTCGCACCGAAGCCGAAGAAAGCCGCGGCCAAGACCGAAGAGCCCAAACCTGCCACCAAACCCGCCATCGCCGCGCCGACGTTCGACAGTGAACAGCTGTCCAGCGACATCGCCAGCCTCGAAGCGGAACTGGCCAACGAACAGCAGCTGTACGCCAAGCGCCCACGCATCCACCGCCTGAGCGCGGCCTCGACCATGCGCGACAAAGGCGCCTGGTATAAGGATGAATGGCGCAAAAAGGTCGAGCGCATCGGCAACCTCAATTATCCGGATGAAGCGCGGCGCAAACAGATTTACGGCAATTTGCGCTTGATGGTCTCGATCAACCGCGACGGCTCGCTTTTTGAAGTATTGGTACTGGAGTCGTCCGGGCAACCGCTGCTGGATCAGGCGGCACAGCGAATTGTGCGACTGGCTGCGCCGTTTTCGCCGTTTACCGGGGATTTGTCGGACATCGACCGACTGGAAATCATCCGCACCTGGAAATTTGCGCGCGGCGATCGCCTCTCCAGCAACTGACCGAAGGATTGCGGTTGTTTTGACCGACGCCTTCGCGGGCAAGCCTCGCTCCTACAGGTTTGCGGAACATGCAAAACCTGTAGGAGCGAGGCTTGCCCGCGAAGAGGCCCTCAAGCAAACAGACATCAAAAAGACACCCACGCAGGCATTTCCTGTGCATCCCCAGCTTGTCAGTTCGCCCCTCCAACGCCACACTAGCGCTCATGAAGAACGTCAGCCCAAGCTACCTCAAGCATCACTTCCTGATCGCCATGCCTCACATGGCCGACCCGAACTTTGCCCACACCTTGACCTACATCGTCGAGCACACGGCCAATGGTGCCATGGGGCTGGTGGTCAACCGTCCGCAAGACCTGAATCTGGCCGATATCCTCGAGCAATTGCGCCCCAATATCGAGCCACCGCTGCTCTGCCAGCATGTGCCGATCTTCATCGGCGGCCCGGTGCAGACCGATCGCGGTTTTGTCCTGCACCCCTCGGGCAAGCAATTTCAGGCGACCGTTGATCTGGAAGGCGACCTGTCGTTGTCCACCTCCCAGGACGTATTGTTCGCCATCGCCGATGGCGTCGGCCCGGCAAAAAGCCTGATCGCCCTCGGTTACGCAGGCTGGGAAGCCGGGCAACTTGAGGCCGAACTGGCGCAGAACGCCTGGCTGACCTGCCCGTTCGATGCCGACATCCTGTTCAACACCAGCAGCGAACTGCGCCTCGAAGCAGCGGCCAAGCACCTGGGCGTCAACCTCAGCCTGCTCACCAGCCAGGCGGGACACGCCTGATGGCCCTGCGGCTGATTCTGGGTTTCGACTACGGCACCAAACAGATCGGCGTGGCGGTCGGCCAGGTGATTACCGGCCAGGCCCGCGAGCTGTGCACCTTGAAGGCACAAAACGGCGTGCCCGACTGGAATCAGGTCGAAGCGCTGATCAAAGAGTGGAAACCCGATGCCGTGGTGGTCGGCCTGCCGCTCAATATGGACGGCACGCCCAGCGACATGTGCCTGCGCGCCGAGAAGTTCGCCCGCCGCCTCAACGGCCGCTACAACCTGCCCTTCTATACCCACGATGAACGCCTGACCACGTTTGAAGCCAAGGGCGAACGACGTGATCGCGGCGGGCAAAAGGGCAGTTACCGCGACAACCCGGTCGACGCCATCGCCGCCGCCCTGCTGCTGCAAGGCTGGCTCGATGAAAACAGCGCACTGTTCGAATCCTGAAGAGTCGTAACAAGCGACTCTCTATAGCGACAACCCGAGCCACCGCCAGCAGCACCCGGCCCGGGCCCAAGAAGGAGCAACCATGAGCCTGCCCAATCCCGCCGAACTGATCAGCCAGATGGCGATCCGTCTCAAGGCACATCTGGAACACCGTGGCATCAGCGAACCGCGCTACATCGGTATTCGTACCGGCGGCGTCTGGGTTGCCCAGGCGTTGCTCGAAGAACTGGGCAGCGACGCGCCGCTCGGCACCCTGGACGTGTCTTTCTACCGTGACGATTTCAGCCAGAACGGCCTGCACCCGCAGGTGCGCCCTTCGGCGCTGCCGTTCGAGATCGAAGGCCAGGACCTGGTGCTGATCGACGACGTACTCATGAGCGGCCGCACCATCCGCGCCGCGATGAACGAACTCTTCGACTACGGCCGCCCGGCCAGCGTGACGCTGGTGTGCCTGCTGGACCTGGACGCCGGCGAGCTGCCGATCCGCCCGAACGTGGTCGGCGCGACGTTATCGCTGGCCGCCCACGAGCGCGTGAAGCTGTCCGGTCCGGAACTCAAGCTCGAACTGCAAGACCTCGCCCTTTAATTCGCCCTATTGAGAGTCCCCCTCGCGATGACGCCTCTAGAAACCAAGCGCCCGCTGCAGCTCAATGATCAGGGCCAGCTGCGCCACTTCCTCTCGCTCGACGGTTTGCGCCGCGAGCTGCTGACGGAAATCCTCGACACCGCCGACTCGTTCCTCGAAGTCGGCGCCCGGGCAGTGAAGAAAGTCCCGTTGCTGCGCGGCAAGACCGTGTGCAACGTGTTCTTCGAAAACTCCACCCGCACCCGCACCACCTTCGAACTGGCGGCCCAGCGCTTGTCGGCGGACGTGATCACCCTCAACGTCTCGACATCGTC
Organism: Pseudomonas sp. BF-RE-21; assembly: GCF_019947305.1. Classification (NCBI taxonomy): domain Bacteria; kingdom Pseudomonadati; phylum Pseudomonadota; class Gammaproteobacteria; order Pseudomonadales; family Pseudomonadaceae; genus Pseudomonas; species Pseudomonas sp. BF-RE-21. The sequence continues at coordinate 206,879 of NZ_JAGYGF010000001.1, read as the reverse complement.
GGCGAGCAAGGGCGAAACCCTGCTCGACACCCTGCGCAACCTGGAAGCCATGGCCGCCGACATGTTCGTCGTGCGCCACGGTGATTCCGGCGCCGCGCACTTCATCGCCGAACACGTGTGCCCGCAAGTGGCGATCATCAACGGCGGCGACGGCCGTCACGCGCACCCGACCCAAGGCATGCTCGACATGCTGACGATCCGTCGGCACAAAGGCAGCTTCGAAAACCTGTCCGTGGCCATCGTCGGCGACATCCTGCACTCGCGGGTGGCGCGCTCGAACATGCTGGCGCTGAAAACCCTCGGCTGCCCGGACATCCGCGTGATCGCGCCGAAAACCCTGCTGCCGATCGGCATCGAGCAATACGGCGTGAAGGTCTACACCGACATGACCGAAGGCCTGAAAGACGTCGACGTGGTGATCATGTTGCGCCTGCAACGCGAACGCATGACCGGCGGCCTGCTGCCGAGCGAGGGCGAGTTCTACCGCCTGTTCGGCCTGACCACCGCGCGCCTGGCCGGGGCCAAACCGGACTGCATCGTCATGCACCCAGGGCCGATCAACCGCGGGGTTGAGATTGAGTCGGCGGTGGCCGACGGTCCGCATTCGGTGATTCTCAACCAGGTAACCTACGGCATCGCGATTCGTATGGCCGTGCTGTCCATGGCCATGAGCGGGCAGACTGCCCAGCGCCAATTCGAGCAGGAGGACGTTCAGTGAAGCTCAGCATTCTCGGCGCCCGCGTGATCGATCCAGTCAGCGGGCTGGATCAAGTGACTGATATCCACATCGAAGCCTGCAAGATCGTCTCCCTTGGCGCCGCACCCGCCGGTTTTGTTGCCGTCGATACCATCGACGCTCAAGGCCTGGTGGCCGCACCGGGGCTGGTTGACCTGAACGTCGCCCTGCGCGAGCCGGGCTACAGCCGTAAAGGCTCGATCGTCAGCGAAACCCGCGCCGCTGCTGCCGGTGGCGTGACCAGCCTGTGCTGCCCGCCGAAGACCAAACCGGTGCTGGACACCTCGGCCGTGGCCGAACTGATCCTCGACCGCGCCCGCGAGGCCGGTAACACCAAGGTGTTCCCGATTGGTGCCCTGAGCAAAGGCCTGGACGGCGAGCAACTGGCTGAGCTCGTAGCGTTGCGCGATGCTGGTTGCGTGGCCTTCGGCAACGGTCTGGAAAGCTTCCGCAACACCCGCACCCTGTGCCGGGCGCTGGAGTACGCGGCGACCTTTGACCTGACGGTGATTTTCAACTCGCAGGACCATGATCTGGCCGAAGGTGGCTTGGCGCATGAAGGTCCGACCGCCAGTTTCCTCGGCTTGCCGGGTATTCCGGAAACCGCAGAAACCGTGGCGCTGGCCCGTGATCTGTTGCTGGTCGAGCAAAGTGGCGTGCGCGCGCACTTCAGCCAGCTGACCAGCGCTCGCGGCGTGGCCCTGATTGCTCAGGCTCAGGCGCGCGGATTGCCGGTGACGGCGGATGTCGCCCTGTACCAGCTGATCCTGACCGATGAAGCGCTGATCGACTTCAGCAGCCTCTATCACGTCCAGCCGCCGCTGCGCACCCGCGCCGACCGTGATGGCTTGCGTGAGGCGGTGAAGTCCGGGGTGGTTTCGGCGATTTCCAGTCATCACCAGCCCCATGAACGGGACGCCAAACTGGCGCCGTTTGGTGCGACGGAGCCTGGGATCAGCAGCGTTGAACTGTTGCTGCCGCTGGCGATGACGCTGGTGGAAGACGGTTTGCTCGATCTGCCGACGTTGCTGGCACGCCTGAGTGCCGGGCCTGCGCAAGCCTTGCGCTTGCCGGCGGGGAAACTGGCGGTGGGTGGTGCGGCGGATATTGTGCTGTTCGATCCGGCGGCTTCGACCGTGGCCGGTGAAACCTGGCTGTCCAAGGGTGAGAACTGCCCGTTCATTGGGCATAGCTTGCCGGGTGTGGTGCGTTACACGCTGGTGGATGGGCGGATTAGCCACCAGGCGTAAGACCGCGTTGTCCCAATCGCTAGCAGGGCTAGCTCCCACACAGGATCTGTGAATTACACAAATCCCCTGTGGGAGCTAGCCTGCTAGCGATGACTTACTGGAAGGTGCCGCGATTCTGCGCGTTACGCACGGAAACCTGGTCATTCAGCGTCCAGAAGTCATACAAAACCCCCAGAAAGAACAACCCGCCCGTCACCAGGTACAGCAACCCGCTGATCCACTTCCCCTGATACATCCGGTGCACGCCGAACACTCCCAGAAACGTCAGCAGAATCCACGCAACGTTGTATTCGATAGGCCCGGCGGTGAAACGCAGGTCCGCTTCACGGTCCATGGCCGGGATCAGGAACACGTCGATCAGCCAGCCGATACCCAGTAAACCCAGGGTGAAAAACCAGATCGTCCCGGTCACCGGTTTGCCGTAATAAAAGCGGTGGGCACCGGTAAAACCGAAAATCCACAGCAGGTAACCGATCACTTTGCTGTGGGTATCTTGATGTGGAACGGGGTGTCGATAGGTGTTCATGAATGGCCTCGAATCACACGATAGATAAATATTCTTGAATTCTTTGTGACTTTTTTACAGGTGGCCGACGTATGGCAAATGCTACCGTGTCTCCCGTCAAACCCTTATAGCACCTGACTTCTGTCCGACAATTGCGTCTATTTGCCGCGTATTGGGCTCCGTTGACCGCCAGGTTGAATCGACCAACGGCCTCGGAATGACAAAAAAAGCTGTTATAAAGTTTCGCGCTAACCAACACGAGCCTTGCCTAATGCGTCCATTTTTCAAGACATGGCTAACCATTTGCCTTTTGATGCCACTGGCCGCCCACGCCACCAATCGTGAGCAACGTCTTCCTAACGTTAATGGTTACACCCCAAAATCCCATGTTTCTGCTCCTTCGAGCAAAAACAAACAAACTGCCAAGCAACCGACTTCGCTGAGCAAAGCCAACAGCAAGCTTGTCCCGCCGATGGCGACCAAGGAAAGCAGCAATGTGCTGAGCCGTGCCGTCAACGTCCTCGGTACACCTTACCGTTGGGGCGGCAGCAGCCCAAGTAAAGGGTTCGATTGCAGCGGCCTAGTGAAATACGCGTTCAACGACGCCACGTTTGACCTGCCGCGCACCTCGAACGCCATGGCCAGCGGTCATGGCGAGAAAGTCGAACGCGGCGACCTGAAGCCGGGCGACCTGATTTTCTTCAACATCAAGAGCCGCCGGGTCAATCACGTTGCCATCTACCTGGGCAACGACCGCTTCATCCACGCACCACGCCGTGGCAAGTCGGTGACCATCGACACTTTGAAGAAACCGTACTGGGAAAGCCACTACGTGGTTGCCAAGCGGGTTCTGCCTAAAGAGAAGAACACGCTGCAGGTTGTTCAGCGTTGATTTGAAAATCCCGGGCCTGACCCGGGATTTTGCTTTGAACCTGCCGCCCCCATCGCGAGCAGGCTCGCTCCCACATTGGAATGCATTCACCTGTGGGAGCGAGCCTGCTCGCGATGGCGTTTCCGGACTGGTCAAAAATTATCCGGCGACCGCGCCTTATCCCGCGCATGCTCGCGGCTGATCAAGCCCTTGGTCACCAGCTCCTTCAAGCACATATCCAGCGTCTGCATCCCCAGATTCCCGCCGGTCTGAATCGACGAGTACATCTGCGCCACCTTGTCCTCGCGGATCAGGTTACGAATCGCCGACGTTCCCAGCATGATTTCGTGCGCCGCGATCCGCCCGCCGCCGATCTTCTTCACCAGCGTCTGCGACACCACCGCCAGCAGCGACTCGGACAGCATCGAACGCACCATCGACTTCTCATCCCCCGGAAACACATCCACGATCCGGTCGATGGTTTTCGCCGCCGACGTGGTGTGCAACGTGCCGAACACCAGATGGCCGGTCTCGGCAGCCGTCAGCGCCAGGCGAATAGTCTCCAGATCACGCATCTCGCCCACCAGAATCACATCCGGGTCTTCCCGCAACGCCGAACGCAGGGCCGTGGCGAAGCTGCGGGTATCGCGATGGACTTCGCGCTGATTGATCAGGCATTTGCGTGATTCGTGGACGAATTCGATCGGGTCTTCAATGGTCAGGATGTGGTGATGACGATGGTTGTTCAGGTAGTCGATCATCGCCGCCAGGGTGGTGGACTTGCCGGAACCGGTCGGGCCGGTGACCAATACCAGGCCACGGGGGGAGTCGGTAATCTTGCGAAACACTTCCCCCATCCCGAGGTCTTCCATGCTCAGGACCTTCGACGGAATGGTCCGGAACACCGCGCCGGCGCCACGGCTCTGGTTGAACGCATTGACCCGGAAACGCGCAACGCCGGGCACCTCAAAGGAAAAGTCGGTTTCCAGGTGTTTCTCGAAATCCACCCGCTGGGTGTCGTTCATGATGTCGTAGACCAGCTCCTGAACTTCCTTGTGATCCAGGGCTGGCAGATTGATGCGCCGCACATCGCCGTCGACGCGAATCATCGGTGGCAGGCCTGCCGACAGGTGCAAGTCGGACGCTCCTTGTTTGGCGCTGAACGCCAGCAGCTCAGTGATATCCATAGCACTCCTCAATTCCAGTAGAATGCCGCCAACCTCAGACCCGCTGGCGCCTCTTGAATGTCCACGATAGCAGACAACATAGCCCTGGTTAGTTCACGCATCCGGGCTGCAGCCCTCGCCGCCCACCGTGACGAACACAGCGTTCAGCTCCTGGCCGTGAGCAAGACCAAGCCCGCCGAGGCCCTGCGCGAAGCACATGCCGCCGGCCTGCGCGACTTTGGCGAGAACTACCTGCAGGAAGCCCTGGGCAAACAGCTCGAATTGGCCGACCTGCCCTTGATCTGGCACTTCATCGGCCCCATTCAATCGAACAAGACTCGCGCTATCGCCGAGCACTTCGCTTGGGTGCATTCCGTGGATCGCTTGAAAATCGCACAACGCCTGTCCGAACAACGCCCTGCCGATCTGCCGCCACTGAACATCTGCATCCAGGTCAATGTCAGCGGTGAGGCCAGCAAATCCGGTTGCACCCCGGCCGACCTGCCGGCCCTGGCCAACGCCATCAGCGAACTGCCGCGCATCAAGCTGCGCGGGCTGATGGCGATTCCCGAACCGACGGAAGATCGCGCCGCCCAGGACGCCGCTTTTGCTGCCGTGCAAAGCCTGCAAGCCAGCCTGAACCTGCCGCTCGACACACTTTCCATGGGCATGAGCCACGACCTTGAGTCGGCCATCGCCCAAGGCGCCACTTGGGTCCGCATCGGTACGGCCCTGTTTGGCGCCCGCGACTACGGTCAGCCTTGAACCCATGGCCGACTCTTCTATTTATAAGGACCTGACATGAGCAAAACTCGTATTGCCTTTATCGGTGCCGGCAACATGGCCGCCAGCCTGATCGGCGGCCTGCGCGCCAAAGGTCTGGACGCCGCGCAGATCCGCGCCAGCGACCCGGGCGCAGAAACCCGCACCAAAGTGAACGCCGAACACGGCATCGAAGTATTCGCTGACAACGCCGAGGCCATTCAAGGCGCCGACGTGGTCGTTCTGGCGGTCAAACCGCAAGCGATGAAAGCCGTGTGCGAAGCGATTCGCCCGAGCTTGAAACCGGATCAACTGGTGGTATCCATCGCCGCCGGCATCACCTGCGCCAGCATGACCAACTGGCTCGGCGCGCAACCGATCGTGCGCTGCATGCCCAATACCCCGGCGCTGCTGCGTCAGGGCGTGAGCGGTTTGTTCGCCACCGCCGAAGTCACCGCAGAACAGCGCCAACAGGCGCAAGAACTGCTGTCGGCCGTGGGCATCGCCTTGTGGCTGGATGAAGAGCAGCAACTGGACGCCGTCACCGCCGTCTCCGGCTCGGGCCCGGCGTACTTCTTCCTGTTGATCGAAGCCATGACCGCCGCCGGCGTGAAGCTCGGCCTGCCGGCGGACATCGCTGCCCAACTGACCCTGCAAACTGCCTTGGGCGCCGCACACATGGCGGTTGCCAGCGATGTCGACGCGGCTGAACTGCGTCGCCGTGTGACATCGCCGGCGGGCACCACAGAAGCTGCAATCAAATCGTTCCAGGCTGGCGGCTTCGAAGCGCTGGTAGAAAAAGCACTCGGCGCCGCTGCGCACCGCTCGGCCGAGATGGCTGAGCAGCTCGGTCGCTAATCAGCCCTTACAAAGGAATAAATGATGCTAGGACTCAACGACGCTGCCATTTTCATCATCAAGACCCTGGGCAGCCTGTATCTGCTGATTGTGCTGTTGCGCTTCATCCTGCAACTGGTCCGGGCGAACTTCTACAACCCGCTCTGCCAGTTCATCGTCAAGGCCACCCAGCCGCTGCTCAAGCCGCTGCGCCGGGTCATCCCGAGCATGTTCGGGCTGGATATGTCGTCACTGGTGCTGGCGCTGATCGTGCAGATGCTGCTAATCGCGGTCATCGTGTCGCTCAAAGGCTTCATGGTCGATTGGGTGCTGCTGGTGCCGTGGGCGCTGATTGCGCTGTTCTCGCTGTTTTTGAACATTCTGTTCTACGCGATGATCATCAGCGTGATTCTGTCCTGGGTCGCGCCGGGTAGCCACAATCCGGGCGCCGAACTGGTCGCGCAGATTACTGAACCGGTACTGGCCCCGTTCCGCCGGATCATTCCGAACCTGGGCGGCCTCGATATCTCGCCGATCTTCGCGTTTATCGTGATCCAGTTGCTGCAAAGCTGGCTGATTCCGCGGCTGGCGTACTTTGCCCTGATGCCGCAGGGTTTGCTCGGGCTGATCTGATACCGCGTCATCGTTCTTCGCGGGCAAGCCTCGCTCCTACAGGTCATGCGCCATTTCAACATTGCCGCATGACCTGTAGGAGCGAGGCTTGCCCGCGAATGTAGCGCCTCGGTTCAACTGAATGAAATCAGGCCCGGCCTTTGCTTGCCGCTAACCCCACCGGTCTTTAGACTTACGCCTCATTTCAACGAGAGCAGGGTCGATGCCAACTGCCTTTCCCGCCGATTCTGTTGGTCTGGTGACGCCGCAAGTGGCGCACTTCAGTGAACCCCTGGCCCTGGCCTGTGGCCGTTCGCTCCCAGCGTATGACCTGATTTACGAAACCTACGGCACGCTGAACGCCACGGCGAGCAACGCCGTGCTGATCTGTCACGCCTTGTCCGGTCACCATCACGCCGCCGGCTTCCACAGCCCAGACGACCGCAAACCCGGTTGGTGGGACAGCTGCATCGGCCCCGGCAAGCCGATCGACACCAACAAGTTCTTCGTGGTCAGCCTGAACAACCTCGGCGGTTGCAACGGCTCCACGGGCCCGAGCAGTGTCAACCCGGAAACCGGCAAGCCGTTCGGCGCCGATTTCCCGGTGCTGACCGTGGAAGACTGGGTGCACAGCCAGGCGCGCCTGGCCGACCGGATCGGCATCAGCCAATGGGCCGCCGTGATTGGTGGCAGCCTCGGCGGCATGCAGGCGATGCAATGGAGCATCACCTACCCCGATCGCATTCGTCACTGCCTGGCCATTGCCTCGGCACCGAAGCTGTCGGCACAGAACATCGCCTTCAACGAAGTCGCACGCCAGGCAATCCTCACCGACCCCGAATTCCACGGCGGTTCGTTCCAGGAAGCGGGCGTGATCCCCAAGCGCGGCTTGATGCTGGCGCGGATGGTCGGGCACATCACTTATCTGTCCGATGACTCGATGGGCGAAAAATTCGGCCGCGGCCTGAAGAGCGAAAAGCTCAACTACGACTTCCACAGCGTCGAGTTCCAGGTTGAAAGCTACCTGCGTTATCAGGGCGAAGAGTTCTCCGGGCGTTTCGATGCCAACACCTACCTGCTGATGACCAAGGCGCTGGACTACTTCGACCCGGCAGCAAACTTCGACGATGACCTGGCGAAAACCTTCGCCGGCGCTTCGGCCAAGTTCTGCGTGATGTCCTTCACCACCGACTGGCGTTTCTCCCCGGCCCGCTCGCGGGAACTGGTGGACGCGCTGATGGCGGCCAAGAAAGACGTCTGCTACCTCGAGATCGACGCTCCGCAAGGCCACGACGCCTTCCTGATTCCGATCCCGCGCTATCTGCAGGCATTCGGCAATTACATGAACCGCATTACGTTGTGAGAAAGCCATGAGAGCTGATCTGGAAATCATCCAGGAATGGATCCCCGCCGGCAGCCGCGTGCTTGACCTCGGTTGCGGTGACGGCGAGCTGCTGACGTGGCTGCGCGACAACAAACAAGTCACCGGCTACGGCCTGGAAAACGACGCGGACAACATCGCCGAGTGCGTGGCCAAGGGCATCAACGTGATCGAGCAGGACCTGGACAAGGGCCTGGGCAACTTTGCCAGCAACAGTTTCGACGTCGTGGTCATGACCCAGGCGCTGCAAGCCGTGCACTACCCGGACAAGATTCTCGACGAAATGCTGCGGGTCGGTCGCCAATGCATCATCACCTTCCCCAACTTCGGTCACTGGCGCTGCCGCTGGTATCTGGCGAGCAAGGGCCGGATGCCGGTGTCCGAGTTTCTGCCGTACACCTGGTACAACACGCCGAACATCCACTTTTGCACTTTCGAAGACTTTGAAGCACTTTGCCGCGAACGTGAAGCCAAGGTCATTGATCGGCTTGCCGTGGATCAACAGCATCGGCACGGGTGGGCCAGTAAGCTATGGCCTAATCTGTTAGGTGAGATCGGTATTTACCGCGTCAGCAGTCCAGGACTGCAGGATCACAAGGTCGCGGTCTGAACCACCCTATTTCAAGGAGAACGATCATGGGTCGTCTAGCGTTATTTCTACTCACTGCCTGCCTGAGCGTTACCGCCATGGCCGCCGACGTCATCAAGGGCGAGCGCAAGGAAACCTTCGGTGACGTGACGGTGCATTACAACACCTTCAACTCCACGTTCCTGACACCGGACATTGCCAAGTCCGCCGAACTGGTCCGCAGCAAGAACCAGGGCGTGATCAACGTCTCAGTGATCAAGGATGGCAAACCGCTGATCTCTGAGGTCAGCGGCACGGTCAAAGACCTCACCAGCCAAAGTGTGCCGTTGAAATTCAAGCAGATCACCGAACAAGGCGCGATCTACTACATTGCGCAATACCCTGTGGAGCAACAGGAAGTCCGCACCTTCGATATCAAAGTGCAGACCGGCGACAAAACCAACACCATCAGTTTCCAACAAGAGCTTTTCCCCGGCCAATGATGAATTTCACGCAACTCGTACTGGCCAGCCACAACGCCGGCAAACTCAAGGAACTCCAGGCCATGCTCGGCGACTCGGTGCATCTGCGCTCGATCGGCGAGTTCAGCAGCGTCGAGCCTGAAGAAACCGGTCTGTCGTTCGTCGAGAACGCCATTCTCAAGGCCCGCAATGCCGCGCGCATTTCCGGCCTGCCGGCGTTGGCCGACGACTCCGGGTTGGCGGTGGATTTCCTTGGCGGCGCACCGGGTATCTACTCGGCTCGTTACGCTGACGGCAAAGGCGATGCGGCGAACAACGCCAAACTGCTCGACGCCTTGAAAGACGTGCCGCAAGCCGAGCGCGGCGCGCAGTTCGTCTGCGTGCTGGCGCTGGTGCGCCACGCTGATGATCCGCTGCCGATCCTCTGCGAAGGGCTGTGGCATGGGCGCATCCTGACCCAAGCCAGTGGCGAGCACGGTTTCGGTTACGATCCGCTGTTCTGGGTGCCCGAGCGCGATTGCTCCAGCGCCGAGCTGAGCCCGAGCGACAAGAACCTCATCAGCCACCGCGCCCGTGCAATGGATCTGCTGCGCCAGCGTCTGGGCTTGAAATGACCCGTGAATCATCCGCGCCACCGCTGATCTACGGCGGTGACGCACAATCGCCTCGGGCTGCGCTCCCCGTGCTGCCGCCCCTGGCGCTGTACATCCACATCCCGTGGTGTGTGCGCAAATGCCCTTATTGCGACTTCAACTCCCACACCGCAAACCCGGTGCTGCCGGAAGAAGAGTACGTCGACGCCTTGCTGGCGGACCTCGATCAGGATTTGCACGCGGTCTACGGCCGCGAGTTGAGCTCGATCTTCTTTGGTGGTGGCACGCCGAGCCTGTTCAGCGCCGAAGCCTTGGGCCGTTTGCTCAAAGGCGTCGAGCAACGGATTCCGTTTGCCAGCGACATTGAAATCACCCTGGAGGCCAATCCGGGCACGTTCGAGCAAGAGAAGTTCGTCGCCTACCGCGCGCTGGGCATCAATCGGCTCTCGATCGGCATCCAGAGCTTTCAGGAAGAGAAACTCAAGGCACTGGGGCGGATTCACAACGGCGATGAAGCGGTGCGAGCCGCCGGCATGGCGCGCCAGGCCGGGTTCGATAACTTCAACCTGGACTTGATGCACGGTTTGCCCGATCAGTCGCTGGACGACGCCTTGAGCGATCTGCGCCAGGCCATCGCCCTGAAGCCGACCCACTTGTCCTGGTATCAGCTGACGCTGGAGCCGAACACGGTGTTCTGGAACCAGCCGCCTGTGCTGCCGGAAGACGACACGCTGTGGGACATTCAAGAGGCCGGCCAGGCGCTGCTCGCCGAGCACGGTTACGCACAATACGAAGTCTCGGCGTATGCCCTGCCCGGTCGTCCAGCGCGGCATAACCTCAATTACTGGAGCTTCGGCGACTTCATCGGCATCGGTGCCGGCGCCCACGGCAAGCTCAGTCATCCGGACGGGCGCATCGTGCGCACCTGGAAGACGCGCCTGCCGAAGGATTACCTGAACCCGGCGAAAAGCTTCAAGGCTGGCGAGAAAGCGCTGACCAACGATGAACTGCCGTTCGATTTCCTGATGAACGCTTTGCGCCTGACTGATGGGGTCGAATCGCGGCTGTATCCAGAGCGCACCGGGCTGAGCCTGGAAAGCCTCGCCGAAGGCCGCCGCGAAGCCGAACAAAGCGGCCTGTTGCAGGTCGAACCGTCACGCCTGGCGGCCACCGAGCGCGGGCAATTGTTCCTCAATGACTTGCTGCAAACATTTCTGAGCTGATTTCAGCCGTAAGGGAAAACGAATGGATTTGATACTCGACCTGCTCGCCACCGTCTCCCGCTGGAGCCGCAGCAACCTGTCGGAAATCTCTCTGGCGCTGGTGGGCTGTTTGCTGGTGCTGTTCGGCGCGGACATCAAAGCCTGGATCGATCAACGCCTGGGCAGCATCGCCGGCGCTTTGCGCGTCCCGCTGCTCGCGCTGGTGTGCATGATCGGCAGCGGTGCCGCGCTGATCTACGCCACACCGTGGATCGTTCGTGGTTTGAGCCAGTTCAACAACTACAGCCTGGCGCCGGTATTGTTGGTGGTGTTGGTGCTGATTGGCGTCGTCGCCGACCGCCGCTGATTTCCGAACACAAAAAAACCTGTAGGAGCGAGGCTTGCCCGCGAAGGGGCCGTGTCAGTCAATGGTGATGGTGACTGACACGGCCCCTTCGCGGGCAAGCCTCGCTCCTACAGGTTTCAGATAGTTCAGGACTGCTTTTCGAACTTCAGGTCCCACACGCCATGCCCAAGTCGTTCGCCACGGCGTTCGAACTTGGTGATCGGACGCTCGGCCGGGCGTGGCACGCACTTGCCGTCTTCGGCCAGGTTGCGGTAACCCGGCGCAACGTTCATCACTTCCAGCATGTATTCAGCGTACGGTTCCCAGTCGGTGGCCATGTGCAGAATACCGCCGACCTTCAACTTGCTGCGCACCAGTTCAGCGAACGACGCCTGAACGATACGGCGCTTGTGGTGGCGGCTCTTGTGCCATGGGTCCGGGAAAAACAGCATCAGGCGATCGAGGCTGTTGTCGGCCACGCAACGGTTGAGCACTTCGATCGCGTCGCAATCGTAGACCCGCAGGTTGGTCAGGCCCTGAGTCAGCACGCCATTGAGCAGCGCACCCACACCCGGACGGTGCACTTCCACGCCAATGAAATCCTGTTCCGGCGAAGCGGCGGCCATTTCCAGCAGCGAATGGCCCATGCCGAAACCGATTTCCAGCGAACGCGGTGCCGAACGACCGAATACCTGGTCGAAGTCCACCGGCGCGTCGGCCAATGGCAGCACGAACAGCGGCGTGCCCTGTTCCAGACCTTTTTGCTGGCCTTCGGTCATGCGCCCGGCGCGCATCACGAAACTCTTGATGCGGCGGTGTTGGCGCTCGTCGCCTTCTTCCGTCTGGATTGGCGTGTCGTTTGATTCAGTCATCAATGGCTCTTACTTGATCAGACCATCCAGCGGCGAAGAGGCGCTGGCATAGAGTTTTTTCGGCATGCGGCCGGCGAGGTAGGCCAGGCGGCCTGCAACGATGGCGTGTTTCATGGCTTCAGCCATCATGATCGGCTGCTGGGCATGGGCGATGGCCGAGTTCATCAGCACCGCCTCGCAACCCAGCTCCATGGCGATGGTGGCGTCGGAAGCGGTACCGACACCGGCATCCACCAGCACGGGAATCTTGGCCTCTTCGAGGATGATCTGCAGGTTGTACGGGTTGCAGATCCCCAGGCCCGTGCCGATCAGACCGGCCAGCGGCATGACCGCAATGCAGCCGATTTCCGCCAGTTGACGGGCGATGATCGGGTCATCGCTGGTGTAGACCATCACGTCGAAGCCTTCCTTGACCAGCACTTCGGCGGCCTTGAGGGTTTCGATCACGTTGGGGAACAGGGTTTTCTGGTCCGCCAGCACTTCCAGCTTCACCAGATTGTGACCACCGAGCAGCTCACGGGCCAGGCGGCAAGTGCGCACAGCCTCGGTAGCGTCGAAGCAACCGGCGGTGTTAGGCAGGAAGGTGTAGCGATCCGGCGACAGGACTTCGAGCAGGTTCGGTTCGCCCGGGGTCTGGCCGAGGTTGGTGCGGCGCACGGCGAAGGTGACGATCTCGGCACCCGAGGCCTCGATGGCCAGTCGGGTTTCTTCCATGTCACGGTACTTGCCGGTGCCTACCAGCAAACGCGACTGGTAAGTACGACCGGCCAGGACGAAGGGCTTGTCGCTACGAACGATGCTCATGGGAAATCCTCTGTAGGGGTGAGGTTCTTGCAGAATTCTGTGCCCTTGCGGGCCGGGCGACTAGCCGCCGCCGATGGCGTGTACCACTTCGACTGAATCGCCGTCGTTCAATGTGGTGTCCGCATGCTGGCTGCGCGGGACGATATCCAGATTGAGTTCGACCGCTACCCGGCGTCCGGTCAGTTCCAGACGGGTCAGCAGGGCCGCAACGGTTTCACCGTCGGGCAGTTCAAGGGATTCGCCGTTCAACTGAATGCGCATGCCGGATGCCGCCATCATTTTTAGGGGCTGGCATTCTAGCCCGATCAGTCTTGGCGACCCAAGCCATTCGTCATGAAATGGACCACCCGGTCAGCTCAACCGCCAGGCGGCAAGGCCCAGACAGAGCCAACCGATCAGGAATGCCAGGCCGCCGAAGGGCGTGATGATTCCGAGCTTGCTGATACCGGTCAGGGTCAACAGGTACAAACTGCCGGAAAACAGCAGGATGCCAATGGCGAAAGAGGCGCCGGCCCACGTGATCAAACGACCCTGAATCTGCGTGGCAAGCAGTGCGACACCCAGCAATGCCAAGGTGTGCACCAATTGGTAGGTGACGCCAGTGTGGAAAATCGTCAGGTATTCAGGCGTCAGGCGGCTTTTCAAGCCGTGGGCGGCGAATGCGCCAAGGGCAACGCCGGTGAAGCCGAAGAAAGCGGCCAGCATCAGAAAGCCACGCAGCATGAAGAACTCCAGTCAGACTCGATCAACAGGGTCTGTATAATGGCCCGCTCAATGGGTTCGGCCAAGCCATCTCTATGCTGCGTTTATTTTTACGACGATTTACAAAGGCCGTGCTCTGGTTCGCGGGCGGCAGCGTATTGCTGGTGCTGATTTTCCGCGTGGTGCCGCCACCGGGCACGACGCTGATGGTCGAGCGCAAGATCGAATCCTGGTTCGACGGCGAGCCCATCGACCTGCAACGCACCTGGAAACCCTGGGATGAAATCTCCGACGACCTTAAAGTCGCGGTGATTGCCGGTGAGGATCAGAAATTCCCGGAGCACTGGGGTTTTGACCTCGGCGCGATCCGCGCAGCCCTGGCGCACAACGAGCTGGGGGGTTCGGTTCGCGGCGCCAGCACCTTGAGCCAGCAAGTGTCGAAAAACCTGTTTTTATGGTCCGGCCGTAGCTGGCTGCGCAAAGGTCTGGAAGCCTGGTTTACCGGGCTGATCGAAGTGTTCTGGCCCAAGCAGCGGATTCTTGAGGTGTACCTGAACAGCGTCGAGTGGGATGACGGGGTGTTTGGCGCGGAAGCGGCGGCTCGCCATCACTTTGGTGTAAGCGCCAAGTCGCTGTCCCGGCAGCAGGCCAGTTATCTGGCGGCTGTATTGCCTAACCCACGGGTGTGGAGCGCGAGTCACCCGACGAATTACGTCGCACGTCGCGCCGGGTGGATTCGGCAGCAGATGAGCCAGCTGGGTGGCGACAGCTATCTGCTGGGGCTCAACGATTCACGCCGGGCGCCTTGGGCCCAGTGATTGACGCTATCCCTGTAGGAGCGAGGCTTGCCCGCGAAGGCGGTGTGTCAGTCGATGATGATAGTGACTGGTACGGCCCCTTCGCGGGCAAGCCTCGCTCCTACAGGGGGTTATGCGTACTCGATACAAACAAAAACGCCCCGATCAATGATCGGGGCGTTTTTTATTGCCTTCACGCAGCTTAGGCGGCGATCGACAGCTTGAGCTTGTTCATCGCGCTCTTCTCGAGCTGACGAATACGCTCGGCCGACACGTTGTACTTCTGCGCCAGATCGTGCAGCGTGGCTTTCTCTTCAGCCAACCAGCGCTGATAAAGGATGTCACGGCTGCGGTCGTCCAGCACTTCCAGCGCTTCGTGCAGGTTGTGATTGGAGTTGTCGCTCCAGTCGGCGTCTTCCAGTTGACGGGCCGGGTCGTACCGGTGGTCTTCCAGATAGTTGGCCGGCGACTGGAAAGCGCTGTCGTCGTCCGCTTCTGCGGCCGGGTCGAAGGCCATGTCATGGCCGGTCAGTCGACTTTCCATCTCGCGCACTTCCCGCGGCTCTACGCCGAGGCTTTCCGCCACACGATGGACTTCCTCGTTGTTCAGCCACGCCAGACGTTTCTTCTGGCTGCGCAGGTTGAAGAACAGCTTGCGCTGGGCCTTGGTGGTCGCGACTTTCACAATGCGCCAGTTGCGCAGGATGAACTCGTGAATTTCCGCCTTGATCCAGTGCACAGCGAACGAAACCAGACGCACACCCATTTCCGGGTTGAAGCGCTTCACGGCCTTCATCAGACCGACGTTACCTTCCTGGATCAGGTCAGCCTGAGCCAGACCGTAGCCGGAATAGCTACGGGCGATATGTACGACAAAACGCAGGTGGGCGAGCACCATCTGCCGAGCCGCCCCCAAATCCTGCTCATAGTAGAGACTCTCGGCCAGTTCACGCTCCTGCTCCGGCGTCAGCAATGGAATGCTGTTCACGGTGTGCACGTAGGCCTCCAGGTTCGCACCCGGGACCAGAGCATATGCAGGTTGCAAAGAATTGGTCATACGAAAAAACCTCCGTCTTACAAACTCGTGCAGTTCAGCACTGCGAAAATTGACCGGAAACCAAAAGACAAGTTCCCATAAACGCTGAAAGGTCAATACGAGCAAAATGATACTACTTAGGCGCAAGCTCCCTCAGGTGGCGTGCGACTGCAATCCATGCACCGATATACCCTAACAGCACCGCGCCAAGCAAGAGAGACAGACCGTCGGCAACTGGCACTCCGGCCAGCGCAAAATTACTGCCATACAAACCGGCCAGTCCAACCACTGCCTCGTTCAGCCAGTTCAGGCCAAACGCCAATACGCCCCAGGAAAGTATCCCCGCACCGAAGCCATACAACGCGCCCATATATAGAAAGGGCCTGCGCACATAGCTGTCAGTGCCGCCGACGAGTTTAATCACTTCTATCTCTGTGCGGCGGTTTTCAATATGAAGACGAATGGTATTGCCTATCACCAAAAGTAATGCAGAAATCAGAAGCACGGTCAGACCGAAGACAAAACGGTCACCCAGCTTGAGGATGGCTGCCAGACGCTCGACCCAGACTAGATCAAGTTGCGCCTGTTGTACCTTCGGCAGCTCGGAAAGTTTTTGTCGTAATGCTTCAAGCGCGGGCTTGTCGACTTCGTTCGGGGTCACCAGCACCACGCCTGGCAGCGGGTTTTCCGGCAGTTCCTTCAACGCTTCGCCCAGGCCGGACTGCTGCTGAAACTCTTCCAGCGCCTGATCACGACCGACATATTCGGCATCAGCTACGCCCCGAATGCCTTTGATCTGATCGCGCAATGATTCGCCTTCAGCCGGGCTGACCTCAAGTTGCAGGTACAGGGAAATCTGTGCCGCGCGCTGCCAGGAACCGCCGAGACGTTCGACGTTACTTAGCAAAAGTGACAGGCCCATCGGCAAACTCAGGGCAACCGCCATCACCATGCAGGTGAAGAAACTGCCGATGGGATGCTTGCCCAGGCGCCGCAGACTGTCCAGCAGACTGGCGCGATGGCTTTCTATCCAGGCGCGGAACAGCGTGGCGAAGTCCGGACCGTCGTCATCGTCGTGTTTTTTCTTCTGCGGTTGCGGATCGGCGGCTTTCGGCGCCACGCGTTCGGAAACTTTAGGGCTGCGTGTCGCACTCATTCCCCAGCCTCCCCGTCACCGATCAGTCGGCCGCGTTGCAGAGTCAGCATGCGGTGACGCATGCGGGCGATCAGGGCCAGGTCGTGACTGGCGATCAGCACGCTGGTGCCCAGACGGTTGATGTCTTCGAACACGCCCATGATCTCGGCCGCCAGGCGCGGGTCGAGGTTACCGGTCGGTTCATCCGCCAGCAGCAAGGCCGGGCGGTGAACGATGGCGCGGGCGATACCGACGCGCTGTTGCTGGCCGGTGGACAGGTCGCCGGGGTACAGATCGGTTTTGTCCGACAGCGCCACGCGCTCCAGTGCCGAATCCACACGCTTGGCGATTTCGGCCTTGGACAAACCAAGAATCTGCAACGGCAGGGCCACGTTGTTGAACACCGTGCGATCGAACAGCAACTGGTGATTCTGGAACACCACGCCGATCTGCCGACGCAGGTAAGGAATCTGCGCGTTGCTGATGGTGCCGAGGTCCTGACCGGCCAGCAGCAATTTGCCGGTGGTCGGACGCTCCATTGCCAGCAGCAGGCGCAACAAGGTGCTTTTACCGGCGCCGGAATGGCCGGTTACAAACAAGAATTCGCCCCGACGGACTCGAAAGCTCAGCTCATGCAAGCCGACGTGACCGTTCGGGTAGCGTTTACCGACCTGTTCGAAACGAATCATGAACGCTCCCGCTCGGCAAACAGTGCCTGGACAAAGGGTTCTGCTTCAAAGGTACGCAAGTCATCGATGCCTTCACCGACGCCGATGTAGCGAATCGGCAAGCCAAACTGCTTGGCCAGGGCGAAAATCACCCCGCCCTTGGCGGTTCCATCGAGTTTGGTCAGGGCCAGGCCGGTCAGTTCGACGGTCTGGTTGAATTGCTTGGCCTGGTTGATGGCGTTCTGCCCGGTGCCGGCATCGAGCACCAGCAGCACTTCGTGCGGCGCGTCGGCGTCGAGCTTGCCGATGACCCGGCGAACCTTTTTCAACTCTTCCATCAAATTGTCTTTGGTGTGCAGGCGACCGGCGGTGTCGGCGATCAACACGTCAATGCCGCGGGCCTTGGCGGCCTGCACGGCGTCGAAGATCACCGAAGCCGAGTCGGCGCCGGTGTGCTGGGCGATCACTGGAATCTTGTTGCGCTCGCCCCAGACCTGCAATTGCTCGACTGCGGCGGCGCGGAAGGTGTCGCCCGCTGCGAGCATGACTTTCTTGCCTTCGAGTTGCAGCTTTTTCGCCAGCTTGCCGATGGTGGTGGTCTTGCCGGCGCCATTGACGCCAACGACCAGGATCACGAACGGCTTGTTCTGCGAGGTGATTTTCAGTGGTTGCTCGACCGGCTTGAGCATCGCCGCCAGTTCAGCCTGCAAGGACTTGTACAACGCGTCGGCATCGGCCAGCTCTTTGCGGGCAACCTTTTGGGTCAGGCGCTGGATGATCACCGAAGTCGCTTCAACGCCCACGTCTGCGGTCAGCAGACGGGTTTCGATGTCTTCGAGCAGCTCGTCATCGATGATTTTCTTGCCAAGGAACAGGCTCGCCATGCCTTCGCCGATGCTGGCGCTGGTCTTTGACAGGCCTTGCTTGAGGCGGGCGAAGAAACCGGCTTTGGTTTCTTCGGTACGCACAGGCTCGGCGGGTGTTTCGACCGGCACGACGGGCGCGGCGGCAACGGGAGCAACGACCGGCGCAGGCACTGGTGCTTGAACAACTGGAGCAGCCGGCGCAACAAAGGCTGGAATCACAGGCTCAGGAACAACAGGCGCAGGCTCGGCCACAACAACTGGCTCAATCACTGGCACCTGAACGGGCGCAGGAGAAAACGCACTCGGCGCAGGAATCGGCGGCGTAATGTGCGGCGCCAGTTCGTCTTCGACCAACGATACCGGCTCTTCCGCTACCGGCAAGGTCAGCCATGGCTCGGCGGCAGGCGTCAGCGGCTGTTCAGCCACGACGTCAGGCGCGGCCTCAACCAGCGTTTGCAGCACCGGCTCGGAGATCGGCAGGACAACCGGCGCTGGCGCTTCATCTATTACCGGCGCAGGTACTGGCTCAGGAATGGGCTGTGGCTGTTCGACGACGGTTTCCTGCGGCTTTTTGCGCAGCCATCCGAACAGGCTTTTCTTCTCGCCAGCCGCAGCTGGGGCTTTCTTGTCGTCGTTGGAACCAAACATGGAGGACGGCTATCTCACGGTAGCGACGCGCCAAAGGGCGCCTCGGCAAATAAATATTCGATGCAGAACAGACTGCGATTGACCCAGCTTGTTCACGCGCAACATTTTGTAGAGGTGCAAGTGGCACCTCACGGAAACGATTTCACGAAGGACTAACGCGGCAAAATCGGCGAAAAAGCAGAGTTTAGTTGATAAATTCCAACCTTCTGCCGCAAACCCATACAACCTGATCAAACGCAAAGGTCTGATAGGCGTGGCCGCCAGTAAAACGGATCAGTATCCTAGCACCCTCTCGCCCGCCGACGCTAAGACCAAGCGGGCAGCTCAACAGGTTTAAAAACGAATGAATGCTCTAGCCCGCCGCGCTGCAGGCCTGCTGCTCAGCACAGTTTGTCTGCCACTTTCAGTCTTTGCTGCCGATCCGCAACCCACCCACGAATTCACCCTCGACAATGGCCTGAAGGTCATCGTGCGCGAAGACCATCGCGCGCCAGTGGTGGTTTCCCAGGTCTGGTACAAGGTCGGCTCCAGCTACGAGACGCCGGGGCAGACCGGTTTGTCCCACGCCCTGGAACACATGATGTTCAAGGGCAGCGAAAAAGTCGGTCCTGGCGAAGCCTCGCTGATCCTGCGGGACCTCGGTGCCGAAGAGAACGCGTTCACCAGCGACGACTTCACCGCTTATTACCAGGTGCTGGCTCGCGACCGCCTGGGCGTGGCCTTCGAACTCGAAGCCGACCGCATGGCCAGCCTGCGCCTGCCGGCCGACGAGTTCGCCCGCGAGATCGAAGTCATTAAAGAAGAACGTCGCCTGCGCACCGACGACAAGCCGATGTCCAAGGCCTACGAACGCTTCAAGGCCATGGCCTACCCGGCCAGCGGTTACCACACGCCGACCATCGGCTGGATGGCTGACCTGGACCGCATGAAAGTCGAGGAGCTGCGCCACTGGTACCAATCCTGGTACGTGCCGAACAACGCCACGCTGGTGGTGGTCGGCGACGTGACGCCGGACGAAGTGAAAACCCTGGCCCAGCGCTACTTCGGCCCGATCGCCAAACGCGACGTGCCACCGGCGAAAAAACCGGTCGAACTGGCCGAGCCCGGCGAACGGCAGATTACGCTGCACGTGCAGACCCAACTGCCGAGCCTGATGCTGGGCTTCAACGTGCCAAGCATCGCCACTGCCGAAGACAAGCGTTCGGTCAACGCCTTGCGCCTGATCTCGGCCCTGCTCGACGGCGGCTACAGCGGACGCATCCCGACACAACTGGAGCGCGGCGAAGAGCTGGTGTCCGGCGGTTCGTCGAGCTACGACGCCTACACTCGCGGCGACAGCCTGTTCACCCTGTCCGCATCGCCGAACACCCAGAAAAACAAAACCATGGCCCAGGCCGAAGCCGGCTTGTGGAAGCTGCTCGAACAGCTGAAAACCACCGCGCCGTCCGCCGAAGAGCTGGAGCGCGTGCGGGCTCAAGTGATTGCCGGACTGGTTTACGAGCGCGATTCGATCACCAGCCAGGCCACCGCTATCGGCCAACTGGAAACCGTCGGCCTGTCCTGGAAGCTGATGGATACCGAACTGGCCGAACTGGAAAGCGTCACGCCAGAAGACATCCAGAAAGCCGCCAAGCTGTATTTCACCCGCGAACGTCTCAGCGTCGCCCATGTCCTGCCACTGGAGACGACTCATGAGTGAGCATAAAAAACCACGTCTGGCCCTGATCGGCCTGGTCGCTGTCGCATTGATTGGCTCCGCTGCCTTCTATTTCCTGAAGACCGACCACTCCAGCGCCAGCGAAGCCCTCGACAAGGCCAAGTCCAGCCAGAAACTGCAATCGCTGGCCGAACTCGACGGCAAGGCACCGAGCCGCCGCTCGCTCAACGTGCAAACCTGGAACACCACCGAAGGCGCCAAGGTGCTGTTCGTCGAAGCCCGCGAGTTGCCGATGTTCGACATGCGCCTGATCTTCGCCGCCGGCAGCAGCCAGGACGGCGATGCGCCGGGCCTGGCCGTGCTGACCAATGCGATGCTCAACGAAGGTGTGGCCGGCAAAGATGTCGGCGCTATCGCCCAGGGCTTCGAAGGCCTGGGCGCCGACTTTGGCAACGGTGCGTTCAAGGACATGGCACTGGCGTCGCTGCGCAGCCTCAGTGCCGCCGACAAACGCGAGCCTGCGTTGAAGCTGTTCTCCGAAGTTGTCGGCAAACCGACCTTCCCCGCCGATTCGTTTGCGCGCATCAAGAACCAGATGCTCGCCGGCTTCGAATACCAGAAACAGAACCCCGGCAAACTGGCCAGTATCGAGCTGATGAACCGCTTGTACGGCGATCACCCGTACGCGCATTCCAGCGATGGCACGGCGAAAACCGTACCAGCCATCACTCTGGCTCAGTTGAAGACGTTCCATGAAAAAGCCTACGCCGCCGGCAACGTGGTGATAGCACTGGTGGGGGACCTGTCCCGCGCCGAAGCCGAGGCGATTGCTGCGCAAGTCTCCAGTGCGCTGCCAAAAGGCCCGGCGCTGGCGAAGCTGCCGCAACCTGAAGAACCGAAAGCCAGCATCGGCCACATCGAGTTTCCGTCCAAGCAGACCAACCTGATGCTCGCGCAACTGGGCATCGACCGTGACGATCCGGATTACGCCGCACTGTCCATGGGCAACCAGATCCTCGGCGGCGGTGGCTTCGGCACCCGCTTGATGAGTGAAGTGCGCGAGAAGCGCGGCCTGACGTACGGCGTGTATTCGGGCTTCACCCCGATGCAGGCGCGCGGCCCGTTCATGATCAACCTGCAAACGCGCGCCGAGATGAGCGAAGGCACGCTGAAACTGGTGCAGGACGTGCTCGCCGACTACCTTAAAACCGGCCCGACCGAAAAAGAACTCGACGACGCCAAGCGTGAACTGGCCGGCAGCTTCCCGCTGTCCACCGCCAGCAACGCCGACATCGTCGGCCAACTCGGCGCGATGGGTTTCTACAATCTGCCGTTGAGCTATCTGGAGGACTTCATGCAGCAGTCCCAGAGCCTGACAGTCGAACAAGTCAAAGCCGCACTGAACAAACACTTGAGCACGGACAAAATGGTCATCGTCAGCGCTGGCCCGACCGTGCCGCAAAAGCCGTTACCGGCCCCTACTGATAAACCTGCCGAGCAGCCGCTCGGGGTTCCGGAGCATTAATGGCCACTTCCCGTCCAAAAAAACCTGTTCATAACGTGCACAACGGCGTGAACCAACTGCGCATCATCGGCGGCGAATGGCGCAGCCGAAAGTTGAGCTTCCCTGACGCGCCGGGCCTGCGCCCGACCCCGGACCGGGTGCGTGAAACCCTGTTCAACTGGCTCGCGCCTTACGTGGCCGGGGCCAAGGTGCTCGACCCGTTCGCCGGCAGCGGCGCGCTGTTTCTCGAAGCCTTGTCCCGTGGCGCGGCCATGGGCCAGGCGCTGGATGCGAGCAATATCGCGGTGTCCAGCCTGAAGGAACATCTGGGCACGCTGCGTTGCACCACCGGCCAGGTTCAGACTGCCGACGCCTTGCGCTATCTGGAAACCCAGCCAGCAGTGGCTTACGACCTGGTGTTCCTCGACCCGCCGTTCAACCAGAACCTGTTGCCGACCGTATGCACCCTGCTCGAAGAGCGCCAATGGCTGGCGGACGACGCGTGGGTGTACACCGAAAGCGAAACCGCCCCCTCGACGCTTGGCCTGCCGGCCAACTGGCGCCTGCACCGTGAGCAGAAATCCGGGCGCGTCTACTATTCGTTGTGGCAACGAAGCATAGAAACACCTTCTTAAAAATCACCGGGATGGGCAAGTTGCCCATCCTGTTACCCACTCCGCTTGTTTTTCAAACGGCAACACATTCCATGTAGCAGGGTTCTACTGCGTTAACCCATTGTGAACGTGCGAAATAACTCGCATGGACGCAAAGGATTGTTGACGGATGAATGCATCAACCAAAGAAACCCCATCCCGCCCGACTCATGATTTCACGCTTGATAATGGCTTGAGGGTTATCGTGCGCGAAGATCATCGCAAAGCCGAATTCTACTCGACGCTACTCTACAAAGTCGGGTCCAGCTATGAGCATCCTGATGAGCAAGATCTTAGCTCTATCGTTATGAATGCACTCGTCGATGACTATGACCATAGCCTTGTGGAGGAAGTGGGCGGCGACTACTTTAACTACGCTGCACAAGACAGCACTTGCATTGAGCTACAGATGCCGCGTGGACAACTTGAAACGGCTTTTGTACTCCAGTCCACGGTGATGAAAAAAGAGCCATCAGACGAAGTATTCCGTCGTCACTGGGATGACAGTATTCTCAAAAGCAAAGAAAAGTCTTCGTTCATTTCAGCCACTTTATTCAGCCCGGAACTGGAAGCATTAATAGAAACAGGGTCGAGCTACTACCAGTCACCCGAGGGTATGACCGCAAGCCTTGAACGTTTAAACCTGGAAAAAATCCGGCATTGGCAAAAAACCTGGTATGGGCCAAACAATGCAGTTCTGGTTGTGGCGGGAGACGTCGAACCAGACGAGGTCAAACGCCTTGCCGAGCACTATTTCGGGGACATTGCCCAAAGCGATGTACCAGACCGTCCCTTTATCCTTGGGCCGTCAGAACCCGGATATCGCCAAATAACACAGCACCTGGATACTAAACGCCCCCTGATGTTGATCATCTTCAACGTACCGAGTTTAGTGACCACAACCGAACCGCATTCCCTCAGGGCGTTGCAAGTACTGAGTTCCGCTCACCTCGACCCGGCGTTCACGGGGGCACATCTTTCTCCACCCGCCTCTAACATGCCTCGATTCAATCGGGGTGATACCCGCCTAAGCCTTGCTTTTCATTTCGAGGGAGATCCAGGCGAAGCGGAAGCTCATTTCTGGGCGTTGTTGGAGGACGTTAAGCGCACGCCGTTCTCCCAGGCCGAACTTGTGGCAGCAATCGAAAACGCCAGCAATGAACAAAAAAACATCAACGACACACTCTCTGGACAGTCGGAAATTATTGGACTTTTAGTTGCAAACGGATTGCCGTGGGAATTGATAGATCTTGAGATCGCGCAACTGGAGAGTGTCACCCCGGATGATATCCAGAAAGCCGCCCAGACCTACCTGATCCGTGAGCGTGCCACAGTTGGTTATATTTTCCCCATGGAACAGTAAAAAGCTCCGGATCGGTTGGCGACATCATCGGATAGATTAGCCATTGCCTGCTTGAGATGAGGCAGCACCGATAGAAATTCGGGCAGATGCACTACTCGTTGTGGCAACGTATGGCAGAGATCGCCGGTTAACCGACCGGCCTGAAAAGGTGCGCACAGGTTGCGCACCGCTGCATCGAGAGCAATCGTGTCTTTTCCGTCAGAACGCTTCACCCCTGCCTTTGGCCTCGGCAACCCGCACTTGCAGACCTTGTGGGGACCGCTTTGGCGCAAAACCACGCACATCGAGCGCGAACGCGAACGCTTGTGGCTCGAAGATGGCGACTTTCTTGACCTGGACTGGCACGGCCCGCACAGCGCCGATGCACCGCTGGTGCTGGTGTTGCATGGCCTGACCGGGTCTTCCAATTCGCCTTACGTGGCCGGCGTGCAAAAAGCCTTGGGCGACCAAGGCTGGGCCAGCGTCGCGCTGAACTGGCGCGGCTGCTCGGGTGAACCGAATCTGTTGCCGCGCAGCTACCATTCCGGCGCCAGTGAAGATTTGGCCGAAACCATCAAGCACCTGCGGGCCAAACGGCCGCTCGCGCCGCTGTATGCGGTCGGTTATTCCCTCGGCGGCAATGTTTTGCTCAAACACTTGGGCGAGACCGGCAGCGACAGTGGCGTGCTCGGTGCCGTGGCGGTGTCGGTGCCGTTTCGGCTCGATCAGTGCGCAGATCGTATCGGCCAGGGTTTTTCGAAGGTGTACCAGGCGCACTTCATGCGCGAGATGGTCGCCTACATCAAGAACAAGCAGCGGCAGTTCCAGCATGACGGGCGCGAGGATGGTCTGGCGGAATTGGCCGCGCTGGGTTCGCTGGAAAACATGCGCACGTTCTGGGATTTCGATGGCCGGGTGACCGCGCCACTACACGGTTTCACCGATGCGCAGGATTACTATCGCCGCGCCTCAAGCCGCTACTTTCTGGGCGAAATCCGCACGCCGACGCTGATCATTCAGGCCGCCGACGACCCGTTTGTATTTCCGCACAGCCTGCCGCAGGCCGAGGAACTGTCCGCCAGCACTCAATTCGAACTGCAAGCCAAGGGTGGGCATGTCGGCTTCGTCGATGGCTCGTTCCGGCAGCCGGGTTACTACCTGGAACGGCGCATCCCGCAGTGGCTGGCCGCTGCAGGTCGCGGGTAAACCGATGGACATCGATCAGGGCGAGTCGATCCGTTTCTGGCAAACGGCGCCTTTGGCCGGGGTCGAGTTGTTGTCCGCACGCTACATCGAACACCGTTTCGCCCCGCACGTGCATGACGGTTACGTGATCGGCATGATCATGGCCGGCGCCCAGCGTTACCGCTATCGCGGCGCCGAACACCTGGCGGGCAGCGGCACGCTTGTTTTGATCAACCCCGACGAGTTGCACACCGGCCACAAAGGCACGGAAGACGGTTGGTTGTACCGGGCGTTTTATCCCGACAGCGGGCAGATTCTGTCACTGCTCGATGAGCTGGAACTGCCGACCCATAACCTGCCGGCATTTGGCGCCACGCTGTATCGCGATCCGGATCTGGTGAAGGGCTTCTGCCAACTGCATCGTTTACTTGAAACGCCCTCCACCGCCCTGCAACAGCAGACAGCCTGGAGAGAGATGATGTTGTCGCTGCTGCAACGTCACGCCGCCGTTCCGGATGCCGGCAAACCCGGCAAGGAACACCGGGCAGTGACGCAGGCCAAGGAACTGCTGCAAGCGCAATTAGCGGCGCCGCCGTCGCTGGAAGAGCTCGCGGCAGCGGTCAATCTGTCGCCCTTTCATTTCGCCCGGGTGTTCCGCAGCGCCACCGGCATGCCACCGCACACCTGGTTGATGCAGCAACGCATCGCTCGGGCGCGGGCGTTGTTGCAGGGCGGCTGTTTGCCGTTGGAAGTGGCGACACAATTGGGGTTTGCCGACCAGAGCCATCTGAGCCGACAGTTCAAGCAGGTTTACGGGGTGGGGCCGGGGGCGTATCGCAGAGCACTCCTGTAGGAGCCAGCTTGCTGGCGATAGAAGCGCCGCGGTATTTCAGGCAGACCGCGTCATCGTTCATCGCCGGCAAGCCGGCTCCTACAGGGGATTTGTGTTTATTCGCCGGTGGCGATTCCACGCGCGGGGTCGTTGATCCATTCGCTCCACGAGCCGGCATACAACGAACCCAAGGGATATCCCGCGAGGCACAAGGCGAACAGGTTATGGCACGCCGTCACGCCGGAACCGCAATACGCCACCAGATCGGTCGGCGAACGTTGACCGAGTTTCGCGGCAAAGCGCTGCTTGAGCTGATCGGACGGCAGAAAACGCCCGTCGCTGCCCAGGTTGTCGGTGAATGCCGCACATTGCGCGCCGGGAATGTGCCCGGCAATCGGGTCGATCGGCTCCACTTCACCCTTGAAGCGCGGCAAGGCGCGGGCATCGAGCAAGGTCAAATCGGGCTGGCCGAGACGGTGCTGAAGCTGTTCGGCGTTCAACAGCAGCGTATTGTCCGGCGTTCCCGCGAAGGTGCCACGTTCAATACCGGGCGCATCAAGGCTCAAGGGCAAACCCGCCGCGTGCCAGGCCTTGAGCCCGCCATCGAGGATAAACACGCCGTCACGCTTGCCCAGCCAGGCCAGCAACCACCACGCCCGCGCCGCGTAGGCACCGGGGCCGTCGTCGTACAAAACCACATCGCTGTCGGCATTGATGCCCCAGGCTTGCAGGCGTTCGATCAAGTCCGCAGGTTGCGGCAACGGATGACGCCCGGTCACGCCCTTGACCACCGCCCCGCTCAAATCACGCTCAAGATCGGCGAAGCTCGACCCGGCGATATGCCCTTCGGCATAGCTGCGCTGGCCGTAGTCCGGGTCTTCGAGGGCAAAACGACAATCAAGAATCACCAACCCCGGCGGGTCCTTTTTCAGGTCCAGTGCTTGCGGGCTGATCAGTTGCGCAATGGGCATAACGGGCTCCTGTGAGATGGTCGATTTTGAATCCTACTGCACTTCTTCCAGCGCCTGGGCCAGCGGCACGTAAAACTCCTCGTACAGCGCGTTCACCGCATCGCGAGACTGATCGGTGACAAAACCGGCCTCCAGCACCAGCACCTGATACACGCCGCGTTTGATCGCCTGTTCGCTCAGGTGGTTGGAATTTTCCCGCGTGGTGCACAGGAAACGCACCCAGGACGTGAGGATGATCCACGCATTGAGCGTCAGGGATTCAATCTGCACCTTATCCATGGACAGGATGCCGGCCTCGACGAATCCCGCGTAGATGTGCGTGCCATAGATCAGGCAACGCTGGGAAAAGCGCCGATAACGGGCAGCCAGTTCCGGATCGCTGTCGAGCAAGTGCTCGAGATCACGATGTAAAAACCGGTAGCGCCACATCGCCGCCAGCAACTCCTGAAGGTAGAAGCGCTTGTCTTCAACCGTCGCGGCGCGCCCTTGGGGCGGGCGCAGGAAGCTGTCCACCAGGCTTTCGTACTCACTGAACAGCACGGCGATGATCGCCTGCTTGTTGGGGAAGTGGTAGTAGAGGTTGCCCGGAGAAATGTCCATGTGGGCAGCAATGTGGTTGGTGCTGATGCTGCGCTCACCCTGCTGGTTGAACAGCTCCAGGCTGTTCTGCACGATGCGCTCGCTGGTTTTGATCCGAGGGGCCATGGCTTGAGCTTTAATTCAGAGTGCGTTGAGGGGCATCTTACGACCTAACCGCGAGCGGATAAAACAACGCGATGTCAGGATCTCATTTGACTTTATAGAGTATAGACTCTAAAAAGTTCTTAACTACAATAAATCCGGAGCCGACCATGACTGCTGACATCGCCTACCTGCAGAAGCTGCAGCAGCCCCTGGAGGAACTTCAAAACCGCTTCGACGACCAGCGCGCAGCCTATGCTGCCAACCCGATGCCGCCCGCTGCCCAACGACTTCAATGGCTCAAAGCCCTGCGCGATTTGTTGAGCAATGAACGTCAGGCCCTGATCGATGCGATCAGCCAGGACTTCAGCCACCGCAGCGCCGATGAAACCCTGCTCGCCGAACTGATGCCCAGCCTGCACGGCATTCACTATGCCAGCCAGCACCTCAAAGGCTGGATGAAACCTTCGCGGCGCAAGGTCGGCGTGGCCTTCCAGCCGGCCTCGGCGAAAGTCGTTTACCAGCCGCTGGGCGTGGTCGGGGTGATCGTGCCGTGGAATTACCCGCTGTTTCTGGCCATCGGCCCTTTGGTTGGCGCGTTGTCGGCGGGCAATCGGGTGATGCTCAAACTCAGCGAATCGACCCCCGCCACCGGTCTGTTGCTCAAGGAATTGCTGGGCCGGATCTTCCCCGAAGACCTGGTTTGCGTGGTGCTCGGCGAGGCCGATATCGGCGTGGCGTTCTCCCGCCTGCGTTTCGATCACCTGCTGTTCACCGGCGCCACCAGTATCGGCAAACACGTGATGCGCGCGGCGGCCGAGAACCTGACGCCGGTAACGCTGGAACTGGGCGGCAAGTCCCCGGCCATTGTCTCTCGTGATGTGCCGTTGAAGGACGCCGCTGAACGCATTGCGTTCGGCAAGACGCTCAACGCCGGGCAAACCTGCGTCGCCCCGGACTACGTAATGGTGCCGGAAGACCGCGTGGGTTCTTTCGTCGAAGCCTACCGTCAGGCGGTTCGCGGGTTTTATCCGACACTGGCTGACAACCCGGACTACACCGCGATCATCAATGACCGACAACTGGCCCGGCTCAACGGCTACATCAGCGACGCCACCAGCAAGGGCGCGCTGCTGATTCCGCTGTTCGACCAGGGCCAGGGCCGGCGCATGAGCCATAGCCTGCTGCTGAACGTCACCGACGAGATGATGGTGATGCAGGACGAAATCTTCGGTCCGCTGCTGCCGATCGTTCCGTACAAGGATCTGGATGAAGCGTTTGCCTACATCAACCAGCGACCTCGTCCGCTGGCGCTGTATTACTTCGGCTACGACAAGCGCGAACAAAACCGCGTCCTGCACGAGACCCATTCCGGAGGCGTGTGCCTGAACGACACGTTGCTGCACGTCGCGCAGGACGACATGCCCTTCGGTGGCATCGGCCCCTCGGGCATGGGCCATTACCACGGCCACGAAGGTTTCCTGACCTTCAGCAAGGCCAAAGGTGTGCTGATCAAACAGCGTTTCAACGCGGCGAAACTGATCTACCCGCCGTACGGAAAAACCATTCAGAAACTGATCCAGAAGCTGTTTATCCGCTAACGACCTTCACCGCCGGGTAATAACAATAATGAGCCCTAGCCTGTCCGATACACCCGCGCTGTCACGGCGCGGCCTGCTTAAATTCAGCCTTGGCGCGAGCGCGTTTCTTGCCACCGCCGGACTCGGCGCGAGCCTCAGCGGGTGTTCGTCGAGCATCCCGGCCAGCGGTTTCGCGATCCTGCGCAGCGGCGATCTGTTGTTTTTGCGGGCACTGATTCCGGTGATGCTCGATGGCGCCGTGGTCGCCGGGAAAATGCCGATGGCACTCGACCAGACCCTGCACTGCCTGGATAACGGCCTGAATCACCTGTCGCCGGAAATGCTCAAGCTCACTCAGCAGTTGTTCGATGTGCTGGGGATGGCCGTGACTCGTGGGCCGCTGACCGGGATCTGGGGCAGTTGGGAAAACGCCAGTGCCGATGAGATCCGGCACTTTCTTGATCGCTGGGAAAACAGCTCGTTGAGTCTGTTGCGCATGGGGCATAGCTCGTTGCTGCAACTGGTGATGATGGCGTGGTACAGCCGGGCTGAGTCGTGGGCGCATTGTGGGTATCCCGGGCCGCCTACGGTTTGAGACCGAGTTGGCCCCTTCGCGGGCAAGCCTCGCTCCTACAGGGATCGCGCGCCCCCTGTAGGAGCGAGGCTTGCCCACGAAGGCGGCCTGATGAACGACACATTTCACAATATAAAAACAAGAGAACCCGAATATGCCCGTACCCGATCCGTTCCGCGAAGGCATGGCCCGTGGCTGGAAAACCCACAACGGCTCGCAACTGACCCAGGACCTGACCCTCGAAGCGGACGTGGCGATCATCGGCAGCGGCGCGGGCGGCGGCACCACTGCTGAAATCCTCAGCGACGCCGGCTACAAGGTGCTGTTGATCGAAGAAGGTCCGCTCAAGACCAGCAGCGACTTCAAGATGCTTGAAGACCAGGCCTACACCAGCCTCTATCAGGAAGGCATCGGCCGCATGAGCAAGGACGGAGCGATCACCATCCTTCAGGGCCGCGCAGTGGGCGGCACCACGCTGATCAACTGGACCTCGAGTTTCCGCACGCCGGAGCCGACGCTCGAACACTGGGCCCGGGAGCATAACGTCAAAGGCCACAGCCCGGCCGAGATGGCGCCTTGGTTCGAGAAAATGGAGCAACGTCTGGGCGTCGCACCCTGGATGGTCCCGCCGAACGCCAACAACGATGTGATTCGCAAAGGCTGCGAGCAGCTCGGCTACAGTTGGCACGTGATCCCGCGCAACGTGCGCGGCTGCTGGAACCTTGGCTACTGCGGCATGGGCTGCCCGACCAACGCCAAGCAATCGATGATGGTCACGACGATCCCGGCAAGCCTGGAAAAGGGTGGCGAGCTGCTTTACCTGGCCCGCGCCGAGAAACTGATGATCAAGGACGGCAAGATCACCGGCCTGCAATGCATGGCGATGGATGATCGCTGCGTCGCGCCCACGGGCAAGACGATCACGGTCAAGGCGCTGCATTACGTGCTGGCCGGTGGCGGCATCAACAGCCCCGCGTTGCTGTTGCGTTCCGACGCGCCCGATCCGCACAAACGTCTGGGCAAGCGCACCTTCTTGCATTTAGTGAACATGTCCGCCGGGCTGTTCGACGAGGTGATCAACCCATTCTACGGGGCGCCGCAGTCGATCTATTCCGACCATTTCCAATGGAAGGACGGCACCACCGGCCCGATGGCCTACAAACTCGAAGTGCCCCCCCTGCACCCGGCGCTGGCGGCAACATTGCTCGGCGGTTTTGGCCAGGAAAGCGCCCGACACATGGAAAACCTGCCGCATACCCACGCCATGCTGGCGTTGCTGCGCGATGGCTTTCACCCGGACAGTCCCGGTGGCAGCGTCGAATTGCGCGGCGACAACACGCCCGTGCTCGATTATCAGGTTTCACCCTACGCCTGGGACGGTTTGCGCCGCGCCTTCCACAGCATGGCCGAGATCCAGTTCGCCGGCGGCGCCAACGCCGTGATGCCGATGCACGCCGATGCGCGCTATGTGAAAACCCTGGCCGAGGCGCGCACGCTGATCGACGGCCTGAGCCTTGAGTTGTATCGCACACGCTTGGGCAGTGCCCATGTGATGGGCGGTTGCGCCATGGGCGAAGACCCGAAAAACGCCGTGACCGACAGCCTCGGTCGGCACCATCAGCTCAGCAACCTGTCGATCCATGACGGCTCGCTGTTCCCCACCAGCATTGGCGCAAACCCGCAATTGTCGGTCTACGGGCTGACGGCGCAACTGGCGACTTCGTTGGCCGAACGTTTGAAAAACCCATGAAAAGAGCGAATATTCCTATCGTCTATAGTGCTTTCTTACCCAACAGGCGACTTGGCCGACCGGGAAGGCTGCGATACCATCCGACTCCCCAACGGACTCCCGCCAGGACGACGCGATGAACCGAGTGTTGTACCCAGGTACCTTCGACCCTATTACCAAGGGCCATGGCGATCTGGTCGAACGCGCCGCGCGCCTGTTCGATCATGTGATCATCGCCGTCGCCGCCAGCCCGAAGAAAAACCCGTTGTTTCCCCTGGAACAGCGTGTGGAGCTGGCCCGCGAGGTCACTAAACATCTGCCGAACGTAGAAGTCGTCGGCTTTTCGACGCTGTTGGCGCATTTCGCCAAAGAGAAGAATGCCAACGTGTTCCTGCGTGGTTTGCGCGCGGTCTCGGACTTCGAATACGAATTTCAGCTGGCCAACATGAACCGTCAGTTGGCGCCGGATGTGGAAAGTCTGTTTCTTACACCGTCCGAGCGCTATTCGTTCATTTCCTCGACGCTGGTCCGTGAAATCGCGGCGTTGGGCGGCGATATCACCAAGTTCGTCCACCCTGCGGTGGCGGATGCCCTGACACTTCGATTTAAAAAATAACACCGACTGTAGGAGCCGGCTTGCTGGCGATAGGACCGCTGCGATGTCTCAGACTGACCGCGGTGTTGCTATCGCCAGCAAGCCGGCTCCTACAGAACGTCGCGCCCGCGTGCACTGCGCTCTCCAATGCGGCACAATTGCGCATTGGTTTTTAGCGCCCGGGCCTGCCGCCCCGGCTGGAGTTAGCATGTCCCTGATCATCACCGACGATTGCATCAACTGCGACGTCTGCGAACCCGAGTGCCCGAACGCCGCCATTTCCCAAGGCGAAGAGATCTACGTGATCGACCCGAACCTGTGCACCCAGTGTGTCGGCCACTACGACGAACCTCAGTGCCAGCAGGTGTGCCCGGTGGATTGCATTCCACTGGACGAAGCGCATCCAGAGACTGAAGAGCAGTTGATGGAGAAGTACCGGAAGATTACCGGTAAGGCGTGAGCCATGAGGCGTCTGTGAGGACGCCTTCGCGGGCAAGCCTCGCTCCTACAGGTTCGCGGTATTTTCGTAAACCTGTAGGAGCGAGGCTTGCCCGCGAAGCTTTTAGGCTTCACTCCCGCTGCTCAAACCCTTCCCCGATACACCCCAGACACCTCACGAACGCCGCTTTCGCCGGGTCGACCACCAACGCCTGTCCCGCGTCGCCGACATTGCCGCCCAGCGCGGTAAACGGCAACGACACCACAAACGCCCCCGCGCCAATCACCGTTGCCACGACCAGCAAGGGTCGGGCAATCAGCAAGTCGCCGAGCATGGCGTACGCCGGGGGATTCTGGATGGTGTAGCGCGGGTCGCCGCTGCCGGTATTGGCTGCCAGCGCTGGCGCACCGGCACTCAGCAGCAAAACCACGGCAAGGGTTCGGAACAGGTTCATGGCACAGTCCTTCGACTAGGCAGTGAGAACACTGACTATAGACCGCAGGAATATCAGCTCTGGCAGCGCGGGCAAAAGACGCTGGCGCGCTGCCCGAGTTTGACTTCCCGCAGCTCTGTTCCGCAGACCTTGCACGGCTGACTGCCACGGCCGTACACGAACAATTCCTGCTGGAAATAACCTGGCTGACCGTCGCCGCCGATAAAGTCGCGCAACGTCGTACCGCCGCGCTCGATGGCGGCGGCCAAGATGCGTTTGATCTCGATCGCCAATTTCAAATAGCGCGCCCGGGAAATGCTCTTGGCCTCGCGACGCGGGTCGATACCGGCCGCAAACAGCGCTTCGGTCGCATAGATATTGCCCACGCCGACCACCACTGCGTTGTCCATGATGAACGGTTTGACCGCCATCGAACGCCCGCGAGACTGCTGGAACAAGCGCTCGCCGTCGAACAGGTCGGTCAACGGTTCCGGCCCCAGGCGAATCAGCAATTCATGGTTGAGCGGATCGAGGCTCCAGAGCATCGCGCCGAACCGTCGCGGGTCCGTGTAACGCAGGGCCAGGCCCGATTCCAGCTCGATATCCACATGCTCATGCTTGGCGGCCGGCAGGCCGACTTCCACCAGGCGCAGATTGCCCGACATGCCCAAGTGGCTGATCAGCGTGCCGACTTCGGCGTTGATCAGCAGGTACTTGGCGCGCCGCTCAACCAGCACGATACGCTGGCCGGAGAGCCGCACATCCAGGTCTTCAGGGATCGGCCAGCGCAGGCGACGGTCACGCACGATCACCCGGCTGACGCGCTGGCCTTCCAGGTACGGCGCAATACCGCGGCGGGTGGTTTCGACTTCCGGCAGTTCAGGCATGGTGCTCTCGAATCAGGCGCTGACGGCACTCAGCGGTGAGTGCCGAGGTCGCGAATCGTTTGTTTGAGGGTTTCGAAGTCGTAGTCCGAGAGGCCCACGTAATCGAGTACCAGCGGCGCGATGGTGTTCCATTCATGGTCCTCGTTCTGGTTGCCCAGTACCCGGTAAGACGCACAAATGTGCTCGGCCATTTTCAGGATCGCCAACAGGTTTTTCAGCTGGCTGTTGCGCGAAGACTCATCGCTGAAAATCGCCAGCGCATTGTGGTGATTGGCGATCGCCGTGCTCACATGCTCCGGCAGGCGCCAGGATTTGGCCGTGTAATAACCCACCACCGCATGGTTGGTATTGAACACCCGATTTTCCGTGTCCACCACGCGGCATTCGGCACTGGCGCTGGCGTAGGCTTCTTCCAGCGTGGTCATGTAGTCGGGGAAGCGCTGCAGCATCAGCGGCACGCCGCAGTCGTGGAACAGGCCCAGGGCGTACGCTTCATCGCCGGCCTGGACGCCGATGCGCTTGGCCAGGGTCAGGCAGGTCATCGCCACGTCTTGAGCGGTGTCCCAGAAACGATTCAGGGTAACGATGGTGTCATCGTTCATTTCACCCTTGATCGACTGCGCGTTGATCAGGTTGATGATCGAACGGCTGCCCAGCAGGTTTACTGCACGCTGGATCGAGGCGATCTTGTTGCTCAAGCCGTAATACGGCGAGTTGACGATTTTCAGGAGGGCACCAGAGAGGCCCGGGTCCTGGGAGATCAGCTTGGCGATCACTTCCAGATCCGGGTCGGGCATGTACTGCTCCATCTGCAGATCCACCATGATCTGCGGCTGGGCCGGCACGCTGATGCCTTGCAGGGACTGTTGGATCTGTTCGGTGGTCAGCTCTTGGGACATAAGTACACACTCTGGGACAGGCGCCGATTCTAACCTTTATAAAGTTGGATCCGACACACCGGCGGGCAACATCGGCCAAAGTTTCATTTCCGTGGAGCATTTGAAATTGCCTTCGCGGGCAAGCCTCGCTCCTACATTTGGAATGCGTCCCCCTGTAGGAGCGAGGCTTGCCCGCGAAGGCGTCATCAGCGTTTCATCGCCCACCCGGCCCGCCACCACCTTCAACACGCTATACTCCCGCTCTTTTTTCCGGAGCGACGTCATGTCCCTGCCTAGCCTGCGCCTCAAAGCCAACGCCGACCGTCGCCTGCGAAACGGCCACCTGTGGGTCTACAGCAACGAAATCGACGTGGCCGCCACCCCGTTGCACGGCTTCAAGGCCGGCGATCAGGCGATCCTCGAAGCTGCCGGCGGCAAGCTGCTGGGCATCGTTGCCATGAGCCCGAACAACCTGATCTGCGCCCGCCTGCTGTCGCGCGACGTCAAGTTGCCGCTGGACAAATCGCTGCTGGTGCACCGCCTGAACGTCGCTCTGTCCCTGCGTGATCGCCTGTTCGACAAGCCGTTTTATCGCCTGGTCTACGGCGATTCCGACCTGCTGCCAGGCCTGGTGGTCGACCGTTTCGGCGACATCCTCGTGGTGCAGATCGCTTCGGCAACCATGGAAGCGCATAAAGACGACGTGATCGCGGCGCTGACCCAAGTGCTCAAGCCAAGCGGCATTCTGTTCAAGAACGACTCCGCCGCCCGCGACGCCGAAGGCCTCAACCGCTACGTCGAAACCGTGTTCGGCCTGGTGCCGGAGTGGGTCGCGCTGGAAGAGAACGGCGTGAAGTTCGAAGCACCGGTCATTCAGGGCCAGAAAACCGGCTGGTTCTACGACCACCGCATGAACCGCGCACGCCTGGCCCCGTACGCCAAAGGCAAACGCGTCCTCGACCTGTACAGCTACATCGGCGGCTGGGGCGTGCAAGCCGCAGCATTCGGCGCCAGTGAAGTGTTCTGCGTCGATGCTTCCGCCTTCGCCCTCGACGGCGTCGAGCGCAACGCCGCGCTGAACGGTTTCGCTGAAAAAATAACCTGCCTCGAAGGCGACGTCTTCGAAGCGCTGAAAGAACTGAAAGCCAGCGAAGAACGCTTCGACGTGATCGTGGCCGACCCGCCGGCGTTCATCAAGCGCAAGAAAGACATGAAAAACGGCGAAGGCGCTTACCGTCGCCTGAACGAGCAAGCCATGCGCCTGCTCAGTAAAGACGGCATCCTGGTCAGCGCTTCGTGCTCGATGCACCTGCCGGAAGATGACCTGCAGAACATCCTGCTGACCAGCGCCCGTCACCTGGATCGCAACATCCAGATGCTGGAACGTGGCGGTCAGGGTCCGGATCATCCGGTACACCCGGCGATTGCTGAAACCCGCTACATCAAGAGCATCACCTGCCGGTTGCTGCCAAACAGCTAACCGCTCGGAACGACTGTAGGAGCGAGCCCTGCTCGCGATGGTCGTCAACGATAACGCTGGCTGCCTGACACCCCGCGTAGCCTGTTCGTTTTTCGCGAGCAGGCTCGCTCCTACAACGGTCTGAGAACAGTCCCACACCTCCTGCATTGACTTCCCTATTCATCAAGTCGACTCTCGGCTACCCCTCACGGATCGAGAGCGTTGTTGATGAACCCTTCCCCGCATACCGCGAAAAAATCGTCGCTCATCCTGCTATTGATGACGATGACGCTACTGGGTGTTTTCCCGCTGGACGTGGTGCTCCCGTCCTTTCCCGCGCTCTCTGATTACTTCCTGACCTCAGCCTCCGACATAGCGTTATCCGTCAGCCTGTTCGCCATTGGCCTTGGGCTATCCGTGGTGCTGGTCGGACCGCTGTCGGACTTGTGGGGGCGCAAAACCCTTTTGCTGACTGGCATCGCCATCTCGATCGTCGGCGCTACGGGTTGTCTGCTTTTCAGCGAATACAGCTGGTTTCTGGTATTTCGCGTCATTCAGGCCGTGGGTTGCGGGTCCTTTGTGCTGTCACAGGCACTGATTCAGGATCTGTTCGTCGGCAAGGAACAGGAACGGATGAGGATCTGGATGACCACCGGCGGCGGCGTGTTCATTTCCATATCGCCGCTGCTTGGAACCTGGTTGCAGATGCATCTGGATTGGCAGGGCAGCTTCTATGTCTTTATCGCACTGGCGGTCTTCGTCTGGATAAGGGCTGGCGTGATCCTCAAGGAAACCCCGCGCAGTCGCAATGCCGCGCCCGGTCACTTTTTCAGTGCCTACTGGCGGCTATGCGCGGATTTTCGCTTCATGGGTTACTGGTTGATTTCGGCCCTGGCCTTCGCCTGCCATTTTTCATTCATCGTCATGTCGCCGATCATTTTCATGGAGCGCCTGGCACTCACGCCCTACGAATTCGCCTGGACATTGTTGCTGTATGGCGTGGCTTATGTGTTCGGCGGGATAGTCGCCAGCGCCTTGCATCGGCGTCTGCCAGCCAATTCACAGATAGTGATCGGCCTCGGCCTGATCGCACTGTCGGGGTTGGCCATGCTGTGGCTGGCAAATCAGTTCGGGCTGACGGCCGCTGCGGTGCTGATCCCCATGCTCATCTGCACGGCTGGCACCACCATTGCCCGGCCTATCGCCAATTCCAAAGCCATGACCCTCTACCCACAGGATGCCGGTACGTCCTCCTCGGTCGGCGGCGTGATGATCTTCATGTGCGGCGGCGTGATCAGCGTGATGATCAATCTCGCGTCCGAAGACCTCACCACGGCGCTCGCCTTGTGTTTCCTGATCCTTAGCGTCGCGGGCCTGGGTTTGAACGCGCTGATCATGCAGCGCGATCTGGCACTGAACGCGAGTTGATTTACGCCGGTCGTCATCCGGCGCACGCCACCGGCGCCGGATCAGCGCTTCCCGGCATTCCCTCCAGCCGCCAGCCGTGTAGAATCGCGACATTCATCGCCAGTCATCCCCCGGCGGGTTTATGAGCTCAAGCTGAAGCGCGCGGCGATCCCGCAAAGTTATCGGCAACTTCCGGACACACGGCCATTTCTGAGTGTTCCAGACGTCAATAGAAGCTCACTTCCCTTTTGATACCTGATTAGCCGCCCGGAGTGCTTCATGCCTGATTACCGCTCGAAAACATCCACCCACGGCCGCAACATGGCCGGTGCCCGCGCATTGTGGCGCGCCACGGGGATGAAAGATGACGACTTCAAAAAGCCGATCATCGCCATTGCCAACTCGTTCACCCAGTTCGTACCGGGCCACGTCCACCTCAAGGACCTGGGCCAACTGGTCGCCCGCGAAATCGAACGCGCTGGCGGTGTAGCGAAAGAATTCAACACCATCGCCGTGGATGACGGCATCGCCATGGGCCACGACGGCATGCTGTATTCGCTGCCGAGCCGCGAGATCATCGCCGACTCCGTCGAGTACATGGTCAACGCCCACTGCGCCGACGCCATCGTCTGCATCTCCAACTGCGACAAGATCACCCCAGGCATGTTGATGGCCGCCCTGCGCCTGAACATCCCGGTGATCTTCGTCTCCGGCGGCCCGATGGAAGCCGGCAAGACCAAACTGGCCAGCCACGGTCTCGACCTCGTCGACGCCATGGTGATCGCCGCCGACTCCAGCGCTTCTGACGAGAAGGTTGCCGAGTACGAGCGTAGCGCCTGCCCGACTTGCGGTTCGTGCTCCGGCATGTTCACCGCCAACTCGATGAACTGCCTGGTTGAAGCGTTGGGCCTGGCCTTGCCGGGCAACGGTTCGACCCTGGCCACCCACAGCGACCGCGAGCAACTGTTCCTGCAGGCCGGCCGCACCATCGTCGAGCTGTGCAAGCGTTACTACGGCGAGAACGACGAGTCGGTATTGCCGCGCAACATCGCCAACTTCAAGGCGTTCGAAAACGCCATGACCCTGGACATCGCCATGGGCGGTTCCACCAACACCATCCTGCACTTGCTGGCCGCCGCCCAGGAAGCCGAGATCGATTTCGACCTGCGCGACATCGACCGTCTTTCCCGTCACGTGCCGCAACTGTGCAAAGTCGCGCCGAACATCCAGAAGTACCACATGGAAGACGTGCACCGCGCCGGCGGGATCTTCAGCATCCTCGGTTCGCTGGCCCGTGGCGGCCTGCTGCACACCGACCTGCCGACCGTGCACAGCAAGACCCTGGCCGAAGGCATCGCCAAGTGGGACATCACCCAGACCGACGACGAAGCGGTGCATCACTTCTTCAAGGCCGGCCCGGCGGGCATCCCGACGCAAACCGCGTTCAGCCAGTCGACCCGTTGGGAAACCCTGGACGACGACCGTGAAAACGGCTGCATCCGCAGTGTCGAACACGCTTACTCGAAAGAAGGCGGCCTGGCCGTTCTCTACGGCAACATCGCGCTGGACGGCTGTGTGGTGAAAACCGCGGGCGTCGACGAGTCGATCCACGTGTTCGAAGGCAACGCAAAAATCTTCGAAAGCCAGGACAGCGCCGTACGCGGCATCCTCGCGGACGAAGTGAAGGCCGGCGACATCGTGATCATCCGTTACGAAGGCCCGAAAGGCGGCCCGGGCATGCAGGAAATGCTGTACCCGACGTCGTACCTGAAATCCAAAGGCCTGGGCAAAGCCTGCGCCCTGCTCACCGACGGCCGTTTCTCCGGCGGCACTTCGGGCCTGTCCATCGGCCACGCTTCGCCGGAAGCCGCTGCCGGTGGCGCGATTGGTCTGGTGCAGGACGGCGACAAAGTGCTGATCGACATTCCGAACCGCTCGATCAACCTGTTGGTCAGCGATGAAGAACTGGCCGGCCGCCGTGCCGAGCAGGATCAGAAAGGCTGGAAGCCGGTGGAGAAACGTCCACGTAAAGTGACCACCGCACTGAAAGCCTACGCCCTGCTGGCGACCAGCGCCGACAAGGGTGCCGTGCGTAACAAGGCGATGCTTGACGGGCTGTAAGGCTTAATCGCAAACAAAAAAATGCCCCGCCAAGTGCGGGGCATTTTTTTGCCGGTCGTTTGATCTGCGTATATGCAAATCCCTGTAGGAGCCGGCTTGCCGGCGAAGGCGGTATGTCAGCCAGCAAATTCTTCGTCTGAAAGTCCGCTATCGCCGGCAAGCCGGCTCCTACAGTTGATCGGTGTTGCGGTTACTGGATTTCTGCCGGCGTCACGATCACCCAGTTCTTGTCCGCCGTCACCGGCAACCCTTCCTTGGCCTGGGCCGCAGCGTGCTTGGCCATCATGCCGTTAATCTGGGTCATGTATTTGTCCTTGCGGTTGACCCACAAGTGGATGCCGCCCTTGGCCACGTCAACATCGTGGAACAGCATGTAACCGTCGCTGCTCGGGGTGTCGCCGCCGACCAGTACCGGTTTTTTCCATTCATCGATGTAGGTCAGGATCGCCGCGTGTTTACCGGCCATCCAGGTTGCCGGGGTCCACAGGTACGGGGTCAGTTCCAGGCCGAGGTTGGCCTTCTCGTCATACTTGCCAGCGGTGATCTGCTTGCGGGCCGTGGTCAACTCGCCGGACTTTTGATCCTTGAGCAGCAGGCTCACGCCGATCACGTTTTGCGGTTTGACGTTGTAGCCGTACTTCGGATCGGAGGCGACCATGCGCACCAGCTCTTCAGAAGCGGCGGTCATCACGTAGACCTCGATGCCGTTCTCCATCAGCTTGTTGTACAGCTCGGTTTGGCCGGTGAAGACTTTCGGCGGGTTGACGTCGAGCTTCTTGACCACGTCGCCTTCGTAATAGGTAGCCGGCACCGGTTTGCCGGACGCCATCAACTCGTCGACATAACCTTTGAGCTCTTGCAGGGTGAAACCGGAGAACACCTGGGCGACCCATGGGTAGCAAACCATGTCGTCGAGTTCGCAGAGGCGGTAGTAGTAGCTGAACAGGCTTTCCTTATGGTCGGCGGTGTCCTTGAACGGAATCAGTTTCAGGGAGGGATCGAGTTTCTCGCGGGTGATCAGGCCCTTGTTTTCCATGAACGGCAGCAGCGATTCTTCGAGGTCATAGCGGTAACTGGTGTTGTCCATGTCGAACACCGCGTAGTTACCTTTGTTGGCGTTGGCCGCGATCATCGCATCCAGTGCCTTGGCCTGATCGGCTGGCCAGTGCTTCAAATCCGTAGCGAAGGCCTGTCCGGCGAGGCCAATGCACAGTGCAGCGAGCAGAAATTTCGGTGCGAACTTCATCGATAGATCTCCCTGATTTAAAGACATCGACGCTAACAAATAAGTGTGACAGTCCCCGTCTGTCAGCGACGGTCAACGCACCTATCGCGCCAGCTGCATTCCTGTAAGCGACACCCGCTTATTCCAAAAACGACAGTCATCAGACTTTTTTGATATTAATTCATTGAAAATCAAGCTGTTAGGCTTGCCGGTTCGCAGCTGCCCCGGAAGGCAGTTGGCACATGTCTAATGGGAGTTCCAATGAATCTGCCGCTGATTCTCAATCTGCTGGTGTTCCTCGCCCTGCTCGTCGCACTGGCGCAAACCCGCCACACCACATTTAGTCTGGCGAAAAAAGTCCTGCTCGCCCTGGTGTTGGGCGTGGTGTTCGGTGTCGCCTTGCACACTATTTACGGTGCCGGAAACCCGGTGCTGAAAGCCTCGATCGGCTGGTTCGATCTGGTGGGCAACGGTTACGTGCAGTTGCTGCAAATGATCGTGATCCCGCTGGTGTTCGCCTCGATCCTCAGCGCCGTGGCCCGTCTGCACAACGCTTCATCGCTGGGCAAAATCAGTTTCCTGACCATCGGCACGCTGCTGTTCACCACCGCCATCGCGGCGCTGATCGGTATCGGTTTGACCAACCTGTTCGGCCTGACCGCTGAAGGCCTGGTCGC
Source organism: Pseudomonas sp. BF-RE-21 (assembly GCF_019947305.1). NCBI lineage: Bacteria > Pseudomonadati > Pseudomonadota > Gammaproteobacteria > Pseudomonadales > Pseudomonadaceae > Pseudomonas > Pseudomonas sp. BF-RE-21. The sequence goes on along the minus strand of NZ_JAGYGF010000001.1, from coordinate 165,211 downwards.
CGGCACACAGGAAATGGCCCGCCTGCAAACCATTCAGACCGACTACGCAGGCAAGGTCGCGGACCTGAATGTGCCGCAACTGCTGCTGTCGTTCATCCCGCAAAACCCGTTCGCTGATCTGGCGCGCGCCAAGCCGACATCGATCATCAGCGTGGTGATATTCGCCGCGTTCCTCGGGGTCGCCGCGCTGCAACTGCTGAAGGATGACGTCGAAAAAGGTCAGAAAGTGATCAACGCCATCGACACCCTGCAAGCCTGGGTGATGCGTCTGGTGCGTCTGGTGATGAAGCTGACTCCGTACGGCGTACTGGCGCTGATGACCAAAGTGGTCGCCGGTTCCAACCTGCAAGACATCATCAAGCTCGGCAGTTTTGTCGTGGTGTCCTACATCGGCCTGGGCCTGATGTTTGTAGTCCATGGCGTGCTGGTGTCGGTAGCCGGGATCAACCCGCTGCGGTTCTTCCGCAAGATCTGGCCGGTGCTGACGTTTGCTTTCACCAGCCGCTCCAGCGCGGCGACGATTCCGCTGAGCATCGAAGCGCAGACCAGCCGTCTGGGCATTCCGCAATCCATCGCCAGTTTCGCCGCTTCGTTCGGCGCGACCATTGGCCAGAACGGCTGTGCGGGTTTGTACCCGGCGATGTTGGCAGTGATGGTTGCGCCGACCGTGGGCATCAACCCGCTCGACCCGCTGTGGATCGCGACGCTGGTGGCGATTGTGACCTTGAGTTCGGCCGGTGTGGCCGGCGTGGGCGGTGGTGCGACGTTCGCGGCGCTGATCGTGCTGCCGGCGATGGGTTTGCCGGTGTCACTGGTGGCGTTGCTGATTTCGGTTGAGCCGCTGATTGATATGGGGCGTACGGCGTTGAACGTGAGTGGTTCGATCACGGCCGGGGCGATTACCAGCCAGATCATGCAGCAGACCGATAAAGATTTGCTGGATGCGGATGAGCATGCGGAGTTGGCTCACGCTTAAGAATTTCAGTGACTGAGCGGGCCTCTTCGCGGGCAAGCCTCGCTCCTACAGGATTTACGCATAACCTGTAGGAGCGAGGCTTGCCCGCGAAGCTTTTAGACTTTTTCCCAGACTTCGAAGTTGTACGCCGGTTTGTCGCCTTCAGCCGGATTCGGCACATTCGACACCAGCTTCCACTGCTTCAAATCAAACTCCGGAAACCACGCATCCCCTTCCGGGCTCAGCGCCACGCGCGTCAAATACAACCGATCAGCCTGCGCCAACCCCTGCGCATACAACTGCGCGCCACCAATCAGCATCAACTCATCGACGCCCTGCTCTTTCGCCCATTCTTCCGCGCGAACCACGGCAGCCTCCAGCGACGGATAAACCTCCGCGCCTTCGAGCACCAGATCCACCTGACGGCTGACCACGATGTTCAGCCGGCCCGGCAGCGGGCGACCGAGGGAATCCCAGGTCTTGCGACCCATGATGATCGGCTTGCCCAAGGTGGTGGCCTTGAAGTATTTGAAGTCCCCCGGCAAGTGCCAGGGCATGCTGTTGTCGACGCCGATCACACGGTTTTCACCGAGGGCTGCGATCAGGCTGAGGGGGAGTGATTTAGTCATGCCGGCGAGGATACCAGAGGCTCGGCTTCTCGCAACGTAGCCCCCCGACAAGCGCGACAGCGGTTATGCTCACAACTCAATTGAGCGACGGGATGCCGCGTGACTGAACTGAATACCCTCTGGTTGACGGAAACCATTCGCCTGCGCGAAGAACACGCCGGCCCTCTGGATGATCTGGAAGCCAACCGAGTGGCTCGCACGGCGGGCGGCGATCTGCCGACACGGATTTCGCGCCGCGCCTTATGGCTGGCCCAACGCGACGGACTGACCGAAGCCCTCAGGCATTGGCTGCAAGGTGCACGACTGGCGCTGTTGGTGTTGGCCGTGCTGGCCGTGGTCAGCGGCGCCGGCCTGGCGTTTGCCGCGCTGGGCGACGGACAAACGCCGGTCAATGTGTTTTGGGCCTTGGGCAGCTTGCTCGGGCTGAACCTGATTCTGCTGCTGAGCTGGGCGCTGGGCCTGGTGTTTGCCGGTGAGCACGGCGCGACGCTGGGACGCTTGTGGTTGTGGCTCAGCGAAAAACTCGCCCGCGACGCCAAAGCCGCGCAACTGGCGCCCGCGCTGCTGTTGCTGCTGCAACGACAGAAACTCAATCGCTGGGCGCTCGGTGTGCTGGTCAATGGCTTGTGGTTGCTGGCGATGCTCAGTGCGTTGGTTATTCTGCTGATGCTGATGGCGACCCGGCGCTACGGCTTCGTCTGGGAAACCACCATCCTTGGCGGCGACACGTTCGTCGTCATGACTCAGGCTCTGGGCGCCCTGCCGGCTCTGTTGGGTTTCAGCGTGCCCACCGTGGAAATGATCCGCGCCAGTGGCGATGCCGCACTGAACATTGAAAGCGCTCGTCAGGCCTGGGCCGCGTGGCTGGTGGGTGTGCTGCTGGTCTACGGGGTTTTGCCGAGGTTGTTGTTGGCGCTGTTGTGCCTGTGGCGCTGGAATAGGGGTCGCGCCAGGTTGCGTCTGGACCTGAACCTGCCCGGCTACGCGCAACTGCGCGAACGCCTGATGCCGACCAGCGAACGCCTGGGCATCAGCGATGCGGCACCTGCGCAGCTTCATCACGTGGAAAGCGGCGTCAGCGAACTGCAAAGCGACGGCGCGTTGCTGGTGGCCATCGAGCTGGACGATCAACGGCCATGGCCGCCACCGCTGCCGAAAACCGTGAACGACGCGGGCGTCCTCGACAGTCGCGAATCGCGCCACAAACTCTTGGAACAACTCAGCCGTTTCCCCCCGGCCCGCCTGGCCATCGCCTGCGATCCACGGCGTTCGCCGGACCGCGGCAGCCTCGCGCTGATCGCCGAACTGGCCCGCAACGCCAGCGCCACCCGCGTCTGGTTGCTGCAAGCGCCGCCCGGCGAAGCGCTGGATGCCGAGCGTCTCGGCGACTGGCACGTGGCGCTGCAACAGTTGGAACTGCCCTTCGCCGATTGCGCGCCGCTGAACTGGCTGGAGACCGGTCATGACTAATCCGTGGAAAGCGCCGTTGAAGCTCGCCGTGGTCGGTCACACCAACGTCGGCAAAACCTCATTGCTGCGCACGCTGACCCGTGATGTCGGTTTCGGCGAAGTCTCCCATCGCCCGAGCACCACGCGGCACGTCGAAGGCGCGCGGTTGTCGGTGGACGGCGAGCCCTTGCTCGACCTGTTCGACACGCCGGGCCTGGAAGACGCCATCGCCCTGCTCGACTACCTCGAACGCCTGGAACGCCCCGGTGAGCGCCTCGACGGTCCGGCGCGACTGGCGCGTTTTCTTGAGGGCAGTGAAGCGCGGCAGCGGTTCGAACAGGAAGCCAAGGTGCTGCGGCAACTGCTCACCTGCGACGCCGGCCTCTATGTGATCGACGCCCGCGAACCGGTGCTGGCCAAGTACCGCGACGAACTGGAAGTGCTGGCCAGCTGCGGCAAACCGCTGTTGCCGGTGCTGAATTTCGTCAGCAGCGCCAACCACCGCGAACCGGATTGGCGTGAAGCGTTGGCGCGTCTGGGCTTGCATGCCCTGGTGCGTTTCGACAGCGTGGCGCCGCCGGAAGATGGCGAGCGGCGGCTGTATGAAAGCCTCGCGCTGTTGCTGGAAAATTCTCGCGAGCAACTGGAACGTTTGATCGCCGATCAGCAGGCCCAGCGTCTGGCCCGGCAACAAAGCGCGGCGCGGTTGATTGCCGAGTTGTTGATCGATTGTGCGGCGTGTCGGCGTAGCGTGGTCAGCGACGCCGAGCAGGAACAACAGGCGATCAGCGAACTGCGCAAAGCCGTTCGCCAACGGGAACAGCGTTGTGTCGAGGCGCTGCTCACGCTCTACGCCTTCCGCCCGCAAGACGCGGCGGCCAGTGATCTGCCGCTGCTCGATGGCCGTTGGGGCGATGACCTGTTCAACCCGGAAACCCTCAAGCAACTGGGCGTGCGGGTTGGCGGCGGCATCGCGGCGGGAGCGGCAGCCGGAGCCGGGGTGGATTTGCTGGTCGGCGGCTTGACCCTCGGCGCGGCGGCGCTGGCCGGCGCGATTGCCGGCGGCGCCCTGCAAACCGCGCGCAGTTACGGCAGCCGGTTGCTGGGCAAGATCAAAGGTCAGCGTGAATTGACGGTCGATGACAGCGTGTTGCGGTTGTTGGCATTACGGCAGCGGCAGTTGCTTCAGGCGCTGAATGCGCGTGGGCATGCGGCGATGGACAGCATCCAGGTCGCCACGCCACAGGACAAGAGCTGGCGCGAAGGCAAACTGCCCGAAGCCCTGAACAAGGCTCGGGCGCATCCGCAGTGGTCGTCGCTGAATCCCCATGCGAAGTTGAATCAGGCGGAACGGCAGGAGCAGATCGAGGTGTTGGCGCAGCAGCTTTGATACGGTTGATCAGCGCCAGTTGAACCTCAGAAACGTGGATCTCAATGTCCAGGCAAGCTGTTTGTCCACTTTATCCAAATCGCCATCACCATCCATATCGAGACCGAACACCATGTCAACCATGTAGCCCTCAAGGGAGTCTAAAACAGTGGCGGTGGAAACGAGGCTTCGGCCTGAAGGTCTGCGGGAACTATCATGAAAGTGCAGTTCCACGGGGTCTAGACTACCGTCGCAAGCAAAATCCTCTACATATATCTTGACATAGCGATCCCAAGTATCTCCATTATTGAACCAGCTAAGCTGCAGGAACGCTTCTGCAAACAAGTTGATTAGCTCCTCATCCTTAATGTTTTCCTTACCGTCGTTGTTCACGTCGCCATACTGAAAATCAACTTTGCCATCGGCAGTGTTATCCAGTGCATAGGCTTCGTGAACGAGCCGATCTTCGGCACCGTCAATCTCTTCGAAAAAATGCAGGATCAGGTTGTCAGCCCTGCCGTAAGCACTTCGGTCCTGGGCTGTAACTTTCAAATAACGCATGTGGATAGCTCAAATCAATTTAGGGTCGATCAAGCTATCCCATCCTCGTAAAACGCTCTGCGCGAACAATCTCTTCATCCTGTAGGAGGTCTCACCAGTAGTTGTGGTTCAAGCCGCCCTGGGCAGAAGGCCCAAAGCCTTGCGCTTCAGAACGTCGAGATCCAGAAGAGGCACGTTCATCTCCTTCGCCAACTCATCCCACTGGCGCATGCGCAAACTCACCGCGCACAACGGGTCCTGCTCGAAGGCTTCAGCCTCGGCCGGGGTCATCACCCCGCCCTGATACTCCAGGGTCCGACGGCTGGCCTCGCTCAATCGTTCGTAATACCCGGGCTCCTTGAGTGTCAGGTAGCGCTTGGCCTGAACGTGGTATTCCACCAACCGCGCCATGCGTTCACTGAAACCTGCGCGACGCAGGTAATCGGCGCCCAGCCGCTCGTGGCTGACCACGCCGAAGCCGCCCATGTTCGGCGCGCTGTCAGCACAGATGTGCCCGATGTCGTGGAAGAATGCCGCCAGCACCACTTCATCATCGAAGCCTTCCGCCATGGCCAGTTGTGCGGCCTGGGACATGTGCTCGATCTGCGACACCGGCTCGCCGATGTAATCGCTGTCGCCGAAGCGCTCATACAGCCCAAACACCTCGTCGATCACTTGCGCCTTGCGGTCCATCAACGCTCTCCCAATAACGTCGCGACATTACGTTCGGCCATTGCCGGCCCGACACTCATGCCGACGCCGGTGTGCATCAGTGCCACGCTCACGCCCGGCATCGGCCGCAGGAACGAAAACGGCCCTGGCCCTCGGGAACCATAGACCCCCTGCCAGCGCTCGACCACTTGCACTTTGCAGCCCAGCGTCTGCTCGGCCAGTTCGATCATCCAGTTATCCACTTGCTCGGCATTGAACGGTGACGGATCACTGCCGTAGTGGTGGGAATCGCCGATGATCAGCTCGCCGTGAGGTGTCGGGCTGATCAGCAGGTGAATGCCGTTTTCATGCAAGTGCGGTTGCTCGCGCAGGATCTGCGCCTGCACTGCCGCTGCTTCCGGCAGATCGGCGAAGGCGCCGTAATGCACGCAACTCAAACCGGTGAGCAGCGCGTGTTGCAGGTTGAGGTTGATCTGCGGGCGGGCGCGGAGCATTTGCAGGCGGCAGATTTGCGGGTTGAGCGCGGCAATCGGCTCGGCCAGCAAGGTCTGATAATCGTGGCCGGAGCAGACGATGATTTGCCCGGCGCTGAAGGTGCCGGCGGTGCTGTGCAGGCGGCCCGGTTCGATGTCGCGCACGAGGGTGGAGAAGTGAAACTCGACGTTCATTTCGCGGCGCAGGTAATCGATCAACGCCGGGATCGCTTCGCGGGAATACAGTTGCTGATCGTCCATGCCGTGCAGCGCAGCGCGGTGATGGCGGAACTGGCCGCCGTACAGGTCGCGCAATGCGGCGCCGCGTAGCAGGTCGACGCGGTAATCGTGTTCCACGGCGCGGCCGGCGCAGAATACTTCCAGCAGGTGTTCTTCGGCTTCGGTGCGGGCAAATAAATACGAGCCGTTGCGCTTGAGTTGCAGGCCAGCCAGTTGCGCCCATTGGCCCCAGATCTCGCGGCTGGCTTTGGCCAGTTCGAGCATCGGGCCCGGTGGCTGGCCGGTGACGAGGGCTTGGCCAAAGTTGCGCACCGAGGCGCCCAAGGGCGTTTCGCTGCGTTCGAAAACGGTGACTTTGAGACCGCGCCTGGCGGCGGCGTAGGCGTGGGACAGGCCGAGGATGCCGGCGCCTACGATCAGCAGGTCGTTGGGGTGTGTCATCAAGAGATGTCCTGAGTTTGAAGCCGCCTTCGCGGGCAAGCCTCGCTCCTACAGGGGGTACGCATTTCTCTGTAGGAGCGAGGCTTGCCCGCGAAGGGGCCCGTCAGCCGATGAAAATCTTACTTGGCAGCCACTTTCTCGGACTTGCCGTCATAGCGCTTGCGCCACTCGGTCAGGATTTCGTCGCGATTCTTCGACGCCCAGGCGAAGTCGTTCTTGATCAGGCGCTGCTCGTAATCCGCCGGCAATTCAGTCTGCGGCTTGGCGATACCCGGCTGAGCGAGGACGGCGAAGTTCTCTTTGTACAGTTCCATCGCTGCAGGGCTGGCCGAGAAGTCAGCCAGTTTCTTCGCCGCGTCTTCATGCGGTGTGCCCTTGATCACCGCCGTCGCTTCGATCTCCCAACCCAGGCCTTCTTTCGGCAGGATGATGTCCAGCGGTGCGCCCTGGCGCTTCAACTGAACGGCCGGGTATTCAAAGGAAATACCAATCGGAAATTCACCCGCCGCTGCCAGTTTGCAAGGCTTGGAACCGGAGTGAACGTACTGGCCGATGTTCTGGTGCAGGTCGTCCATGTACTGCCAGCCCTGCTTCTCGCCGAAGGTTTGCAGCCAGGCGCTGACGTCGAGGAAACCGGTGCCGGACGAGGCAGGGTTCGGCATCACGATCTTGCCTTTGTACTCAGGCTTGGTCAGGTCCTGCCAGCTCACGGGCTTGGTCAAACCCTGCTTCTCGGCTTCGACGGTGTTGAAGCAAATGGTCGCGGCCCAGACGTCCATGCCAACCCAGGCTGGCGGGTTGGCGGCATCGCGGTAGTTGCCGCCGATTTTGCCGAGGTCCTTCGGCGCGTAGCTTTGCAGCATGCCTTGCTGATCGAGAATCGCCAGGCTCGACGCGGCCAGGCCCCAGACGGCATCAGCCTGCGGGCGGGCTTTTTCGGCCAGCAGTTTGGCGGTGATGATGCCGGTGGAATCGCGCACCCACTTGATCTCGACGTCCGGGTTAGCCTTTTCGAAGGCTTCTTTGTAGGTCTTCAGTTGTTCGGCTTCGAGGGCGGTGTACACCGTCAACTCGGTTTTCGCCGCGAAGGCGTTCAGGCTGAAAGCGGTGAGGACAGCAGCGGCCAGGGCCAGGGGCTTGAACATGATCTTTTCCTGTTTTGAGTTGAGGTTGCGGGAGTGGAAATCAGTGACCGGGCGCGGTCTGCCGCCAGGCTTGGGAACGGCGCAGCAAACCGCGCGAAGCCCAGGCCAGCAGCAGGGACACGCCCGCCGAGGTGAACAGAATCAGGGTCGACATCGCCGCCGCGCCGCCGACGTTGCCGGCGTCGTCCATGTTCAGCACCGCCACCGCCGCGAGGATGGTGTCGGGGCTGTAGAGGAAGATCGCCGCCGAGACGGTGGTCATGGCCGAGACGAACAGGTAACGCACGATGTCCAGCAGCGCCGGCAGGCAGATCGGCACGGTGACGCGCAGGTAATGCCGGTACAGCGGCGCCTTGAGCGACAGCGCGGCGGCTTCGAACTCGGCGTCGAGTTGGCGCAGCGCCGTGGTCGCGGTCATTTGCGCGGTGGTCAGATAGTGAGCAATGGTGCAGACCACCAGCAGGGTCATGGTCCCGTAGAGCACATGCAGCGGGTTGTCGCTGAGGTTGAAGAAGAAGACATAACCCAGGCCCAGCACCAGACCCGGCACCGCCATCGGTACGAAACTGAGCATGCGCAATGTCAGATTCAGTCCGCGCTGGCCCTTGGTTTTTTCCATCAGGTAGGCGCCGGTGAAGATCAGCACGCTGCCGATCAACGCCGTGCACAGGGCCATCTTCACGCTGTTGCCGTAGGCCAGCCAACCGCCGCCCGCCGTGTCGTTGAACTGGTAATGATTGAGCGACAGCGACAGGTTGTACGGCCAGAACTTCACCAGCGACGAGAACACCGCCATGCCGAACACCAGCAGCAACACCGCGCAGATCAGCAGCACGATGGCCAGGTAGCAGCCGTCGCGCAGTTTCGACGGTGCCGGTTGAAAGACCTGCGCCCGACCGCTCATGGAATCACCGTGACGCCGGCGCAGCCACGCATCGACCCCGAAGCTGAACAGCGCCGGCAGCAGCAGGACCATGCCGATCAACGCACCGCGACCGAATTGTTGCTGACCAACCACGGCTTTGTAGGCTTCCAGCGCCAACACCTGATAGTCGCCGCCGACCACCACGGGCACGCCGAAGTCAGTGATGGTCAGGGTGAAAACAAGACAGAACGCAGCGAACACCGCCTGACGCGTCGCCGGCCAGGTGATGCTGCGGAAGGCTTTCGCCGGACTGGCGCCCATGCTGGAGGCGGCATCGAACAGTCGCGCATCCGCCAGGGACAGCGCTGACAGCAGAATCATCAAGGCGTGTGGGAAGGTGTAGATGACCTCACCGAGAACAATGCCCCAGTAGCCGTAGATATTGTCCGAGAGCAAACCGCGCAACATGCCTTGGTTACCAAACAGATAAACCAGCGCAATGCCCGGCAACATCGACGGCGCCATCAATGGCAACAGCGACATTCCACGCCAGATAGCTTTGCCCGGAATCAGGGTGCGTTGCAGCGCGTAGGCAAACAGGTAGGCCAGCGGTACGACAATCGCCGCGACGCTGAGGGACACTTTCAGGCTATTGCCGAGCAACCAGTGGAAATTCGCACTGGTGACCAGTTCACGCGCAGCCACCAGACCACCGCCCTGCCCGGCCTCCGAACTGAAGCCACGCCAGAAGATCGCCAGCAACGGCATCAGCACCGCGACGCCGAGCAACACCAGCAAAAGAACTTTGCCGCCGACCACGAACACCCGGTCGCCGATCTCGGCACGGGAGGTCTGCCGAACCTGCTTGTGCGGTATCGGCAGCGCGATATTCGCGCTCATCAGGCAAACACCTGCAGGCTGCGCGGCGGCAAGGCGACCATGATCTGCTGTGCGCCGAGGCGCGGCATGGCTTCCGGCGCCAGTTCTGCCAGCAGTGCGTGACCCGGCAGTTGATCGAGTTCGAAGCTCATGCGGCAGCGGTTGCCGAGAAAGGTGATTTCACGAACCTTGGCCGGGAACAGGTTTTCTTCATGCACCAGCGGGTTGACGTTGATCGCCTCGGGCCGGCAGAACAAACGACCCGACGCGGTTTTCGCGCTGCCATCCGCCAGGCGCATGTTCATCCCGCCGACCTGGGCATGACTGTCGCTGCTGCGCTGGAAGGGCAGCCAGTTGCCTTGACCGACAAACTCCGCCACGAACGGCGTGGCCGGGCGGTCGTAGATTTCCTGCGGCGTGGCGTATTGCTCGACTTTGCCGTTGTTCATCACGGCGATGCGGTCGGCCATCAGCATGGCCTCGTCCTGATTGTGGGTGACCATCAGCGTGGTGATGCCGAGGCTGCGTTGCAGTTGGCGCAGTTCGGTGCACAGGTGCTCGCGGACCCGGGCATCGAGGGCGGACATCGGCTCGTCCAGCAACAACAACGAAGGCGCCGGTGCCAGGGCGCGGGCCAGTGCGACACGTTGCTGCTGACCGCCGGATAATTGGCCGGGGTACTTTTTCTCACTGCCGGTCAGGCCGACCAGTTCCAGCATCTGACCGACGCGCTTGCGCACTTCATCGCGACCGCTGCCGGCGAGGCCGTAGGCAATGTTCGCTTCGACGGTGAGATTGGGGAACAACGCGTAGGACTGAAACAGAATGCCGTAGTCCCGCGCCTGAGGTGCCAGGTGCGAGACGTCGCGATCACCGAGGTACAACTCGCCGCTGTCCTGTTTCTCCAGACCGGCGATGCAACGCAGCAAGGTGGTCTTGCCACAGCCCGACGGCCCCAGCAGACACACCAGTTCACCGGCCGCCACGTCGAGGGAAACGTTATCCAGCGCAGTGAAAGCGCCGAAGCGTTTCTGCACGCCGCGCACCTTCATCGGAGCGCCGGGGTTGGTCAGGGCAGTTGCGATCGAGTGGTTCATGGACGGGCCTCATCAAGCAGATGAAGGCCATCCTAGGGATGTAATGCGTCCGTCATGTGGCAGTGAGGCCAAAACGGCTGATAGTGGTATTCAGAGATTTTGGTTCAAGTTATTCGTTGTCCGGGCTGACGCCTTCGCGGGCAAGCCTCGCTCCTACAGAGAAATGCGTTCCCCTGTAGGAGCGAGGCTTGCCCGCGAAGAGGCCAGCACAGTCAACGCAAAACTCAGGCCGGGGCCATTTCCTGCGCCAACCCCAGAAACGCCGCCGGCAACCGCGCGCCTTTGCGTTCCTTGAGGCAGTACAAATACTCCGGAATCTGCGGCGCATTCTCGATGGTCAGCACGCGCAATTGCGGATCGTGCGGCACTTCCTGCCGGGCAATGATGCTGATCCCGATGTTGCGCAGCACCGCCTCGCGGATCGATTCACGGCTGCCGATCTCCAGCAACGGGCCGAAACTCACCCCGGCGCTGGCCAGCAATTCTTCGGTCAGACGCCGAGTGGTCGAGCCTGACTCACGCATCAACAACGTATGCCCGGCCAACGCGCTGAGCGGCACATGATCGTGCACCGCCAACGGATGATTGCGATGCACTGCCAACACCAGCGGATCGCTGCCGAGCACCCGCCGAATCAGTCGCGCATCATCGAGCAGTTGCGAGGACGCGGCGACATCCACCCGGTAATCCTCCAACGCTTCCAGCACCTGCTGCGAGTTGCCGATCTCCACCGACACTTCCACCTGCGGCAAGCGCTCGCGAAAGGTCTTCACCAGATCGAGGATGTAATACGGCGCCGTGGCGGCGATGCGCAAAGTGCCCTGGACCTGGCCGCTGTTACGCAGGAAAAACTCGATGTCGGCTTCCTGCTGCAACAGCGTCTTGACCATCGGCAGCAGCCGCGCACCTTCATCACTGACGCTGAGGCGGCGACCGCCACGGTAGAACAGTTCAACCGAGTACTGGCTTTCCAGATTGCGGATTTGCGTGGTCACGGTGGGCTGGCTCAGGCCGAGCTTTTTCGCCGCCAGGGTAATGCTGCCCAGACGGGCCACCATGTAAAACGCCTTCAGCTCGGCACTCAGCACACCCGCTCCTCATCACTTACTTGCGCAACAGGCGCAAACCGTTGAACACCACCAACAGGCTCACGCCCATGTCGGCAAACACCGCCATCCACATGGTGGCGATCCCGGCGAAGGTTACCCCAAGAAAGATAGCCTTGATGACCAAAGCGAGGGCGATGTTCTGTTTGAGGATGCTCGACGTCTGCCGCGACAGGCGGATGAACGTGGGGATTTTGCGCAGATCGTCGTCCATCAGGGCGACATCGGCGGTTTCGATGGCGGTATCGGTGCCGGCGGCGGCCATGGCAAAACCAATCTCGGCCCGGGCCAGTGCCGGTGCGTCATTGATGCCATCACCGACCATGCCGACGCTATGGCCCTGTGCATAAAGGGCTTCGATGGCTTGCAGTTTATCGGTCGGCAGCAGATCGCCCTTGGCTTCGTCGATGCCGACTTGTGCGGCAATCGCCTGGGCGGTGTGGACGTTGTCGCCAGTGAGCATCAGGGTTTTGATGCCCAAATCGTGCAGTTGCTGGATCGCTTCGCGGCTGGATTCCTTGACCGTATCGGCCACGGCGAACAGCGCCAGCGGGCCGGATTTGTCGAGCAGCAGCACCACCGACTTGCCCTGTTTTTCCAGCGCAAACAGCTTTTCTTCCAGGGCGGGCGAGCACAGGTTCAGCTCTTCGACCAAACGGTGGTTGCCCAAGTGGTAGACCTGACCGTTGATTTCACCGCGCACCCCGCGACCGGCCAGGGCTTCGAAGTTATCCACAACGAGCGGCGCAAAGGTTTTATCCACAGCGGCATTGGCGATGGCCAGCGACACCGGGTGGTCCGAGCGCCCGGCCAATGCCGCCGCAATTCCCGGGGCCGAGGCATCAGCGGTTGGGTCAAGCGACAGGTAATCGGTCTGCACCGGTTTGCCGTGGGTGATCGTGCCGGTTTTATCCAGCGCCAGGTAATCGAGCTTGTACCCGCCCTCCAGATAAACGCCGCCCTTGACCAGAATCCCTTTGCGCGCCGCCGCCGCGAGGCCGCTGACGATGGTCACTGGCGTCGAGATCACCAGCGCACACGGGCACGCGACCACCAGCAATACCAACGCGCGATAGATCCAGTCGAACCAGACCGCGCCCATGAACAGCGGCGGAATTACCGCGACGGCCAAAGCCAGGGCGAACACCGCCGGGGTGTAGATTTTTGAAAACTGATCAACGAAACGCTGAGTCGGTGCCCGTGCGCCTTGCGCCTGTTCGACGGCGTGGATGATCCGCGCCAGGGTCGAATTGTTGGCGGCGGCGGTGACGGAATACTCCAGAGAACCCGCCTGATTGATGGTCCCGGCGAAAACCTTGTCGCCAAGCGTCTTCTCGACCGGCAGGCTTTCACCCGTGATCGGTGCCTGATCGATGGTTGAACTGCCCGCCACCACTTCACCGTCCAGGCCAATCCGCTCGCCGGGACGCACGCGCACCCGCGCGCCCAGCTCGATGGTTTTGACGTCCTGCAAAACCCAACTGCCATCGGCCTGCAATACCGTGGCCTGCTCCGGGGTCATCTGCATCAAACCGCTGATTGCATTGCGCGCGCGGTCCAGGGACTTGGCCTCGATCAACTCGGCCACGGTGAACAGGAACATCACCATCGCCGCTTCCGGCCACTGCCCGATCAGGATCGCGCCGGTCACCGCAATGCTCATCAGCGCGTTGATGTTGAGGTTGAGGTTTTTCAGGGCGATCCAGCCCTTTTTGTAAGTGCTGAGGCCGCCGCTGAGGATCGAGACCAGCGCGATAACCGCCACGACCCAGTTGGGCGCTACGTCGGTGAAGTGGATCACTTCGGCGGCGAGCGCGGTCACGCCGGACAGTGCCAGTGGCCACCACGGTTTTTTCTCAGGTGCCGGGGCGGGTGCTTCGACGCCCTGCTCCAACGGCTCGGCAACCATGCCCAGCGACTTGATCGCGTCGATGATCGGCGCGGTGCTCGGCAAGTCATGAGTGACGCCCAACACGCGGTTGATCAGGTTGAACTCCAGCTGCTGCACACCGGCGAGCTTGCCCAGTTTGTTCTGGATCAGCGTCTGCTCGGTCGGGCAGTCCATCGCGTCGATGCGGAAACTGCTCAGCCGCGCGTTGGCGGTGGACGTTTCGCTGAGCTTGATCAGCGACGGCGCCGCTGCTTTGGAAGAACAGCAGGAATCCCCGTGACCGCCATGGTCATGTTTCTGTACAGGCTGCAGTTTGTGGCTGTGACCAGCCTCGTGTGTGTGATCGTGTCGGGAATCGCTCATCAGGTCGCGTCCATAAGGTGCCTGTTGCCAAGTAAAGACCCTGTAGCCACTATAGGGTCAAGCACCCTTTTGGAGATTGCCGTCATGAAGATCGGAGAACTGGCCAGGCTCACGGACTGCGCCGTGGAAACCATTCGCTACTACGAGCGCGAAAACCTGCTGCCGGAACCGGCCCGCAGCGACGGCAACTACCGCGTCTACACCCAGGCCCACGCCGAGCGCCTGACCTTCATCCGCAACTGCCGCACCCTCGACATGACGCTCGAGGAAATCCGCAGCCTGCTGGCCTTGCGCGACAGCCCGCAGGATCAGTGTGAAAGCGTGAATGCGCTGATCGACGAGCACATTCATCACGTGAAAGCGCGGATCGACGGGTTGCTGGCGTTACAGGCACAACTGCTCGACCTGCGCCAACGCTGTGGCGAAGGGCCGGATATCGATCAATGCGGGATTTTGCAGCGGTTGGAAGTGAGCGGCGGGGTTGTGGCGACGGAGGTTGAGCATTCGCATGTGGGCCGCAGTCACGGCCATTAGGAACACCACAAAACCAAATGTGGGAGCGAGCCTGCTCGCGATGGCGGCATTACAGTCAACATCGATGCTGAATGTGATGGCCTCATCGCGAGCAGGCTCGCTCCCACAGGGTCAATCGGTGGTTTTACACCGCCATCGGCGCGGTCATTGGCGCATGGTGCTGATAACCCTCAAGCGAAAAATCACCCGGTTCGATCAACTCCAGCCACTCCGGCTGATACACGCCCGTCTTGGCAAACTCCGGCACACGATCACTGATCACCAGCTTCGGCATCGGGAACGGCTCGCGCTTGAGCTGTTCGTTGAGCATGTCCAGATGGTTTTCGTAGACGTGCGCGTCACCGATGAAATAGGTGAACCAGCGCGGCGTATAACCGGTCAGGCGACCGATCAGGCTCAGCAGCGCGGCGCCTTCGGTGAGGTTGAACGGCGTGCCCAGGCCCAGGTCGTTGGAGCGGATGTAGAGGGTCAGGGAAATTTCCTTGGTCTCGACATTCGGGTGGAACTGGTACAGCAGGTGACACGGCGGCAGGGCCATTTCATCAAGCTGCGCAACGTTCCAGCCGTGGAACAGGATGCGGCGGCTGCCCGGGTCCTTGATGATGGTGTCGACGCACTGGCGGATCTGGTCGATCGCCTTGTACAGCACCACGTAGGACTGACCGTCTTCTTCGCCTTCAGCGATCTGGCGGTAGCCTTGCTTCAGGGTCTGCTCGATGGCGGCCTGATTGCTGACCGGGATCTGCTTGTACGCCGGCCATTTGCGCCATTGCACGCCGTAGATCTCGCCGAGGTCGTCTTCGCCCTGGCGGAACGGGTTGGCCAGCCATTGCGCGTTTTCGTTGGCGTTCTGGTCCCAGACCTTGCAGCCCAGCGCACGGAATTCGGCGGCGTTGTTCACCCCACGCAGAAAACCGCACATCTCGCCGATGGCCGATTTGAAGGCCATCTTGCGCGTGGTGATCGCCGGGAAACCTTCCTGCAGGTCGTAACGCAGCATCGCGCCCGGAAAGCTGATGGTGTTCACGCCAGTGCGGTTGGCCTGTTTGGTGCCGTTCTTGATGACGTGGGCGACCAGTTCGAGATATTGCTTCATGAGTTACCTGTGTCCTTGAACCCGGGACCAAAGCCCCGGGGTTCGAATTTATACGGCTGCCGCTGGAGTCGCCGGGGCGCGGCGATACGCCAGCCAGATCAGGAACAGCCCGCCGACGATCATCGGCACGCAGAGCACCTGGCCCATGGTCAGCCAGTTCCAGGCCAGATAGCCCAGTTGCGCGTCCGGTACGCGGACGAATTCGACGATGAAACGGAAGATGCCATAGAACAGCGCGAACATCCCGGACACCGCCATGGTCGGCCGTGGCTTGCGCGAGAACAGCCACAGGATCAGGAACAGCGCGACGCCTTCCAGCGCGAACTGATACAGCTGCGACGGGTGACGCGGCAACTGCGCCGGATCGCTGAACGGCGGGAAGATCATCGCCCACGGCACGTCGGTCGCCTTGCCCCACAATTCGGCGTTGATGAAGTTGCCGATACGCCCGGCGCCCAGGCCGATCGGCACCATCGGCGCGACGAAGTCCATCAGCTGGAAGAACGACTTGTTGTTCTTCTTACCGAACCACAACGCCGCCAGCATCACGCCGATGAAGCCGCCGTGGAACGACATGCCACCCTTCCACACTTCGAAAATCAGCGTCGGGTTGGCCAGGTAAGCGTGCAGATCGTAGAACAGCACATAGCCCAGGCGACCGCCGACGATAACGCCCATCGACATCCAGAAGACCATGTCGGAGAGCTTCTCCTTGGTCCAGGTCGGGTCGAAACGGTTGAGCCGGCGCGACGCCAGCAGCCACGCACCGCCGATGCCGATCAGGTACATCAAGCCGTACCAGTGGATTTTCAGCGGACCGATGGCCAGGGCCACCGGGTCGATCTGCGGGTAAGGCAGCATTGCGACTCCTCGTTAGAGTTGAAAGCTTCAAAATTCCCGGGCGACGCTGCCACCTCAGGATTAAGCCAGGATTGTGCGGTGCGTCAGATCAGAAAATTCAAACCCACGCAGAACAGCAAAGCGGCGAACAGTCTTTTCAGCAACTTCGGCGACAGGCTGTGGGCCAATCGCGCACCGAGGCGGGCGAAGACCATGCTGGTCAGGGCGATCCCCAGCAGCGCCGGCAAATAAATAAAACCGAGACTATGGGCCGGCAGCAACGGATCGTGCCAGCCCAGAATCATGAAACTTAATGCACTGGCCAGCGCGATGGGCAGACCGCACGCCGAGGACGTGGCCACCGCTTGCTGCATCGGCACGCTGCGCCAGGTCAGGAACGGCACGGTCAGCGAACCGCCGCCAATCCCGAAAATCGCCGACGCCCAGCCAATCACACTGCCGGCCACGGTCAGACCGACTTTACCCGGCACCGTTCGGCTGGCCTTGGGCTTGACGTCCAGCATCAACTGCACGGCGATGACCAGGGCAAACACGCCGATGATTTTCTGCAGGTTTGGCCCGGAGATCGCTTCGGCTGTCAGCGCGCCGAACCCGGCGCCGAGCAGGATGCCGACGGTCATCCAGGCAAAAATCGGCCAACGCACGGCACCGCGGCGATGATGCTCGCGCACTGCGTTGACCGAGGTAAAGATGATCGTAGCCAGGGATGTGCCGACCGCCAGATGCGTCAGGATCGAGGCGTCGAAACCCTGCAAGGTGAAACTGAACACCAGCACCGGCACGATGATAATTCCGCCGCCGACGCCAAACAGGCCGGCCAGCACGCCTGCACAGGCGCCGAGCGCCAGATAGAGCAGAAATTCCATGTACGACCCCCAAAGAAGAGCGGCATGGTAACGGATGCATGGCCTTCGGCTCCACTGGATGGCGATGGATACCCGCACAATGACTGCGTAGAGTGGGCAAAAACACACAAGGACCACCTTATGTGCCTGATTGTCTTTGCCTGGCGCCCGGGCCACGCCCAACCGCTGATCGTCGCCGCCAACCGTGACGAATTCTATGCCCGGCCCAGTCTGCCCCTGGCGCAATGGCCCGAAGCACCGCACGTCTACGCCGGTCGTGATCTGGAAGCCGGCGGCACCTGGCTCGGTGTCGGCGCCAACGGGCGCTTTGCGGCACTGACCAATATTCGCGATCCCCATCAACCGGCCGCTCGAAAATCCCGAGGTGAACTGGTTGCGCGATTTCTCAGCGGCGACATGCCGATAGATGATTATTTGGACGACGTTGTTGGACGTTCACTGGAATATGCCGGTTTTAACCTGCTGATCGGCAATGCCAATGAACTGTGGCACTTCAATGCCCGGGAGCTTGAAGCGGTGCTGCTGCCGGCCGGGGTGTATGGGTTATCGAATGCTGGTCTGGATACGCCGTGGCCGAAGTTGCTCAAGGCGCGAGCGGCGCTGGAGGCTGTTCTGGAGGATCCGCAGCCTGAGGCGTTATTGGCGTTGCTCAGTGATTCGCAGACAGCGCCTTTTGCAGAGCTGCCGGATACCGGGGTGGGTCTGGCGACCGAGTCGTTGTTATCGAGTGTGTTTATTGCCAGCCAGAGTTATGGGACGCGGGCGAGTACGGCGTTGATTGTTCAGGCGGATGGGACGCGGCTGATGGTCGAACGGAGTTTCGGGCCGTATGGCGGGCATTTGGGGGAAGTTGAGGTCAGGGTTTAGATTTTCGGCGTACTAGGGGACGCCTTCGCGGGCAAGCCTCGCTCCTACAGGATTTACGCGTTCCATGTAGGAGCGAGGCTTGCCCGCGAAGAGGCCAGCAGCCTTTAGAGGGCTTTGACCGCTGCCGGGCTGACCATCTTCGCCAACCCAAGGTTCTTCAGCGCCAGTTGCAGCGAGCTGTGGATGACTTGCGGGTTGTCGATGGTCATCAGCTCCGCGAGCAATTCCTTGGCCTTGCTCAGGTTGATCTGACGCAGCATCCACTTCACCTTCGGCAGGTTGGTGGCGTTCATCGACAAACTATCAAAGCCCATCGCCATCAGCAGCACCGCCGCCGCCGGATCCCCCGCCATCTCGCCGCAGATGCTCACCGGCTTGCCTTCGGCATGGGCGTCACGCACTACGGTCTGCAACGCCTGTAGCACCGCCGGGTGCAAATAGTCGTAGAGGTCGGCCACTCGCGGGTTGTTGCGGTCAACGGCCAGCAGGTACTGGGTCAGGTCGTTGGAACCGACCGACAGGAAGTCCACTTGCCGCGCCAGTTCCTTGGTCTGATAAACAGCCGCCGGAATCTCGATCATCACGCCAATCGGCGGCATCGGCACGTCGGTGCCTTCGTCGCGGACTTCGCCCCACGCCCGGTGAATCAGGTGCAGGGCTTCTTCGAGTTCATGGGTGCCGGAGATCATCGGCAGCAGAATCCGCAGGTTGTTCAAGCCTTCGCTGGCCTTGAGCATGGCGCGGGTCTGCACCAGGAAGATTTCCGGGTGGTCGAGGGTGACGCGAATGCCGCGCCAGCCGAGGAACGGGTTGTCTTCCTTGATCGGGAAGTACGACAGCGACTTGTCGCCGCCGATGTCCAGGCTGCGCATGGTCACCGGTTGCGGGTGGAACGCGGCGAGTTGCTCGCGATAGATCGCCAGCTGCTCTTTTTCGCTCGGGAAGCGCTGGTTGATCATGAACGGCACTTCGGTGCGGTACAGACCGACACCTTCGGCGCCGCGCTTTTGCGCCCGCGCCACGTCCGCCAGCAGGCCGGTGTTGACCCACAGCGGCATGCGGTGACCGTCGAGGGTCACGCACGGCAGGTCGCGCAGGGAATCGAGACCGAGCGCCAGTTGTTTCTCTTCTTCCACCACCTCGGCGAACTGCTTGCGCAGCACATCGCTGGGGTTGGTGTAGACCTCGCCGCGGTTGCCGTCGACGATCAATTCGATGCCGTCGACCTTGGCATAAGGCAGGTCGACCAGGCCCATCACCGTCGGGATGCCCATCGCCCGGGCGAGGATCGCGACGTGGGAGTTACCTGAACCGAGGACCGAAACCAGACCGACCAGCGTGCCTTCCGGCACCTCGCCGAGCATCGCCGGCGTCAGTTCTTCGCTGACCAGAATGGTTTTTTCCGGGTAGACCAGGTTCTGCTGGCGCTCTTCCTGCAAGTAGGCGAGCAGACGGCGACCAAGGTCCTTGACGTCCGATGCGCGCTCACGCAGGTAGGCGTCGTCCATCAATTCGAAACGGTTGACGTGCTCAGTGACCACCTGACGCAGCGCGCCCTGGGCCCACTGACCGGTCTTGATTACGGTGGTGACTTCGCTGCCGAGCGCCTCGTCGGCGAGCATCATCAGGTAGACGTCGAACAAGGCGCGCTCTTCGGGGCGCAACTGCGAGGCCAGTTTGGCCGACAACGCACGCATGTCGGCGCGCACGCCTTCGATGGCGGTCTTGAACAACGCCAGTTCGGCGTCGATGTCGCTGATGGTCTTGTCCGGCACCACGTCCAGATCGGCCGGTGGCAGCATGACCACCGCCGTACCGACCGCCGCGCCCGGCGAGCCCGGCACGCCGATGAACTTGGCTTCCTGGATGCCTTTGCCCTGACGGCCCAGGCCACGGATCGAACCGGTGGCCTCGGCGTGGGCAATAACCCCGGCAAGCTGCGCGCTCATGGTCACGAGGAAGGCTTCTTCACCTTCATCGAACTGGCGGCGTTCTTTTTGCTGAATGACCAACACGCCGACAACGCGGCGGTGGTGAATGATCGGCGCCCCGAGGAAGGAGGCGTAGCGCTCTTCACCGGTCTCGGCGAAGTAGCGGTAGCGCGGGTGATCCGCGGCGTTTTCGAGGTTCAGGGGTTCTTCACGCGTGCCGACCAGGCCGACCAGACCTTCGTTGGGTGCCATGCTGACTTTGCCGATCGAGCGCTTGTTCAAGCCCTCGGTCGCCATCAGCACGAAGCGGTTGGTCTCGGGGTCAAGCAGGTAGACCGAGCAGACCTGGCTGCCCATGGCCTCTTTGACGCGCAACACAATAATCCCCAACGCCGCCTTGAGATCCTTGGCGGAGTTAACTTCCTGGACGATCTTGCGCAGCGTATTGAGCATGGCTCGGGGTCGAACTCCGTCGTCAGTCGCGCGCTAAAAGGCGCGGGGCAAGCTCTTTGAGAGCGCGTCGATAAACCTCGCGCTTGAATGTCACCACCTGGCCCAACGGATACCAATAACTGACCCAGCGCCAGCCATCGAATTCCGGTTTACCGGTCAAATCCATCCGCACCCGCTGCTCGTTGGAGATCAGGCGCAGGAGAAACCATTTCTGTTTCTGGCCGATGCACAGCGGTTGGCTGTGGGTACGGACCAGACGTTGCGGCAAACGATAGCGCAACCAGCCCCGGGTGCAGGCGAGAATTTCAACATCTTCGCGCTCCAGACCCACTTCTTCGTTCAACTCGCGGTACAAGGCGTCTTCCGGCGTCTCCTGGGGGTTGATACCACCCTGTGGAAACTGCCAGGCATCTTGATTGATACGGCGAGCCCATAGCACCTGTCCGGCATCATTCGTGAGAATGATCCCGACATTGGGGCGGAAACCATCGGGGTCGATCACGGCAACAACCTCGCAAACGCATGTCGCCGCATTGTTCCACAAAGGTTGTGAAGGCAGCAACGAGCCGGCCAACCTTATGTGCACTCTTGTGAAAAGTCCGTATTCTGGGCGCCTTTCTACAGACTTTTCAGCGAGTAACTGCAATGCGCCTGGCTTTATTCGACTTGGACAACACCCTTTTGGGCGGCGACAGCGACCACGCCTGGGGTGATTACCTGTGCGAACGCGGCTTCCTCGACGCCGTCGCCTACAAGACACGCAACGACGAGTTCTATCAGGATTACCTGGCCGGCAAGCTGGATAACGCCGCCTACCTGAACTTTTGCCTGGAAGTGCTCGGCCGCACCGAAATGGCCACGCTGGATCAGTGGCACAGCGATTACATGCGCGACTGCATCGAGCCGATCGTGCTGCCCAAGGGACTTGAGCTGCTGAAGAAGCACCGCGATGCCGGCGACAAACTGGTGATCATCACGGCGACCAACCGCTTCGTCACAGGTCCGATTGCCGAGCGCCTGGGCGTTGAAACCCTGATCGCCACCGAGTGCGAGATGGTCGATGGCCGCTACACCGGGCGCAGCACCGACGTGCCGTGCTTCCGCGAAGGCAAGGTGACGCGGCTTAATCGTTGGCTGGAAGAAAGCGGGCATTCGCTGGAAGACAGTTACTTCTACAGCGACTCGATGAATGATTTTCCGTTGCTGGAACAGGTGGCGAATCCGGTGGCGGTTGATCCGGACCCGAATTTGCGTGCCGAGGCCGAGAAACGTGGCTGGCCGGTGATTTCGTTGCGTGACTGAAATCGCCTTCGCGGGCAAGCCTCGCTCCTACAGGTCATGCGTCAATTATGAAAATGACGCAAATCCCGTAGGAGCGAGGCTCGCCCGCGAAGGGGTCAACTCGGTTTCAAGCGTTAAACAGGCTTGGCACCCATCAACCCGGCAATGGCGATAAAGCAGACGAAGCTGAACAACGCCAGGGCGAAGGTAAACTTGCCGTTCCCCGCCGGCGCCTTGCGCAACTTGTTAAGCCGCACCAACAACCAGAACCACGCCAACGCCGCAACGGTGTAAAGCACACTCGACGCCAGCAACCACGTCTGCCCCAACGGCCAGCCCACCAGATGCACCATCCACCAGCCGGTGAACGGCATGCTCAGCAATGCCAGCCCCATCAACAGCCAGATGAATACCCGAGGCCTTTGCAAGGTTCGGCTGCCCGCCGTCGCGTCGCCATTACGCCGAGTTCGCCAGACCCAGATCCCCAGGCCCAGCGCACAGACCAGCAGCACAACCGTCGCCACCATGTGCGCCACTTTCAGGGCGGTTAACGTTTCCATTGTTCGACTTCCTTATGACCTGCCCATCAGCGTAGCCGCTCAGCCAAGAAACAGCTGATAGGCCGGGTTGTCGCTTTCGTCCCAGTACGGGTAGCCGATTTCTTCCAGCGCCGCCGGCACCAGATGACGCTCCTCGTGAGGCACTTGCAGCCCTGCGACCACACGACCGTCCGCCGCGCCGTGGTTGCGGTAGTGGAACATCGAGATGTTCCAGCGCCCGCCGAGCTTGCTGAGGAAGTTGAACAGCGCGCCCGGTCGCTCCGGAAATTCGAAGCGCAGCACCACTTCATCCACCACCTGGGCCGCGCGGCCACCGACCATGTGCCGGATGTGCAACTTGGCCAGTTCATTGTCGGTCAGGTCCAGCACCGGGAAACCTTGCTCGGTCAGGCTGGCAAGCAGCGCGCTGCGTGGATCGTTTTCCGGGTGCGTCTGCACGCCAACGAAGATGTGCGCTTCGCTGCCGGTGTTGTAGCGGTAGTTGAATTCGGTGATCTGGCGCTTGCCGATGGCTTCGCAGAACGCCTTGAAGCTGCCCGGCTTCTCGGGGATGGTCACGGCGATGATGGCTTCGCGGCCCTCGCCCAGCTCGGCGCGTTCGGCGACGTGGCGCAAGCGGTCGAAGTTGACGTTGGCGCCGGAATCGATGGCCACAAAGGTGTGCCCGGTGACAGCGTGCTGCTCGACGTACTTCTTGATCCCGGCCACGCCCAGGGCGCCGGCAGGTTCAGTGATCGAGCGGGTATCGTCGTAGATATCCTTGATCGCCGCGCAGATCTCGTCGGTGCTGACGGTGATCACTTCATCGACATAGTCTTTGCAGATGTCGAACGTGTACTGACCAATCTGAGCGACCGCGACGCCGTCGGCGAAGAGGCCCACGGTCGGCAGCACCACGCGCTCGCCGGCGGCCATGGCGGCTTGCAGGCAATTGGAGTCGTCCGGCTCGACGCCGATGATCTTGATTTCCGGGCGCAGGTATTTCACGTACGCCGCGATACCGGCGATCAGACCGCCGCCGCCGACCGGAACGAAGATCGCATCCAGACGCCCAGGGTGCTGGCGCAGAATCTCCATGGCCACCGTGCCCTGCCCGGCAATGGTGTGGGGATCGTCGTACGGGTGAATGTAGACGTAGCCTTTTTCGTCGACCAGTTTCAGCGAGTAAGCCAGGGCTTCCGGGAACGAATCCCCGTGCAGCACCACTTTGCCACCACGGGAACGCACGCCTTCGACTTTGATTTCCGGGGTGGTCTTGGGCATGACGATGGTGGCTTTCACGCCGAGCACTTTCGCCGCCAGGGCCAGGCCCTGCGCGTGATTACCGGCCGAAGCCGTCACGACGCCGCGCGCGCGTTCTTCATCGCTCAACTGCGTGAGCTTGTTGTAGGCCCCGCGAATCTTGAACGAGAACACCGGCTGCAAGTCTTCACGCTTGAGCAAAATACTGTTGCCCAGCCGCTCGGAGAGCTGGCGGGCAGTCTGCAATGGGGTTTCTACGGCAACGTCATAAACGCGCGAGGTGAGGATCTTTTTGACGTACTGTTCGAGCATCGGAAAGCATCACTGAGCGGGTTGGGCAGGGCCAAGGAGTCTAACCCGGCTTTCGGGCGTGCGACCACACTAAACAGGTGGTTTTACCCTCCCCGGAAGGGATCAAGGACCTGTAGGAGCGAGGCTTGCCCGCGAAGAGGCCGGCACATCCAGAATAAATGTTGGCAGTAAGAACGCTTTCGCGGGCAAGCCTCGCTCCTACAGGTAACGGTGCGGTCTGCCAATCGGGCAATGACCTTCCCCGTCCCGGGGCCTATAATGCCGGGCTTTCGTTCCCCCTCTTCGGCACTTCGGAGCCCGCATGACCCAGGATCAACTCAAACAGGCAGTAGCCCAGGCCGCCGTCGACTTCATCCTCCCGAAACTCGACGACAAGAGCATCGTCGGGGTCGGCACCGGCTCCACCGCCAACTGCTTCATCGACGCACTGGCGCAACACAAAGGCGCCTTCGACGGCGCAGTCGCCAGTTCCGAAGCCACCGCCGCACGCCTCAAGGGCCACGGTATTCCGGTGTATGAGCTGAATACCGTCAGCGACCTGGAGTTCTACGTCGACGGCGCCGACGAAAGCGACGAGCACCTGAACCTGATCAAGGGCGGCGGCGCAGCCCTGACCCGCGAGAAGATCGTTGCGGCCGTGGCCAAGACCTTCATCTGCATCGCCGATGGCAGCAAACTGGTGCCGGTGCTTGGCGCGTTCCCGCTGCCGGTCGAAGTGATCCCGATGGCCCGCAGCCACGTGGCCCGCGAGCTGGTGAAGCTCGGCGGCGACCCGGTTTACCGTGAAGGCGTGCTGACTGACAACGGCAACATCATTCTGGATGTGTTCAACATGCAGATCACCAACCCGGTCGAGCTGGAGACGCAGATCAATGCGATCGTCGGCGTGGTGACCAACGGTTTGTTCGCGGCGCGTCCTGCGGATCTGCTGTTGCTGGGCACCAGCGAAGGCGTGAAGACCCTGCGCGCGCAGTAAGCCAGACGCAAAACCCTGTAGGAGCCAGCTTGCTGGCGATAGCGGCGTAACAGTCAACATAGATGTTGAATGTCACGGCCTTATCGCCGGCAAGCCGGCTCCTACAGGGGTTGTGTTTATGTTTTAGGGCTGTGGCGGTTTCTTGAAGACGTAGAACAGGTTCGGCTCGCTCACCAGGTACATCGTGCCGTCGTCATCCATGGCGATCCCTTCCGCTTGCGGCACCGTCTTCTGCAACCCCTGACGCCCCTTGCTCAGTGACATGGTGCTCAGCGGACGCCCGTCCACATCCAGTTCCAGAATCAGTCGCGACTCGTCGGACAGCGCCAACAGGTGACCGCTGCGCTCGTCGTATTGCAGGCTCGACAGGTCTCGCACAAACATCCCGGCATCGCGCTTGGGGTTGTTGACCACGTGCACCGCATAGGATTTTTCCGGGTTGTAATGCGGAAAACCCTGCACTTCATAGATCAGCATCGGGTCGCGCTCCTTGGCGACAAACAGCCGCTTGCCCACCGAATCGTAGGCCAGGCCTTCAAAACCCTTGTTGCTGCTCATGTGCACGCCGAGGGTTATCTGTTCGGCATCCGCCGCATCGAGGAACGTCGTGTCCTTCTCCAGATGAATCTTGATCAGCCGCTGCTGACGCTCGTCGGTGATGACGTAAGTGTCGGCGCTGATGAATTCCACCGCTTCCGGATCACCGAAGCCGACCAGCGCGATGCGCTGAATTATCTGGCCTTCCAGCGACAGCTCGATCAGCTCGGAGTTTTTATTGGTGACGGTGAACAGGCTTTTGCGGACCGGATCGAAGGTCAGCGCTGACACATCGTCGTCCAGGCCTTCGATGACCCGACCCTCAATGACAACCTGATAGTGATCCAGTCCGATCGACCGGGCGCTTTCTGCCTGCCAAAGCGTATGCAGATTGAACCAGGCCCGCTCAAACAGACGCAGGTGTTGGCCGAACGCAACCAGCACGGTCAGCGCGATCACCGAGAGAATCAGGATCAGGGGTTTGGGGCGGGCAAGTCGGCGCATTCAGGCAAGCTCGGAATCAGGACGGGCGGATGAAATACCACGGCAGTCTGAATTGAAGCTTAAAGGCCGTTGGGTTGGCCCTACAACTGAGCGTCGCGTTTCCTACACATTCGCAGATCAAGGTCGCGAATCAGCGCTGCTTTTCGAATCGGTAGAACAGGTTCGGCTCGCTCACCATGTACAGCGTGCCCGCCTCGTCCATGGTCACGCCTTCGGCGCGGGGAATGGTCTTCTTCAGGCCATTGAAACCACCCAGCAAGGTCATGAAACTGACCTGCTCGCCCTTCTCATCCAGCTCCAGCAGCAAGTGGGAATCGGCGGACAACACCAGCGTATGGCCGGTGCGCGGGTCGATGGCCAAGGCCGACAGGTTGCGGATGTCCAGCGCGTCACTGGCCAGCTTCTGCTTGTCGCCGGTGAGTGTCAGGCCGTCGGCGCTTTTCCAGGTGAACAGCGCCGGTGGACGCTCCTCACCCAGCAGCATGTGTTGATTGCGCGCATCCCAGACGACCGCTTCGAACGCTTTGTTCTGGTCTTTCGACGGACCGAGGTCGTACTTGGGGAAGTTGGCGATGTTCAGCTCGCGGGTATCGGCGTCGACCTTGACGATGCTCAGCAAATGCTCACGCTCATCGACAATGGCCAGCAGACCGTTGCCCATGACCGTCACGCCTTCCGGGTTGCTCCAGCCCACCAAGGGCATTTTGCGCAGCACTTCACCCTGCAGGTCCAGTTCGACCAGGAACGGGTTTTTACCCATCACCGAGAACAGGGTTTTGGTTTGCGGGTTGTAGGCCAGGTCGGACGCTTCGTCCTTTTCCATCCCTGGCAGTAGCTTGGCATCGATCACCGCCCGGTAATCCGGGAGCCAGATACTTTCCTGGCGTTCAGCCGGGCTTTCGAAACGCTCCAGCACCCAGAGCACCCCGCGGTCATCCCAATGCATGGCAAAGGCAAGGCCATACGCGGCGGCCGCGACCAGCAAAAGCCAGGCATACCAACGCATGAAAAAGCGCGGGCGACGGGCAGTTTTAAGCGTGGGCAGCGATTGGATGGCCATCAGGGGATGCGTTCCAGAAATTCAGGCTAAGGGTAATAGCACAATTGGGACCGGCTCAGACGCCAGAAGCCCGGGAATTATCCAGACAAGATGTGAAAAAAACGGGAAATGGCGGGATTGCCCTTTACGGGCAACTAAATCCCCCCTGTAGGAGCCGGCTTGCCGGCGATGGCGGTGGAACATTCAGCATAAATGTTGAATGTGACGGCCTCATCGCCGGCAAGCCGGCTCCTACAGGGGGTTTGTGTCAGCGGACGCTGCTGGTGAAGCTGCTCGCGCCTGGCAGTTCCAGAACGATTTCGTCACCCACATTCAGCGGGCCGACACCGACCGGCGTACCAGTCAGGATCACGTCGCCAGCCTGCAGCGAAAAGCAGCCGGCCATGTGCTGGATCATTGGCACGATCGGGTTGAGCATCGCGCTGCTGTTGCCATCCTGGCGCACTTCGCCGTTGATGGTCAGGCGGATGCCGATGTCGGTCAGGTCGGCAAAGGTGCTGCCGGACACGAACGGGGCAATCACTGCCGCACCGTCGAAGGACTTGGCGATTTCCCACGGCAGGCCTTTGGACTTCAGCTCTGCCTGCTTGTCACGCAGGGTCAGGTCCAGCGCTGGAGCAAAACCGGAAATAGCATCAAGGACTTCTTCACGGCTTGGCTTGGTCGACAAAGGCTTGCCGATCAACACCGCGATTTCGGCCTCGTAGTGCACTGAACCGCGCTCGGTCGGGATGCTGAAACCGCCTTCCAGCGGCACGACACAGCTGCCTGGCTTGATAAACAGCAGGGGCTCCGTTGGCACCGGGTTGTCCAGTTCCTTGGCGTGTTCGGCGTAGTTGCGGCCGATGCAAACCACTTTGCCCAATGGGAAGTGGATGCGTGTACCGTCGACATACTGGTGCTGATAGCTCATTGACCGACTCCTGGTTCGTAGCGCTTAAGTTCGAAAATCAAACAGCGAAAATCTTGCCCGGGTTCATGATGCCGTTCGGATCGAACACCGCTTTGACCGCTTTCATGTACTCGATCTCAACCGGGGAGCGGCTGTAGGTCAAGTAGTCACGCTTGGTCATGCCCACGCCGTGTTCGGCGGAAATCGAGCCGTTGTACTTCTCGACGGTTTCGAACACCCACTTGTTCACGGTCGCGCACTTGGCGAAGAACTCGTCCTTGCTCAGGTCATCCGGCTTGAGGATGTTCAAGTGCAGGTTGCCGTCGCCGATGTGGCCGAACCAGACGATTTCGAAGTCCGGGTAGTGTTCGCCGACGATCGCATCGATTTCCTTCAGGAACGCCGGGACTTTCGACACAGTGACCGAAATGTCGTTTTTGTACGGCGTCCAGTGGGAGATGGTTTCGGAAATGTATTCGCGCAGTTTCCAGAGGTTTTGCAGCTGGGTTTCGCTCTGGCTCATCACGCCGTCCAGCACCCAGCCCTGCTCCACGCAATGTTCGAAGGTTTCCAGCGCGTGGTTGGCCACTTCTTCAGTGGTCGCTTCGAATTCCAGCAGCGCGTAGAACGGGCAGTCGGTTTCAAACGGCGCCGGCACGTCACCGCGCCCCATGACCTTGGCCAGGGCTTTGTCGGAGAAGAATTCGAACGCTGTCAGGTCAAGTTTGCTCTGGAACGCGTGCAATACCGGCATGATCGAGTCGAAATCGGCAGTACCAAGCACCATCGCGGTGAGGTTTTTCGGCGCCCGGTCCAGACGCATGGTCGCTTCGACCACAAAACCGAGGGTGCCTTCAGCGCCGATGAACAGCTGACGCATGTCGTAGCCGGTGGCGTTCTTGATCAGGTCGCGGTTCAGTTCCAGCACGTCACCCTTGCCGGTGACCACTTTCATGCCGGCGACCCAGTTACGGGTCATGCCGTAGCGAATTACCTTGATCCCGCCGGCATTGGTGCCGATATTGCCGCCAATCTGACTCGATCCTGCGGAAGCGAAGTCCACCGGGTAGTACAGGCCTTTTTCCTCGGCGACGTTCTGCAAATGCTCGGTCACGACGCCCGGCTGGCACACGGCGGTGCGGTCGGTGAGGTTCACGTCGAGGATCTGGTTCATATAGTCGAAGGACACGACCACTTCGCCATTGGCGGCCACCGCAGCGGCAGAAAGCCCGGTGCGCCCGCCGGACGGCACCAGCGCCACCTTGTGTTTATTGGCCCACAAAACGATGGCCTGGACCTGTTCGGTGGTCTTCGGGAACACGATGGCGGTCGGGGCCGGGGCGAAATGCTTGGTCCAATCCTTGCCGTAAGCGTTCAGGGAGTCGGCATCGGTCAGTACCTTGCCAGGCTCGACCAGGGTCTTCAGTTCATCAATCAGGGCAGGATTGGTCATCGACAGAACTCTCGAACAATTCATGGTCATCCTGAGAACGCTTCACGTCGCAGGAATGAGTGTTTGCGGGGCGCTTATGCTAGCATACCGACCCCGCAGGATAGTGCCCAACGGCTGTTCTGCGGCGACGGCTGTCGTGCCGTCGGGGTCAGCGTCTGTTGACCATTTCCTGCCATTTTTCTCCGGGATACAGGTTTACGCAGATGAGCAAGACTTCTCTCGATAAGAGCAAGATCAAGTTCCTTCTTCTCGAAGGCGTCCACCAATCGGCTGTCGACGTTCTCAAGTCGGCGGGCTATACCAGCATCGAGTACCTCACGGGTTCTCTGCCGGAAGCCCAGCTGAAGGAAAAGATCGCTGATGCTCACTTCATCGGCATTCGCTCCCGCACTCAACTGACCGAAGAGATCTTCGATCACGCGAAGAAGCTCGTCGCTGTAGGTTGTTTCTGCATCGGCACCAACCAGGTTGACCTGAACGCTGCCCGCGAACGCGGCATCGCAGTGTTCAACGCTCCGTACTCCAACACTCGCTCCGTTGCCGAGCTGGTGCTGGCCGAAGCGATCCTGTTGCTGCGCGGCATCCCTGAGAAGAACGCTTCCTGCCACCGTGGCGGCTGGATCAAAAGCGCGGCCAACTCCTTCGAAATCCGTGGCAAGAAGCTCGGCATCGTCGGTTATGGCTCGATCGGTACGCAACTGTCGGTCCTGGCTGAAGGCCTGGGCATGCAGGTTTACTTCTACGACACCGTGACCAAGCTGCCTCTGGGTAACGCGACCCAGGTCAGCAACCTGCACGAGCTGCTGGGCATGTCCGACATCGTGACCCTGCACGTTCCGGAAACCGCTGCGACCCAGTGGATGATCGGCGAGCAGGAAATCCGCGCCATCAAGAAGGGCGGCATCCTGATCAACGCCGCTCGCGGCACCGTGGTCGAACTGCAAGCCCTGGCGGACGCGATCAAGGACAAGCACCTGATCGGCGCGGCCATCGACGTATTCCCGGTGGAGCCACGCTCCAACGACGAAGAGTTCGAAAGCCCGCTGCGTGGCCTGGACAACGTGATCCTGACCCCGCACATCGGTGGTTCCACCGCTGAAGCGCAAGCCAACATCGGTCTGGAAGTGGCCGAGAAACTGGTCAAGTACAGCGACAACGGTACGTCGGTATCGTCCGTGAACTTCCCGGAAGTGGCCCTGCCGGCTCACCCTGGCAAGCACCGTCTGCTGCACATCCACGAGAACATTCCGGGTGTGATGAGCGAGATCAACAAGGTCTTCGCCGAAAACGGCATCAACATCTCCGGTCAGTTCCTGCAGACCAACGAGAAAGTCGGCTACGTGGTGATCGACGTAGACGCCGAGTACTCGGACCTGGCGCAACAGAAGCTGCAACACGTCAACGGCACCATCCGTAGCCGTGTGTTGTTCTGATAGCGACTTGAGCGACAAAAAAGGAGACCTCCGGGTCTCCTTTTTCTTGGGCGCGACTAACGTTACTTAACGTTGACGGTGATTTTCTCGGAGAGGATCGGCGGATCGAACGGCATGTGGTTGCTATCGCCAAGTTCGAGTTGCAAGGTGTGCTTGCCGGGCGTCAGCGTTACTTCAGCCTGAGTTTGCGCGTTGCCGAAATGCTGGTGGTTGGCATCTTTGGGGATCGGCGCACCGGCGGCTGGCAACTCATCGACATCAATCAACAAGTGGTGATGACCGGTGTTCTTGGTGGGATCACCCGCCGGGGCCAGCGCAATGTTCTCGACAGCGAACTTGACGACGACAGTCTGCGGGACCGTCGCACCGTCTTCAGGAGAAACGATGGACACTTCAGCACCCTTGGGTGCCGGCGTAGCCGCACTGGCCAGCACCGAAACACCCATCAGCAGGCCAGCCAGCGCAGCACGTGACATAAAGGTTTTCATTCTCTTCTCCAGTTTTTTCGTAAAATCCATGTGACCATGACAACTTCATGGCCATTCGTTGTCGAAGGCACTCGACAACCATAGCAAAGCGAGCCTGAACCAGCGCATCGCGATAAATGTATTCAAAGGAGTGACCATGCGCTTTTTGCCTGGCCTGATCTGCCTGCTACCCCTTTTGAGCCCTTTGGCTCATGCCGAACTGATTGACGATGTAAACGACCGCGGTGAATTGCGTATTGCCCTTGAGGCTAATACACCACCTTTCAATTTCAAGGACGATGGCCAACTCTCGGGCTTCGAAGTCGAACTGGGCCAACTGCTGGCCAATGAACTGGATGTAAGGGCCGACTTCGTCGTCACCGATTCCAGCGATCTGTTGACCGGTGTTGAAAGCGGCAAGTACGACATCGCCATCAATCACATAACAGAGACTCCAGCGCTCAAGGATCGTTTCGACTTCAGCGAGCCTTACATTCACACCGATGCGCATCTGATCGCGCAGAAAGAAGAGCCGCGTTCAATCCTGTTGGTGCAGTCGCTGACGCAAGAAAAGCCGAAAGCCGCCCCGGCCGAGAACCTGGCCATTCCGTTTCAGAAAGGGAACCCGGCGTTTCATGCCAGCCTGGAGAACGCGTTGCAGCGGATAAAGGCAGATGGGCGACTGGAGGCACTGGAGAAGAAATGGTTTGGGGCGGATGCCGCCGAGATACCGAAACCCTAAGGCCACCGCCAATCACCGCAATCCCTTGTAGGAGCCGGCTTGCCGGCGATAGCGGTGTAACAGTCAATATAGATATTGAATGTTACGGCCTCATCGCCGGCAAGCCGGCTCCTACAGGGATTTGGGTTTAGAGTTGCAGTGCGGCGGCGGCTTCAGCCAGTTCCAGTTCGCTGAAGACCTGCACGCCATGGCGCTTGAGCAACGCCGCCGTCACGCCTTCGCCGCTGACTTTCACGCCGCTGAACGTGCCGTCATAGGTCAACAGGTTGCCGCAGGATGGGCTGTTGGCCTTGAGCACGGCGATGCGGATGTTGTGTTTCTGTACCAGCTCCAGCGCCTGGTAAGCACCGCTCAGAAACTGCGCACTGACATCCTCGCCCTCGGTGGTAATCACCGCCGCCTGCCCCGCCAGCACGTCACTGCCCTGCCCGCCCGGAATCTCCGCCGCCGCCCGTGGCGTCGGCAAGCCACCGGCAACTTCCGGACACAACGGCACGACGCGACCTTCGTCGACCCACTGTTGAAGCTGATCGAACGGCCCGCTGGCACCGCCGTCGTAACGCACGCGGTGGCCGAGCAGACAGCGACTTACCAAAATTTTCTGCATGATCAGAACGGCTCGTTGCCACGACGCCGGAACCAGCCGGTCAACGACAGGCGATCGCGGGTCGCGGGCAGGACTTCGTGGGGCACTTCGCCCGACAGGAACACCACCAGGCATCCGCCGGTAGGCACCACATCGTATTCGACGCCTTCCTTGAGGTACATGCGCAACTGACCGCCGTGCTCCGGCAACCAGGCGTCGTTGAGGTAGACCACTGCCGAGACCATGCGCCGATCATCGTCGCGGAAGCGGTCGACATGCTTGAGGTAGAAAGCGCCGGGCGGGTACATCGCGAAATGGCTTTCAAAGTCTTCGAGGCCCAGATACAACCCGCGATTCAATGCCTCGCGCAGGCTGTCCATCAATTGCAGGTAGCTGTCGCAAGCCAGCGCCTGACCCGGCTCGATCCACTGGATTCGGTCGCCGCGAATTCCCTCGCGAATCTCCGATGTCGGCCCGCGGCCCACGGCGGCCGGGGCCAATTCACCCTCGGCGGCACGTTTACGGCACTCAGCCGCCAGTTCTTGGGTCAGACCCAAAGGCAGGAAAATGTTCTGCTGCGACCAGCCGCGCTCGGCCAGGTCGTCGACGATACGTAACAGCAGCGGGTGATCAGAGGGTATTCGCATGGCGCGCATAGTATTCCTGTGCCGGAAAATCCGACAGAGCCGCGCGGCGGCTTGATACGAATTCTCGACAAGTCCCTATGCCACACGGAGAATAGTCGCCTGCTGACAGGAGTCCCTATGCGCCGTTTGCTTTTCTCACTGATGATGTTCTGCGTTTTGCCCGCTTGGGCAGACGGCCACGACCAGTTGTACAAGGTCGCCGGCTGGCCAGAACAACGCGCGCATTTCAGTGATGCCCTTTCAGCCGCTCAGCAGCGTTACCAGAACAGCCTGCCGCCCGCCGTGTTTCAGGCGCTGGTGAACAACAGCAATCAGCGTTTTGCCCCGCAGGCCGTGGACCAGCGCGCCGAAGCGCAATTGCGCAAAACCCTGGCCGATCCTAAACCTGCACTGGCTTTTTTCCAGTCGCCGCTGGGCAAGAAGATCGTCGCCGCCGAGTTGCTGGCGACCCGTCGCGATCAACTGGCGAAGAACGCCAAAGGCCTGCCGAAGATTCAGGCCAGCGACAGTCGCACGCTGATCATCGGTCACCTCGCCCAGGCCTTGCCCGCACGGGAGGCCGGTGCGGAAGTCAGCCTGGCGATTGCCGGCGTCGCGGCCGACAGCCTGAGTTCGATGATCCCCGGCCTGCTCGGTGGCGGTCAGGCGCAGGGGCTGTTGAACGGTCAGCGTCAGCGTTTGATGGACCAGATCGGCAGCGACCTTAACAACACGTTGCTGTATGTCTATCGCGATCTGTCGGATGACGAGCTGGAAGAGTTCGCCACGTTTGCCGAGTCGGCGGAAGGCAAGGCGTATTACCAGGCGGCGTTGGCGGCGATTCGGGCTGGGCTGGCGGTGGGGCAAACCCCTTCGAATTTGACCCAATGATTTTCAGCGCCGGTTAGATCGCCATCGCCGGCAAGCCGGCTCCTACAGTTGACCGTGTTCTTCCGGACAACTCGATCCACTGTAGGAGCCGGCTTGCCGGCGATGAGGGCTTAACTGCCGCTAAAGATTCCGGCCCTTGATCCGCTTCGTCAAAAACCCGAAATACTCCCCGCGCAACGCCACCGTCTCATTCGCCAAATGATGCCGCGCCTCAGGCAGCATCAACACCTGAGGCCGATCGAACTTGGCCTTCAACACCTCAAGATTGTGCTGCCAATCCACCGTCATGTCCGCCTGCCCCTGCACGATCAGCGGCCGCCGAGTGCTGTCCGGCGCAGCTTCGATGCGTTTGATCCAGCGCGCCAGCGCCCCAACCCAGGCCGTCGGCAAGCGCAGCGGTTGCAGCGGGTCGGCTTGCAGGAACGGCAGGAAATCCGGGTCGTTGGAGTTCTCGCTGAAACGTCGGGCGATGGCTTTGACGAACGGCTTGAGCAGGTAATAACTGAGCTGCGACCAGCCCCAGGCGCGCGGCCTCACCAGCGGCGACAACAGGATCACCTGGCCCTGGGCCGGACTGCCCGCCCCTTCGTTAAGCACATGGTCGATCACGATGGCGCCACCAGTGCTTTGACCGCACAGGTGCCACGGCTGCGGCAGATCGAGGGATTTCGCCTCGGCGAACAGCCCTTGCAACGTGTCCTGATACTCGGCGAAATCGTTGATGCTCGCACGCTCGCCGCTGGACAGGCCATGCCCCGGCAAGTCGCAGGCAATCACCGCGAAATCCTGATTCAGCGCCCACTCGATCACGTGCCGGTAGAGCCCGGTGTGATCGTAGAAACCGTGGAACACAAACAACGTCGCCTTCGCCCGCTCCGGCCACCACACCTGGCCGACCACGTCATAAGCGTCCACTTCAAAACGACCCAGGCCCCTGCGCAACTGACGCCCCGGAAAATCCAGCCCGTAGAACCGCTGGTACGCCTGCGCCTCCTCGGACAGCGGCTGCCATTCGGCCAGGGGCCGCAGGCTGGCACGCAAATGATCGGGGGCGAAAGTGACGGACATGGGCGATTCCAGAGCACGAAGCGGACTTTATAAGCCTGCGATATTCATCTGTCGCGGCAAGCATGGCAAGCTGGGCGACCTTCGAGGATCGACACCCATGCGTTTGCCCTACCGCACCCCACTGCTTGCCTGCCTGCTCGCCCTCGTGTGCGCCGGTGTTTTATGGGCGGCGTACGACTGGTTTCAAGGACGCTACCTGCGAGCGTTCAGCGAACACACGGCGGTGTTTTCCGGTGACCCGTTGCACTTGCCCGACAACCTCGCCGGCCCCGGTGCCATTCGCCTGGTGCACTTCTGGGACCCGGCCTGCCCGTGCAACGTCGGCAATCAACAACACCTGAGCGAACTGGTCGAGCAGTATGTGCCGCAAGGCGTCGAGTTTTATGCGGTACAAAAACCCGGCAGCCACGGCCAGTTGCCGAGCACGCTGAGCAGCCTGAAAACCATCACCGTCCTCCCGGGCTCCGAACAGATCCCGGCCAGCCCGGCCGTGGCGATCTGGGACCGCAGCGGCAAACTGGCCTACTTCGGCCCTTACAGCGAAGGCCTGACCTGTAATTCGAGCAACAGCTTCATTGAGCCGATCCTACAAGCGTTAAACGCTGGCCGCACCGTCAATGCCACGCACACGCTGGCCGTCGGGTGTTACTGCCCGTGGCCCGCCGACACAAAGCAGTAAGACCGCGCAGACGCGAATCCCTCCTAAGGGCGATGGGCCGATTCGGCAAGCCGTG
Organism: Pseudomonas sp. BF-RE-21; assembly: GCF_019947305.1. NCBI lineage: Bacteria > Pseudomonadati > Pseudomonadota > Gammaproteobacteria > Pseudomonadales > Pseudomonadaceae > Pseudomonas > Pseudomonas sp. BF-RE-21. Next base: position 129,125 of record NZ_JAGYGF010000001.1, on the reverse strand, counting down.
TTAAACAGTGGCGCCAGGGAACTGCTGCCACTAATAACAACAAGGAGTCACCATGAAACGTAGCCTGACCGTTCTCGCACTGCTGATAGTCGCGCTCGCCGCAGGTGCCGGCGGGTACATCTACAGCAAGCAACCGACGCGCCAGGGCATGGTCGAGCTGCAACACTTGCAAGGCTCCGTCACCGTCCGTTACGACGAACGCGGCATCCCGCACATCCGCGCCGAAAACGAAACCGACCTGTACCGCGCCCTCGGCTATGTGCACGCCCAGGACCGGCTGTTTCAGATGGAAGTCCTGCGCCGCCTGGCCCGTGGTGAACTGGCCGAAGTGCTGGGCCCGAAACTGCTCGACACCGACAAACTGATGCGCAGCCTGCGCATTCGCGAACGCGCCGAAACCTACCTGGCGAACATGGATAAGCAGTCGCCGGCCTTCATCGCCATGCAAGCCTATCTGGACGGCATCAACCAGTATCAGGACAGCCATGCAAAACCTGCGGAGTTCGATGTACTGGGCATTCCAAAACGCCCGTTCACTGCGCAGGACACCATCAGCATCGCCGGTTACATGGCCTACAGTTTTGCCGCGGCGTTTCGCACCGAACCCTTGCTGACCTACGTGCGCGATCAACTGGGTGCCGAGTACCTGAACGTTTTCGATCTCGACTGGCAGTCCAAAGGCGTGCTGGCGAACAACCACAGCAGCACCCCGCCGCCTCTCGCCAGCGCCGACTGGAAAGACCTCAACGCCCTCGCCCGCCTGAGCGAGCAGGCGCTGGCCGACAACGGTTTACCGCAGTTCGAGGGCAGCAACGCCTGGGTCGTCGCGGGCAATCGGACCAAAAGCGGCAAGCCGTTGCTGGCGGGTGATCCGCATATCCGCTTCTCTGCGCCGTCGGTGTGGTACGAAGCGCAGCTCTCGGCGCCGGGCTTCGAGCTCTACGGTCATTATCAGGCGTTGATGCCATTCGCCTCGCTGGGGATGAACCGCGACTTCGGCTGGAGCATCACCATGTTCCAGAACGACGACCTCGACCTGATCGCCGAGAAGGTCAACCCGGACAACGCCAACCAGGTCTGGTATCGCGGCAAGTGGATGGACATGGTCACCAGCGAACAGCAGATCGCGGTCAAGGGGCAGCCGCCAGTGAAGTTGCTGCTGCGCCAGTCGCCACACGGGCCGATCGTCAACGATGCGCTGGGCAACAGCGTCGGCAAAACGCCCATCGCCATGTGGTGGGGTTTTCTGGAAAGCCAGAACCCGATCCTCGAAGGTTTCTACCAGCTCAACCGTGCCGACACCCTGGCAAAGGCGCGCAGTGCCGCCGCCAAGGTCCAGGCGCCGGGCCTGAACATCGTCTGGGCCAACGCCAAGGGCGACATCGGCTGGTGGGCGGCGGCGCAACTGCCGAAGCGTCCAGCAGGTGTGCGGCCGTGGTTCATCCTCGACGGCAGCAGCGCCGAAGCGGACAAGGACGGCTTCTACCCGTTCAGCGCCAACCCGCAGGAAGAGAACCCGGCGCGGGGCTACATTGTCTCGGCCAACTTCCAGCCCGTGTCGCCGACCGGCATGGAGATCCCTGGTTACTACAACCTCGCCGATCGTGGGCAGCAGCTCAATCGTCAGCTCAGTGATAAAGCCGTGAAGTGGGATCTGGAGGCCAGCCAGAAACTGCAACTGGGCACCACCACCGCCTACGGCCCGCGTTTGCTCGCGCCGTTGTTACCAGTGCTGCATGAGGTGGTGAGCGATCCCGCCGAACTGAAACTGGTGGAACAACTGGCCCAGTGGACAGGCGACTACCCGCTGGATTCCACCAGCGCCACGCTGTTCAATCAGTTCCTGTTCAACCTCGCAGACGCGACGATGCACGATGAGCTGGGCAACGACTTTTTCGAGACGCTGCTCTCGACCCGGGTGATCGACGCTGCGCTGCCGCGTCTGGCGGCGAACGCCGACTCGCCGTGGTGGGACAACCGCAACACCCTCGGCAAGGAAACCCGCGCCGACACGGTCAAGGTGGCGTGGCAAGCGAGCCTCGCGCACCTCAAGAGCACGCTGGGTGCGGACTTCGCGCAATGGCAGTGGGGCAAGGCGCATACGCTGACCCATGGTCATCCACTGGGGCAACAGAAGCCGCTGGACCGGATTTTCAATGTCGGGCCGTTCGCGGCACCGGGCACTCACGAAGTGCCAAACAACCTCTCGGCCAAGATCGGCCCGGCACCGTGGCCGGTGACTTATGGGCCATCGACCCGACGCCTGATCGACTTCGCCGACCCGGCGCACAGCCTGACCGTCAACCCAGTGGGCCAGAGTGGCGTGCCGTTTGACCGGCATTTTGATGATCAGGCGGAGGCGTATGTCGAAGGGGTGTATTTCCAGGCGCATCTCAATGATGAAGAGGTGACAGCGAATACGCGGAGTACGTTGAAGCTGTTGCCGGCGCGGGCTGTGCCATAGATTTGTGTTGGCCGGGCTGACGCCTTCGCGGGCAAGCCTCGCTCCTACAGGAATAGGTCACTTGTAGGAGCGAGGCTTGCCCGCGAAGAGGCCCTGACTGACCACACAAATGTCAGCTCAAACCATCGCCGCAAAATTCAACCTGAACTGCTGCGGCGTTACCCCCAACCGGCGATTGAAAACACTGCGCATATGCTGCGCATCGCGAAACCCGCACTGATACGCCACCGTCTTCAACGGCGCGACGGTGCTTTCGAGCATCACCCGCGCTGCATCCACCCTCGCTCGTTCGACGAATTCCGCCGGGGTGACCTTCGCTTCTTTGGCAAACACCCTGGAAAAGTTGCGGGCGCTCATGTTGGCGGCGTTGGCCAGGTCAGCAATGGTCAGATCGCCGGTCAGGTTGGCCAGCACATAATGCTGAACCATCGCCACCGCCGACGTCGGCTCGGCGTGGGGCGTGAGGAATGGACTGAACTGCGATTGCCCGCCCGAGCGCTGCGTGAACACCACCAGCCGCTTGGCCACGCTGAGCGCCACTTCCGGCCCATGATCCCGGGCCAACAAGTACAACGACAGATCGATCCCCGCCGTGACCCCGGCCGAGGTATAGAGCTCGCCGTCCTGCACGTACAAGCGATCAGCCTCGACCTGCGTCGAAGGGCACAACGCCGCGAGCGCAGCGGCATCGCCCCAATGAGTCGTCACCGTCCGCCCTTCGAGCAAGCCTGCCCGGGCGAGCATGAATGCACCGTTGCAGATCGAGCCGAACCGTTGCGCCAGCGCGCTGGCATCGCGCAGCCAGGCATCGAAGGCCGCGCCGAAATCCATGAACGGCAACTGCGGCCCACCGGCCACCAGCAACAAGTCGTACGCCCCCAGCGCCTCGCTGAAATGCCGATGGGCATTGAGGGATAAACCGTTGGAGCACGGCATCACACCGCGCTCGACGCCGATCACCTCCAGTTGATAGTGATCCTGCGGAGCGAGGAAACGATTGGCCTCGGAAAACACATCCATGGGGCCGGTGACGTCCAGGGACTGAACGCCGGCGAACACCACGATGGCAACGGTTTTACTCATGGCAGGATTCGCCCTCAATGGCTCTGGATATACGCAACCTTTGTAGGAGCCAGCTTGCTGGCGATTGCGATTTAACATTCAACAATTTCGCTGACAGATACACCGCGATCGCCAGCAAGCTGGCTCCTACAAGGTGCGCGCAGGACCTCAACCGTAGCCAATCCGCGCTCAACAAGCGAGGTTGGCGCGATATGCATGCTCATTGGCAAGGATCGCAGCCATGGATCGATTGTCCGGTTTTGGGGCCGGGAACAGACTTGTTCCATCAGCGCCGCCACGGCGTACCCCACGAGGACAGCACCATGAGCAGCACCATCGCCGGCATCAAAATCCCCGACAGCGCTTTGGCCCGGGCCACCACGGAATACATTCGCGACGTCGAATCCGACCTGCTTTATCACCACTCGCGCCGGGTGTTTCTGTTCGGCGCTTTGAGCGGTGAACGCAAGCAACTGGCCTACAACCCGGAGCTGTTATACGTCGGCGCGATGTTCCATGACCTGGGTCTGGTGGAAGGTCATCGCAGCGACGATGAACGCTTCGAAGTCGATAGCGCCAACGCCGCCAAAGCGTTTCTCAAGCCTTATGGCCTGAGCGATGACGACATTGAGCAGGTGTGGTTGTCGATTGCCCTGCACACCACGCCGAACGTAGTGCATCACCTGCGCCCCAACGTGGCATTGGTGACGGCGGGCGTTGAAATGGATGTGTTGGGGATCGACTACGCGGCGTTTCCCACGGCGCAGCGTGAGGCGGTGGTGCACGCGCATCCACGGGGCGAGGGGTTCAAGGAGTGCATCCTGTGTGCGTTCGCCAACGGCTTCAAGCACAAGCCGGATACCACGTTCGGTACGGTGAACGCGGATGTGCTGGTGGACAGCGAGCCAGGGTTCAAGCCGATGAACTTCGTCGAGATCATCCGCAAATCCCCCTGGATTTCCTGAAACCTTGTAGGAGCCAGCTTGCTGGCGATGGTGTGTCAGTCGACATCAATGTGGCTGACATACCATCGCCAGCAAGCTGGCTCCTACAGTAGATCGGGGTTGGCCACGCGATTGTGGCCAACACTCAGGCGGCTTCCGGCGCCTGCTGTGCGCGACGCACGTCCGGTTGCTTCCACGAATCGGCAGCGCTTTCTTCGATGGCCTGCTGAATCGCACGCTTGCGGCTTTCTTCGGCACGGCGGCTGAAGAACCAGACCAGGAAGGTCATCAACGACACCGCCAGCAGAATCAGGCTGGCCACGGCGTTGATCTCAGGCTTCACGCCCAGACGCACTGCCGAGAACACTTCCATCGGCAAGGTCGTCGACCCCGGCCCCGACACGAAGCTGGCCAACACCAGGTCATCCAGCGACAGCGCGAACGACATCATGCCGCCCGCCCCCAGGGATGGCGCGATCATCGGGATGGTGATCAGGAAGAACACCTTCCACGGCTTCGCCCCGAGATCCATGGCGGCCTCTTCGATGGACAGGTCCAGCTCACGCAAGCGCGCCGACACCACCACCGCCACATACGCCGCACAGAACGTGGTGTGGGCGATCCAGATGGTGACGATGCCTCGCTCTTGCGGCCAGCCGATCATCTGCGCCATGGCCACGAACAGCAGCAACAGCGACAGACCGGTGATCACTTCGGGCATCACCAGCGGCGCGGTGACCAGGCCACCGAACAACGTACGACCCTTAAAGCGGGTAATGCGGGTCAGGACGAATGCGGCCAACGTGCCCAGCGCCACAGCGGCAATCGCCGTGTAGCAGGCGATTTCCAGCGAACGCACCACCGAGCCCATCAGTTGGGTGTTGTCCATCAGGCCGACGTACCACTTGATCGACCAGCCGCCCCACACTGTCACCAGTTTCGAGGCGTTGAACGAGTAGATCACCAGGATCAGCATCGGCGCGTAGATAAACAGCAAACCCGCGATCAGCATGAAACTCGAGAAACGGAAGCGCTTCATTCTTTACCCTCCATTTCCTTGGCCTGACTGCGGTTGAACAGGATGATCGGCACAATCAGGATCAACAGCATCACCACCGCCAGGGCAGACGCCACCGGCCAGTCACGGTTGTTGAAGAACTCTTGCCAGAGCACTTTACCGATCATCAAGGTTTCCGGACCGCCCAGCAGTTCCGGGATCACGAACTCGCCCACCACTGGAATGAACACCAGCATGCAACCGGCGACGATGCCGTTCTTGGACAGCGGAATGGTGATCTTCCAGAAGCTGTTGAACGTACTCGAACCGAGGTCGGACGCCGCTTCCAGCAGGCTGTTGTCGTGCTTCACCAGGTTGGCGTAGAGCGGCAGGATCATGAACGGCAGGTACGAATAAACCACGCCGATGTACACCGCCAGGTTGGTATTGAGGATCTGCAGCGGTTCGTCGATCCAGCCCATGCTCATCAGGAAACCGTTGAGCAGACCGTTGTTGCTGAGGATGCCCATCCACGCGTAAACGCGGATCAGGATCGCGGTCCAGGTCGGCATCATGATCAACAGCACCAGCACCGTTTGCAGCTCTTTGCGGGCACTGGCGATGGCGTAGGCCATCGGATAACCGATCAGCAGGCAGAGGATGGTGCTGATCAGCGCCATCTTCAACGAACCGAGGTAAGCGGCGATGTACAACTCATCGTCGCCGAGCATCGCGTAGTTGCCGAGGTTGAGCAGCACCTGCAGCTTCTGGTCTACGAAGTTGTAGATCTCGGTGTACGGCGGAATGGCCACGTCGGCTTCAGCGAAGCTGATCTTCAACACGATGAAGAACGGCAGCATGAAGAACATGAACAGCCAGAGGAACGGAACCCCGATGACCAGCTGACGGCCACCGGGAATTATTCGATTGAGGCGGCGTTTGAATTTGCGCATGTTCATGAGCGAAGTACCACGCCGCTGTCGTCTTCCCACCACACGTAAACCTGGTCACCCCAGGTTGGGCGCTGACCACGGCGTTCGGCGTTGGCGACGAAGGACTGGACGATCTTGCCGCTCGGCAGCTCGACGTAGAACACCGAGTGGCCACCGAGGTAGGCGATGTCGTGCACCTTGCCGCTGGACCAGTTGTATTCGCAGGTCGGCATGTCCGGCGTCACCAGCAGTTTTTCCGGACGGATCGCGTAGGTCACGGATTTGTCCTGCACCGAGGTGCTGATGCCGTGGCCCACGTAGATCTGGCGATCCAGGTCTTTGCAGGTGATGGTCGCATGGCCTTCGGCGTCGTCGATCACTTCACCGTCGAAGATGTTGACGTTGCCGATGAACTCGCAGACCAGGCGGCTGGTCGGGGTTTCGTAGATGTCGATCGGGCTGCCGATCTGGGCGATCCAGCCCAGGTGCATGATCGCGATGCGCTCGGCCATGGTCATGGCCTCTTCCTGGTCGTGGGTCACCATGACGCAAGTTACGCCGACGCGCTCGATGATCTCGACCAGCTCAAGCTGCATTTGCGAACGCAGCTTCTTGTCCAGCGCACCCATCGGTTCGTCGAGCAGCAACAGCTTCGGTCGCTTGGCCAGCGAACGCGCCAGGGCAACACGCTGACGCTGACCACCGGAGAGTTGATGCGGCTTGCGCTTGGCGTACTGGGTCATCTGAACCAGCTTGAGCATGTCGGCCACGCGGGCATCGATTTCAGCCGCAGGCAGTTTGTCCTGCTTGAGGCCGAAGGCGATGTTCTGCGCCACGGTCATGTGCGGGAACAGGGCGTACGACTGGAACATCATGTTGATCGGCCGCTCGTAGGGCGGCATGTCGGTGATGTCTACGCCATCGAGGAAAATGCGCCCCTCCGTGGGTCGTTCGAAGCCTGCGAGCATGCGCAGCAACGTGGACTTGCCCGATCCCGAACCGCCGAGCAGGGCGAAAATCTCGCCTTTCTTGATTTCCAGGGACACATCGTCCACGGCAATCGTCTCGTCGAACTTCTTCGTGACCCGGTCGATTTTGACCAGCACCTGTTTAGGTGACTGGTCGCCCTCGAGGGCTTTCTTATAGGCGCCGGAGGCAACTGCCATTTACGAAACTCCCAAAAAAAAGAGTGCAGTTCGCTCAAGGTGAGCCAACCTGGATAGTTTGAGCCCTGAAGCTATTTGCCCGACTTGACCTTGGTCCAGCTGCGGGTCATCAAACGTTGAATGTTTGGTGGTAACTCGACCGACACGTAGGTCTTGTCGAGGACTGCTTGCGGTGGATAAACCGACTCGTCGGTGCGGATGGACTGCTCCATCAATTTGTCCGAGCCAGGGTTGGGGTTCGCATAGCCAACAGAATCACTGACCTGTGCGATCACCTCGGGTTTCAACAAATAGTTGATGAAGGCGTGGGCCTCTTTGACGTTGCCCGAATCCTTCGGAATCGCGAGCATGTCGAACCACAGCGCACCGCCCTCTTTGGGAATGGTGTAGGCGATGTTCACGCCTTTCTTCGCTTCAGCCGCACGGTTGCGGGCCTGGAACATGTCGCCGGAAAAACCGATCGCGATGCAGATATCGCCGTTGGCCAGATCCGCGATGTACTTGGAGGAGTGGAAGTAGGTCACGTAAGGCCGCACCGCCAGCAACTTGGCTTCAGCCTTTTTGTAATCTTCGGGGTTGGTGCTGTTGGCGTTCAGGCCCATGTAGTTGAGGACCGTCGGCATCATTTCATCGGCGGAGTCGAGGAACGCCACGCCGCAACTCTGCAGCTTCTTGATGTTCTCCGGCTCGAACACCGCGCTCCAGGAATCGATCTTGTCGACGCCCAGCACAGCCTTAATCTTGTCGACGTTGTAACCGATGCCGTTGGTGCCCCACAGGTAAGGGACGGCGTACAAGTTGCCCGGATCGTTTTGTTCCAGACGCTTGAGCAATACGGGGTCGAGGTTCGAGTAGTTCGGCAACTTCGACTTGTCGAGTTTCTGGAAAGCACCGGCCTTGATCTGCTTGCCGAGGAAGTGGTTCGACGGCACGACCACGTCATAACCGGTACGCCCGGCGAGCAACTTGCCCTCCAGGGTTTCGTTGGAATCAAAAACGTCATACACCGGTTTGATACCGGTCTCTTTCTGGAAGTCGGCCAGGGTGGTCTCGCCGATGTAGTCCGACCAGTTATAAATATGCACCGTGCCGGCAGCCTGGACACTGACAGCCATCGTCAGTCCGGCACCGGCCAGCAATGCATTGCGCAACAAAGAAAAAATAGGCAAGTGGAGGTCCTCTAAAATTAGTTGGGCCCAAGTTGCCCCGCGTTACATGACAGTCGTAGCTGCCCAGCAACAAAACCGGCGCGCAACTTACCCTCGAAAAACCGTTCCAGCAAACTTTATGAAGATTCGTGTAGGAGCAGCCGGTCGACGCTCGATTGCTCGCGATGGTCGTCAACGATGACGCTGGGTGCCTGACACCCAGCGTTGCTCTCAGGTTCATCGCGAGCAGGCTCGCTCCTACAAGGGTTACTACTGCTTACTTACCGGATTTGATCTTGGTCCAGCTGCGAGTCAGGATCCGCTGGGTCGCGGCCGGCAAATCGGCAATCGCGTACAGCTTGGCCAGCACATCGGCAGGCGGGTAGACACCCGGATCTTCGGTGATTTCTTTTTCGACCAGAGGAGTGGCCGCCGCGTTACCGTTCGGGAAACGTACCGCGTTGGTGATTTCAGCCATGATTTCCGGCTTTTGCAGGAAGGTCATGAACTTGTAGGCGCCTTCGACGTTTTCGGCATCTTTAGGGATGGCGACCATGTCGTAGAAGCTGCCGGCACCTTCTTTCGGAATGTTGTAGCTGACTTTCACCTTGTCACCGGCTTCGGCGGCGCGCGCTTTGGCCTGGTAGATGTCACCCGAGTAACCCACGGCTACGCAGATGTTGCCGTTGGCCAGGTCGGAGATGTACTTGGACGAGTGGAAGTAGCCAACCGAAGGACGAATCTTCAGGAACAGCGCTTCGGCTTCGGCCAATTGTTTTTTGTCCTGGCTGTCGGTTGGATAGCCCAGGTAGTGCAACGCCACCGGAATCATCTCGGTTGGCGAATCAAGGAAACTGACGCCACACGATTTCAACTTCGCGATGTTTTCAGGTTTGAACAACAGGTCCCAGGAATTGGTCGGTGCATCGGCGCCCAGTGCTGCCTTGACCTTCTCGGCGTTGAAGCCGATACCGATCGAACCCCACATGTACGGGAAGGCATGTTCGTTGCCCGGGTCGCTCACCGATACCGCTTTGAGCAGGTCAGTGTTCAGGTTCTTCCAGTTAGGCAGCTTGGACTTGTCCAGCTTCTGGTAAACGCCGGCCTTGATCTGCTTGGCCAGGAAGTTGTTCGACGGTACGACGATGTCGTAACCGGACTTGCCTGCCAGCAACTTGGCTTCCAGGGTTTCGTTACTGTCGAATACGTCGTAAACGACTTTGATGCCGGACTCGGTTTCGAACTTCTTGATGGTGTCCGGAGCGATGTAATCGGACCAGTTATAGACGTGCAACACCTTGTCGTCCGCCTGAACCGCACCCGCCATAATGCCCATCAGGGACATGGCGAGAAGTGTCTTGCCAGCAAGCTTTTTTCCTAATGCCTTCATGCGTAATGCTCCAAATTTTTTCTTTTTTGAACCACTTTGTTCAGCGGCCAAACCCGGGCAACTGGAACCGCGGCTAGTCTGGCAAGATCGGTGGCGGTCTTTCAAGGAAAGGCCGCCGTTTGCGACTGCCCTGAGCGAAAGTTTCATGTCTCCCGCTCAGAGCCTAGCACTTAGCCCTGCAACGCACTCAGGGTCAGGTCCAGACACTTGCGTGCCTTGGTCACCAGCTCATCGATTTCAGCCTTGGTGATCACCAGTGGCGGAGCAATGATCATGGTGTCGCCGACGGCACGCATGATCAGCCCGTTGTCGAAGCAGAATGTGCGGCAGATCATGCCGACGCCCTTGCCTTCGTAACGCTTGCGCGTGGCCTTGTCCTGAACCAGTTCGATGGCCCCCAACAGCCCCACCCCGCGCACTTCCCCCACCAACGGGTGATCGCTCAGTTCCCGCAAACGTTTCTGCAAGTAAGGTGCCGTTTCTGCATGAACGCGCTCGATAATTTTTTCTTCGCGCAGGATGCGGATGTTTTCCAGCGCCACCGCCGCCGCCACCGGGTGCCCGGAGTAGGTGAAACCGTGGTTGAAATCGCCGCCCTCGTTGAGCACCGCCACCACTTCGTCACGAACGATCAGGCCACCCATCGGGATGTAGCCGGACGTCAGGCCTTTGGCGATGGTCATCATGTCGGGTTTGAGGCCGTAGAAATCGGTACCGAACCACTCACCGGTGCGGCCGAAACCACAGATCACTTCGTCCGCCACGAACAGGATGTCGTACTTGGCGAGGATTTCCTTGATGCGCGGCCAGTAGGTGTCTGGCGGAATGATCACGCCACCGGCACCCTGGATCGGCTCGGCAATAAAGGCACCGACGTTGTCCACGCCGATTTCCAGAATCTTCTCTTCCAGCTGATTGGCTGCCCACACACCGAACTCTTCCGGTGTCATGTTGCCGCCTTCACTGAACCAGTAAGGCTGGGCGATGTGGACGATGCCCGGGATCGGCAAGTCGCCTTGTTCGTGCATGTACGTCATGCCACCCAGGCTCGCGCCGGCCACGGTGGAACCGTGATAACCGTTCTTGCGGCTGATGATGACTTTCTTTTTCGGCTGGCCCTTGATCGCCCAATAGTGGCGGACCATACGCAGCATGGTGTCGTTGCCTTCGGAGCCGGAACCGGTGAAGAACACATGGTTCATGCCTTCTGGCGCGATGTCGGCAATGGCCTTGGCCAGCTCGAGCACCGGCGGGTGAGCGGTCTGGAAGAACAGGTTGTAGTAAGGCAACTCGCGCATTTGCTTGCTGGCGGCATCAGCCAGTTCATCGCGACCGTAGCCGATCGCTACGCACCACAGGCCGGCCATGCCGTCGAGGATCTTGTTGCCTTCGCTGTCCCAGAGGTAAACGCCCTTGGCGTTGGTGATGATCCGCGGGCCTTTCTCTTTCAGCTGCTTGAAGTCGCTGAACGGGGCCAGGTGGTGATCGTTGCTCAGGGTTTGCCATTCACGGGTTTGCGGGTTGTTGCTGGTCATGCGAACTCTCCTAAGATTTCGGTGAAAGGCGCCGCCAAAAGCAGCGGCGCCCGGCGCATCAGACGGCGAAGAGCAGGAATTCCCGCTCCCAGGAGCTGATCACGCGCTTGAAGTTTTCATGCTCGGCCCGCTTGACCGCGACGTAGCCAGTGATGAATTTCTTGCCCAGGTATTTCTCGATGGTCGCGCTGTTTTCCATGCGATCCAGCGCGTCCTCGATGGTCAGTGGCAGGCGCAGGTTGCGGCGTTCATAGCCGCGCCCCACCACCGGCGCACTTGGGTTCAAGCCTTCGACCATGCCGATGTAACCGCAGAGCAAGCTCGCGGCAATCGCCAGGTACGGGTTGGCATCAGCCCCCGGCAGGCGGTTTTCCACCCGACGGTTTTGCGGCCCGGCATCCGGCACCCGCAGGCCCACGGTGCGGTTCTCTTCACCCCACTCCACGTTCACCGGCGCCGACGTATCCGGCAGGAAGCGGCGGAACGAGTTGACGTTCGGGGCGAACAGCGGCAACAGCTCGGGGATCAGTTTCTGCAAGCCACCGATGTGATGCAGGAACAACTGGCTCATGGTCCCGTCTTCATTGGAGAAGACGTTCTTGCCGGTCTCAATGTCGATGATGCTCTGGTGCAGGTGCATCGCACTGCCCGGCTCGCCGGTCATCGGCTTGGCCATGAAAGTGGCGGCCACGTCGTGCTTGAGCGCGGCTTCGCGCATGGTGCGTTTGAACACCAGGATCTGGTCAGCCAGGGACAGGGCATCGCCGTGACGGAAGTTGATTTCCATCTGCGCCGTGCCGTCCTCGTGGATCAGCGTGTCGAGGTCCAGCTCCTGCAGTTCGCACCAGTCGTAGACGTCTTCGAACAGCGGATCGAATTCGTTGGCCGCTTCAATCGAGAACGACTGGCGGCCGATTTCCGGGCGCCCCGAGCGACCGATTGGCGGTTGCAGCGGGTAGTCGGGGTCGTCGCTACGCTTGGTCAGGTAAAACTCCATTTCCGGCGCCACGATTGGCTGCCAGCCCTTGTCGGAATAGAGCTTCAGAACCTTTTTAAGCACGTTGCGCGGCGACAGCTCGATCGGGTTGCCTTGCTTGTCATAAGTGTCGTGGATCACCTGGGCGGTCGGCTCGATGGCCCATGGCACCAGGAACACTGCATTCGAGTCGGGACGGCAGATCATGTCGATGTCGGCCGGGTCGAGCAGTTCGTAATAGATGTCGTCTTCGACATAGTCGCCGGTCACGGTCTGCAACAGAACGCTCTCGGGCAGGCGCATGCCTTTTTCAGCAATGAACTTGTTGGTCGGCGAAATCTTGCCCCGGGTGATCCCGGTCAAGTCGGCGATCATGCATTCGACTTCTGTGATCTTGTGGTCTTTCAACCAATCGGTGAGCTGGTCGAGGTTGTTACTCATAAATGCCTCTTAGGCTGAGTTTCCTGACTCTTATAAGTCAGGCGTTGTTTGACGCACGGGCGTCGCTTGGTACAGATTGCCACTGCAATTGCCGCGCACAAATACCTGCCTCGACGACGGCATGGGTGAACGGGAACAATGCAAGGCGTGCAGAATCACGAGCAATGACCGACACGTTGGTCGGGCCAGCCAGGTAAAACGGTTCTATATTGGAAGGACAACCCGTAAAGAGAATGTCGCGCAGACCGTCCAGAATATCGGACGGAACCAGCCGTTTTGCCGGGGAAGGAAGAGTCGACGGCACGCCTTTGGCAACACGGGCCCTGGCGTGAGCGTAACGATCGCCACTGATGTGATAAGCATGCAGACCGATCTGCTTAGAGCAGACGGCGACGCCGATTAACGGCAGGCGAGACATGAAGCACCCCGGTATTATTGCTGTTATGGGTTTGAATCGAGCTTAGCCTTGTTCATTTTTTTACACAACACCCCCGTAAAAAATACAACACGGCCCGCTCAAGCCCGCGGACGGCAAAGCATTCAAAGGCATAAAAACGCCCCAAAGTGCCTCAAAAAAGCCTCATGGGCGCTTTTTTAGGGCAAAAAAGGCCTCGCTTGACTTCGGCATGCCGTTCGGGTTGACTGGAATCCGAAGAGATCAATGATTGATATTTTTAACAACAAAGGTGTTGCATCATGTCGGTACCCCCGCGTGCCGTTCAGCTTAACGAAGCGAACGCGTTCCTTAAGGAACATCCTGAGGTTCTGTACGTTGACCTTCTGATTGCGGATATGAATGGTGTGGTGCGCGGCAAGCGCATTGAACGCACCAGCCTCCACAAGGTTTACGAGAAAGGCATCAACCTGCCGGCCTCTCTATTTGCTCTGGATATCAACGGCTCGACGGTGGAAAGCACCGGCCTGGGCCTGGACATCGGCGATGCTGACCGAATCTGCTATCCAATCCCTGACACCCTGTGCAATGAGCCCTGGCAGAAGCGCCCTACCGCGCAACTGTTGATGACCATGCATGAACTCGAAGGCGAGCCATTCTTCGCCGACCCGCGCGAAGTGCTGGCCAACGTGGTGCGCAAGTTCGACGAAATGGGCCTGACCATCTGCGCCGCGTTCGAGCTGGAGTTCTACCTGATCGACCAGGAGAACGTGAACGGCCGTCCGCAACCACCTCGCTCGCCGGTTTCCGGTAAACGCCCGCACTCGACACAGGTCTACCTGATCGACGACCTCGACGAATACGTCGACTGCCTCCAGGACATTCTGGAAGGTGCAAAAGAGCAAGGCATCCCGGCCGACGCCATCGTCAAGGAAAGTGCCCCGGCGCAGTTCGAAGTGAACCTGCACCACGTGGCCGACCCGATCAAGGCTTGCGACTATGCGGTCCTGCTCAAGCGCCTGATCAAGAACATCGCCTACGACCATGAGATGGACACCACCTTCATGGCCAAGCCTTACCCGGGCCAGGCGGGCAACGGTCTGCACGTCCACATTTCGATTCTTGATAAAGACGGCAAAAACATTTTTGCCAGCGAGGATCCCGAGCAGAACGCCGCGCTGCGACACGCGATCGGCGGTGTGCTCGAGACCCTACCGGCGCAGATGGCTTTCCTCTGCCCGAACGTCAACTCCTACCGTCGTTTCGGCGCACAGTTCTATGTGCCGAACTCGCCGTGCTGGGGCCTGGACAACCGCACCGTAGCGATTCGCGTACCCACCGGCGCCGCCGATGCCGTGCGCATCGAACACCGTGTAGCCGGCGCCGACGCCAACCCGTACCTGTTGATGGCTTCGGTGCTGGCGGGCGTGCACCACGGCCTGACCAACAAGATCGAGCCGGGTGCCCCCGTGGAAGGCAACTCCTACGAGCAGAACGAGCAAAGCCTGCCGAACAACCTGCGCGATGCACTGCGCGAGCTGGACGACAGCGAAGTCATGGCCAAGTACATCGATCCGAAATACATCGATATCTTCGTGGCCTGCAAGGAAAGTGAGCTGGAGGAGTTTGAACACTCCATCTCCGACCTTGAGTACAACTGGTATCTGCATACCGTTTAAGCGGTTGCAGTGAAAACAACGCCGCAGGCTTCACAGCTTGCGGCGTTTTTTTTGCTCGCGATTTGTTATGGAGTGCTTGCGACCAAAAACCAAAGAAAACTCCTACGAATTCGTCAGACGCTAACGACATCTGTCCCCTGACCACCACCTCACACTCCAGACTCCGGAACTCTTTCCGTTTCCCTGACTACGTGTGAGAACAAAAATGAAAAAACAGCGATTGGGTACAGCCATGACTCTGATCGTCGCCAGTTTGTGCACGACCGCCTGGGCAACCGCTGGCGACACGGCCCCATGGAGCTATTCCGCCCCCACCGGCCCACAAAACTGGGGTGAACTGAAGAGCGAGTACAGCCTCTGCTCGTCAGGCCAAACACAGTCGCCCATTGATATTCGTGACGCGGTCAAAACCGATCTGGAGCCTCTGAACTTTACCTATCATTCAGGCAAAGCCACGGTAGTGAACAACGGTCATACGATTCAAGTAACTCCAGAGAACGCCGGAGGAATCAATCTGGCCTCCGGTCATTACTCCTTGGTACAACTGCATTTCCATACGCCAAGTGAAGAAATGATCCAGGGGCGCATCTTCCCGATGGACGCACACCTGGTTCATCGCAATGCCGCAGGCGAACTGGCCGTGGTGGCCGTGGTGTTTGAAGAGGGTGCTCACAACCCGAACCTGGAGACTGTCCTGGCAGCCATGCCAAAAAATACAGGTGGCACTGCGAACCTGGAGGCGATTAACGTTGCGCAGTTATTACCTGCAAACCATAACGCCTATTCCTACATGGGCTCCCTCACAACACCTCCCTGTACCGAAGGCGTGCGCTGGAATGTGCTGACCACTCCATTGGAAATTTCCCGCGCGCAACTGGAGGCTTTCCAGGTGCTCTATCCGATGAATTCACGCCCAGTTCAACCCTTGAACGGTCGGAGTGTGCACGTCGGAGGCTAAACAGTCCTGACAGTCAATTCGGGCAGCGGTGCCCATACAGACAAGGTGCCACCCGCCTCGTACAATGCCCGCTGCCCCGCAGGAGACTTCAATGACCCGACTCGCCACCCCACGCAAACCCCGCGCCCGCAGCCAGGCCCGGATCGATTCGATACTCGATGCCGCCCGCACGCTGCTGGCCGCCGAGGGCGTGGCCAGTCTGTCGATCTACAGCGTTGCCGAACGCGCGGAAATCCCGCCCTCCTCGGTCTACCACTTTTTCGCCAGCGTCCCGGCCCTGCTCGAAGCGCTGACCGCCGACGTCCACGCGGCTTTTCGCGCCTGCCTGCAAGCGCCCATCGACCACGATGCGCTCAACGGCTGGCGCGACCTGTCGCGGTTGGTGGAACAACGCATGCTCGACATCTACGACGAAGACGCCGCCGCCCGCCAATTGATCCTCGCGCAGCATGGCCTGACCGAAGTCACCCAGGCCGATCGTCAGCACGACATTGAGCTGGGCGACCTGATGCACAAGCTGTTCGATCATCATTTCGAACTGCCTAAATTGCCGACTGACGTTGATGTGTTTGCGCTGGCCATGGAGCTGGGTGATCGGGTGTATGCGCGGTCGGTGCAGCAGCATGGGCAGATCACGCCGCGCATGGCCGAGGAAGGGATGCGGGTGTTTGATGCGTATTTGGGGCTGTATTTGCCGCCGTATTTGCCGAAGCGTGCTATTCCTGCCTGATTATTTTTCAGCTGCACCGGCCTCATCGCGAGCAGGCTCGCTCCCACAGGGGAATGCATTCCAAATGTGGGAGTGAGCCGGCTCCGGGCGGCGTTCCGACGATGGCCACACAGCTGAGTTCAAGACATGCACAAAAAACCCCGAAGGGCTCACGCCCTCCGGGGTCGGGTGCAGTGCACGCCCTTACAACTTGGCGATCGACACCTCGGTGGATTTCACAAACGCGATCACTTCGCTGCCGACCACCAGCTCCAGCTCTTTCACCGAGCGGGTGGTGATCACCGACGTGACGATGCCGGAAGCGGTTTGCACGTCGATTTCCGACAGCACGTCACCCAGTACGATTTCCTTGATCGAGCCTTTGAACTGGTTACGAACGTTGATGGCTTTGATAGTCATGATGTTGATTCCTGTCGTTGAATGAGGCTTGAGTTATTGAGCCCAGCGCAGTTGCGTAGGCAAGGGTGAAACAGGTTCCGGTTCCGGCGGCTGGCCGGGCAGCGCGAGGACGCGATTGAGGACTTCGGTCTCCAGCGCCGCCAGCCGATGCGAACCCCGAACCCGAGGGCGCGGCAGTTCCACGTGCAGGTCGAGGCCGACTTCGCCCTCTTCGATCAGGATCACCCGATCGGCAATCGCCACCGCTTCACTGACGTCGTGGGTCACCAGCAACACGGTGAAACCGTGCTTCTGCCAGAGCCGTTCGATCAGTTGCTGCATTTCGATCCGGGTCAGGGCATCCAGCGCGCCCAGCGGTTCGTCCAGCAACAGCAGGCGCGGTTGATGAATCAGCGCGCGGGCCAGGGCCACACGTTGCTTCTGCCCGCCGGACAAGGCCGCCGGCCATTCATTGGCGCGGTCCGCCAGACCGACCGACTCCAACGCTTCCAGCGCTTGTGGCCGCCAGTTGCCCGAGAGCCCGAGGCCGACGTTGTCGATGACCTTTTTCCACGGCAGCAGACGGGCTTCCTGGAACATCAGCCGGGTGTCTTCCCGCGCGTCACTCAGCGGAGCAGAACCGGCGAGCAACTCGCCGCCAGTCGGCTTATCGAGGCCGGCGAGCAATCGCAGCAAGGTACTTTTGCCGCAACCACTGCGCCCCACCACGGCGACGAATTGGCCGGCCGGAATGTGCAGATCGATCTCGCGCAGCACCTGCCGCGAACCGAAGGTTTTTTGCAGCTTGCGCACCACCAGCGGAATCCCGCGCAGCAGGCGTGGAGGTTGTTGAGCGGTCATGCGACACCTCCTTTGGCAACTTGATAAGCCGGATGCCAGCGCAGCCACACACGTTCAAGTCCACGGGCCGCGAGGTCGGCCAGTTTGCCCAGCACCGCGTACATCAGGATCGCGAGCACTACCACGTCGGTCTGCAAAAACTCCCGGGCGTTCATTGCCAGGTAGCCAATGCCGGAGCTCGCGGAGATGGTTTCAGCAACGATCAAGGTCAGCCACATGAAGCCCAGCGCAAAACGCACGCCGACCAGAATCGAAGGCAATGCACCCGGTAGAATCACCTGACGGAACAGACTGAAACCGGACAAGCCGTAGCTGCGCGCCATCTCCACCAGTGCCGGGTCGACGTTGCGGATACCGTGATAGGTGTTGAGGTAGATCGGGAACAAGGTGCCCAACGCCACCAGGAAAATCTTCGCCGACTCATCGATGCCGAACCACAGGATCACCAGCGGAATCAGCGCCAGGTGCGGCACGTTGCGGATCATCTGCACCGAACTGTCGAGCAGGCGCTCGCCCCATTTCGACAGGCCGGTAATGAAGCCCAGCGCCAGGCCGATGCCGCCACCGATGGTGAAGCCCAGCGCCGCACGCCAGCCGCTGATGGCCAGGTGCGTCCAGATTTCACCGCTGCGCACCAGGCTCACGCCGGCTTCGATCACGGCAATCGGCGCCGGCAGAATCCGTGTCGACAACCAGCCCGCCGACACCGACAACTGCCACACCGCCAACAGCAAAATCGGCAACGCCCAGGGCGCCAGGTTGTGGATGATTCTCTTCATGGCGCGCCTCAGCTCTGGGACGCTGCTTTGGGAAGAATGTCGTTGGCGACCATCTCGCCAAACGGGCTGACGTAACCGGCGCTTTTCGGCAATTCCGGACGCTCGATGTCCAGATGCGGGAACAGCAACTCGGCGACGCGGTACGACTCTTCCAGGTGTGGATAACCGGAGAAGATGAAGGTGTCGATGCCCAGGTCCGCGTATTCCTTCACGCGGGCGGCCACGGTCGGACCGTCGCCGACCAGTGCAGTACCGGCACCGCCACGCACCAGGCCGACGCCAGCCCACAGGTTAGGGCTGACTTCCAGGTTGTCGCGACTGCCGCCATGCAGCGCCGCCATACGTTGCTGGCCCACGGAATCGAAGCGCGCCAGGGAAGCCTGGGCACGGGCAATGGTGTCGTCGTCCAGGTGCGAGATCAGTCGATCCGCCGCTTGCCAGGCTTCGGCATTGGTTTCACGGACGATCACGTGCAAGCGAATACCGAAGCGCACCGTGCGGCCAAGCTTCGCGGCTTTGGCGCGAACCTGTTCGATCTTCTCGGCCACGGCGGCCGGCGGTTCGCCCCAGGTCAGGACCATTTCCACTTGCTCGGCGGCCAGGTCTTGCGCGGCTTCCGACGAGCCGCCGAAGTACAGCGGCGGACGCGGTTGCTGGATCGGCGGATAGAGCAATTTGGCGCCCTTCACGCTGATGTGCTGACCGTCGTAATCGACCGTTTCGCCTTCCAGCACGCGACGCCAGATGCGGGTGAATTCCACCGAGGCCTGATAGCGCTCTTCGTGGGTCAGGAACAAACCATCGCCGGCCAATTCTTCCGGATCACCGCCGGTCACCAGGTTGAACAGCGCACGACCGCCGGACAGGCGATCCAGTGTCGCGGCCTGACGCGCAGCCACCGTCGGGGAAATGATCCCGGGGCGCAGGGCGACAAGGAATTTCAGACGCTGGGTCACCGGGATCAGCGACGCAGCCACCAGCCACGAGTCTTCGCACGAACGTCCAGTGGGAATCAGCACCCCGCCGAAGCCCAGGCGATCCGCCGCTTGCGCGACTTGTTGCAGATAACCGTGGTCAACGGCGCGAGCGCCTTCGGCGGTGCCAAGGTAATGGCCGTCGCCGTGGGTAGGCAGGAACCAGAAGATATTGAGGCTCATGGAGTGGTCTCCTTGGGGAATCGAATTACTGCGCTTTGGCAACGGCTGCCGGCGGCGTCCAGATCACGTCTTTGATGCTGAGCGGCTTCGGAATCAGCTTGAGCTGGTAGAAGCTGTCGGCGATTTTCTGTTGCGCAGCGACCACTTCCGGGGTCAGGAACAACGCGCCGTAGCCCTGGCGTTTCACCGAGGTCAGGGTGATGTCTTCCGGCAAGCCGAGCAGTGGCGAGACCTGCTTGGTCACGTCTTCAGGATTGGCCTTGGACCATTCGCCGACGGCGCGCACTTCTTCCACGAGGGTCTTGATCACCTCAGGATTTTTCTGTGCGTAAGGCTTGGTCGCCAGGTAGAACTGATGGTTGTCGACGATGCCCTTGCCATCGCGCAGGGTGTGCGCTTGCAGCTGCTGCTCGGCGGCGGCCTGGTACGGGTCCCAGATGACCCAGGCATCGACACTGCCACGCTCGAACGCGGCGCGGGCATCGGCCGGAGGCAGGAAGACGGTCTGGATGTCGGTGTATTTGAGGCCGGCGTCTTCAAGCGCGCGGACCAGCAGGTAGTGAACGTTGGAGCCTTTGTTGAGCACGACTTTCTTGCCCTTGAGGTCCTTCACCGATTTGATCGGCGAGTCCTTCGGCACCAGGATCGCTTCGCTGTGCGGCGCAGGCGGTTCGTAGGCGACGTAGAGCAGATCGGCGCCCGCCGCTTGAGCAAATACCGGAGGCGTTTCGCCGGTGACACCGAAGTCGATGGAGCCTACGTTCAGGCCTTCAAGCAGCTGCGGGCCGCCGGGGAATTCAGTCCATTGCACATCGACGCCTTGGGCGGCGAGGCGTTTTTCCAGGGTGCCTTTGGCTTTGAGCAGCACCAGGGTGCCGTACTTTTGATAGCCGATCCGCAGGGTTTCAGCTTGTGCTTGAGTAATGGCGCCGAAGGTTACAGCCGCAGCAAACAGAGCGACCAGACCACGACGCAAAATGACAGTGCGCATAGCGCTCTCCTTTTTGCAGTTGGGTTTTGGCTGCACCTGCTTAACCGTTGACGGCTGAGTAAGGTGAGTACATCAAGTCAGGGTGAGGCTTAAATGCTCCAGCGAGCACTCAACAAACGATCATTCAGCAGGTTCGGATCGATCGGCTTGGGCCGTCGCGCCATGGCGCTGAAGAACAGCTCCAGCGATTCATTCAGTCGTTGTTCCAGCTCCGGCGCCAGCTGCGCCTGGACGCTGCCTTCGCCGTAAGCGATCTGGCTGTCCACAGCGAAAATCCCGTGGAGCATTTCCTGGGCTTTCAATGCCGACAGCACTGGCTTGAGTGCGTAGTCCACCGCCAGCATGTGAGCGATGCTGCCGCCGGTGGCCATGGGCAAAACCACTTTGTGCGCCAGGGCGCGTTCGGGCAGCAGGTCCAGCACGGTTTTCAGAGCGCCGGAAAACGACGCTTTGTACACCGGGGTGGCGATCAGCAGGCCATCGGCGTTTTCAATCTGTTGCAACAGGTCGATCACCTTGGGGCTGTCGAACCGTGCGTGCAGCAAGTCTTCGGCCGGGAAGTCCCGTACCTGATAACTCACCACTTCCACACCTTGCTCTTGCAACCAGCGTTGAGAGCGCTCCAGCAGCACCCCGGAACGGGAGCGTTGGCTGGGACTGCCACCGAGTGAGACGACCAGCATTCAGACGATTCCTTGAACGGTGCAGGCGATTCGCAGTGGGCGATCTCGCTTCGATGGAGAGACCTTAACAGGTGATTTATATATCTTTAAATCATATTTATTCATTTGGTTATGCATTTAAGAGATATGCAAAAACCTTTCTTCCGGGCAAAAAAACAGGCCGTGAAAACGGCCTGAAATTCCCCTGCTTTATGGATGCTGCTGAATCTGAATTCTGTGGCGCCTGATACTCCGTCATCGCGAGCAGGTCGAATCGTCGCACCGTCGCTCCCACATTGGATCGCGCTTTACCTGTGGGAGCGAGCCTGCTCGCGATGACGATTTCAGCAGCGCCCAAAATGCTGCGGGTTACTTGTTCGGCTGCGGCGTCAGGCGCAGGTACGGTTTCACCGCGCGATAACCCTTTGGAAAGCGCTTCTTGATTTCCTCTGGATCCTGAAGCGACGGCACGATCACCACTTCTTCACCGTCCTGCCAGTTGGCCGGGGTGGCCACCTTGTAGTTGTCGGTGAGTTGCAGCGAGTCGATCACCCGCAGGATTTCATGGAAGTTGCGGCCGGTGCTCGCCGGATAGGTGATGGTCAGGCGAACCTTTTTGTTCGGGTCGATCACGAACAGCGAACGCACGGTCAGGGTGTCGTTGGCGTTCGGGTGAATCAGGTCGTACAGGTCCGATACCTTGCGATCAGCGTCGGCCAGGATCGGGAAGTTGACGATCGTGTTCTGGGTTTCGTTGATGTCCTCGATCCACTTGTGGTGCGAGTCAACCGGGTCTACCGACAACGCGATGGCCTTGACCCCGCGCTGGGTGAATTCATCCTTGAGCTTGGCGGTGAAGCCCAGCTCGGTGGTGCACACCGGGGTGAAATCCGCCGGGTGGGAAAACAGCACGCCCCAGCTATCGCCCAGCCATTCATGGAAACGGATGGTGCCGGCGCTGGAATCCTGTTCGAAGTCGGGTGCGATGTCGCCGAGTCTGATGCTCATGGTGGGCTCCTGATGAGTAGGTGTAGAACTCAACTGTAGCTCGTGTTGGGGAGTTTAGAAAAAGAATAAATAAAGACATTCTTAGGCCTAAATAGAATATTAAAGATCTGTTCACTGGACCTGCAAAGTCATCGCGACGACTATCGCGTCCAAGGTTCGAGAAGGCCTTGAGTCGCTGCAAAAGAGGGAACGTTTCGGGACGGGATTACGGGGGTGACCCCGCCCCGAAAACGCAAAAGCCCCGCCCGGCGTAATGCCGGGCGGGGCTTTTTTTCAGCGGTTACGCGAGCGCTATTACAACAGCGGGATCGAGTAGCTGACGATCAGGCGGTTTTCGTCCTGCGAACGAGTGCTCGGCAGGTCGGTACGCCACATAGCGTTTTTCCACATCAAACCAAGGTTTTTCAGCGGGCCTTCTTGTACAACGTACGCCAGGGTGAAGTCGCGTTCCCACTCGGAACGACCCGAAGCGTTCTCGCGGCCATTGCTGCCCACGGTGTCGATATCGTCACCTTTGAGGTACACAGCGCCAGCGGTCAGGCCTGGTACACCCACTTTAGCGAAGTCATACGAGTAGCGTGCTTGCCAGGTTTTTTCGCCGGCACGGGCGAATTTCTGGATTTGCATGTCAGTGATGATGTAAGCCGACGAGCCGTCACCCTGGTTCAGCCAAGGGAAGTCGCTGCTGCCGTTGCTGACCTGGTAACCGCCACCGAAGGTGTGACCGGCAACGGTGTACAGGAACAGACCGCTGTACAGGTTGTTGTCGACTTTACCGCGACCACTTGGACTGGCGGTGTAGTTGCCGGTGCTGTAGTAGGTAGAGTCGTGACCGTTGGCACCGTCGTCGCTGCTATTGAAGTAGCGCAGGTCGGATTTCAGAACGCCCGGGCCGATTGCCCAGTTGTGAACCAGACCCAGGAAGTGCTGCTTGTAGAAATCTTCCAGGTTGCCGTAGTAGTACTGGGCAGTCAGGTCTTTGGTGATTTTGTAGTCACCGCCACCGTAATAGAATTTGTTGCTGTCGCGGCCAGCCGCAGTGCGACCGTTGGCACCAGCGATCGACAACTCTTCGTTGTTGCTGGAGTTACGACCTTTGGCGTGCTCGATCTGACCACCGACCAGTGTAAGGTCCTTGATATCGCCCGAAGTGATCTGGCCACCCTGGAAGGTTTGTGGCAACAGACGACCGTCGTTGGTCACGATCACTGGCAGTTTTGGCTGCAAGGTACCCAGCTTCAATTCTGTCTGGGAGATCTTGGCTTTGGCAGTCAGGCCCAGGCTGGAGAAGTTATCAACCGCTTCGCCGTTGGACTTGCTTGGGAAAACAGTGCCGCCGTAAGAACCATAGTTGGCCCCGGATGCAGCGGTCGCACCGTTAGTGCCGCCACCGGAATCCAGACGCACGCCCAGCAGGCCGATAGCATCGATACCGAAGCCGACGGTGCCTTGGGTGTAACCGGAGGTGAAACGCAGATCGAAGCCTTGGCCCCATTCTTCGTTTTTGTTCGCACCAGCGCCGTCACGGTTATCGGTGTTGATGTAGAAGTTACGCAGCCCCAAAGTAGCTTTGCTGTCTTCGATGAAACCGGCGGCGCCTGCCTGCTGCGCCAAAACCCCTACGGCCACAGCCAGGGCCAAGGTGGACTTGTTCATTGTTTCGCTCCTCTCGTTTCTAATTTTTTCGGTCCTGAGTCGAATGCCCTGGATCCTGAAATGTGCGGATACCGCCAACCGCAATCCGCGCGCCACTCAACTGATGTGTCTAAGTCAAGGGTCTAAGCGCGGCGAATGGGCCGGCATGGTAAACGTAAATACATTTATTTCATTCTTTTTCATGCCGTGCGGGAATAAAAAGCGGCATTTTAATCGCTACGGGACACTCGATATCGGCCCCGGCGGGATGCACTTTAGGGCTTTATTTTAAAAGCCAAAAAGAATAATAAATTCCTAAGTAATACCTAATTGGCATATGTGAAAAAAACACAAAAAAGCCCCGCCAAACGGCGAGGCTCTTTTGCGAAATCTCTTACAAGAAGCTGTAGGTGTAGTTGAAGATCAGACGGGTCTGGTCTTGGTCAGCGTTGGTGTTGCCACGATAAGCACCGTGACGCACCGTCGTGCCAAACCCTTTAAGTGGACCGGTTTGAATCACATAGTCTACGCGCAAGTCGGTTTCCCGCTCGTTCAGGTCTTCACCCGCGCCGCTGACGGTCTTGATATCCCGGCCATACAAGTAAGCAGCCGAAGCTTTCAAGCCTGGTACACCCAAAGACGCGAAGTCATAGGTGTACTGACCGTACGTGGTGTTTTCACCGGCACGGATAAAGCTGCCCACAGTGGCATCGGTGAACGAGTAGAAGCTGGCGCCGCCACCACCTTCGTTGCGACCGTTGCCATCGACAACGTTGCCCTGGTTCAAGAAGACGAAGCCGCCGTCATCGTTGACACGCTGATGCCCGAGCAGGAACGCGTTGCCGCCCAGGGTGTAGGTGAACGTGGCACTCCAGGTCTTGTTATCGACCTCGCCCTTGTTCTTGGCGAAACCACCGTTGTTGTTGAATTGGTAGCCAGCCTGACCGTTCTTGCCGTCGGAGCTGCTGTCGAAATAACGAAGGTCGGTCTTGAACGACTGGTTGGGTGCGATCGGGTAGACGTGCACCAGGCCGAGGAAGTCCTGCTTGTAGAAGTCTTCCAGGTTCGCGTGGTAGTACTGCAGCATCAGGTCTTTGGTGACTTTCCAGTCCGCACCGGCATAACGGAACTGATTGCTGTCCTGAGTAGCGCCAGCCACAGACAGGCCGGTGCTGTTGCTGGATGCGCGACCAGTCGCGTGCTCCAGCTGACCTACGTTGAAGGTCACGTTGTCGATTTCCTTCGAGGTGATGGTGCCACCTTCAAAGGTTTGCGGCAGTACGCGACTGTCGTTCGCGATCAGGATCGGCATGTTTGGCTGCAGGGCACCACCGTAGTGGGCCTCTGTCTTCGAGAAGCGTGCCTTGACGTTGCCCGCCACGCGGCTCCACGAACTCTCTGCCGAACCGTCGGTATCGCTAGGGCTGAAGGAGTTATTGTCCGGGTGATGGCCCTTGCCGCCGTCCAGATGGATACCGACCAATGCCTGGGCATCGATACCGAAACCTACGACACCTTGGGTGAAGCCCGACTGGTAATCAAATTTGAGGCCTTCAGCGGCTTCGCGCTGACGGTTAGCTGGGGTCTTGGCGCCTTCACGGACATCGGCGTCGAAATAATAGGTACGCGAACTGACGGAAGCCTTGCTGTCTTCGATGAAACCGGCGGCGCCTGCCTGCTGCGCCATAACCCCTAGGGCCACGGCCAGCGCCAAGGTGGACTTGTTCATTGTTAAACTCCTCTCGTCTCTAATTCTTGTATTCCTGGCCCGGAATCAATGTCCCAAGTCCTAAGATGCGCGATTAGCGCCAGAGCGTGACCCACAAGTCAATCGTAACCATGTGTGTCTACGACCATGGTCTAATCCCCGTTTTTTGGTCCGTGCAGGGTCATGATTTCGTCATAAACCTGAAAAGAATGAATGGATTCTTTTCTAATACCGTTTAGGAATTTTGCTCACCGTTTGCTGCCCCGCGGACTAGAGCGGCCAGCTCATAAGCTAATTCCTAAATGGTATTTATTAGGCGTTTTTTAGATCGATTAGGTTTGGAAGCAATTCCGCAACAATTCCTATCGATAAGGCCTACGCCATGACGACCAAGCGCGCACTATCCAACCCAATTGTTACAGTTTGTGTATCGGTATTATTTTCTTTTTCCGCCCATGCCGCGAACCTCACCGTCGGCTATCAAACCGGAATAGACCCCAGCAAAGTCCCCCAGGCGGATGGACTCTACGAGAAAACCATCGGCCAAAAAATTGACTGGCGTCGTTTCAACAGTGGACCGGAAGTAGTAACCGCCATCGCCTCGGGCGACGTACAGATTGGCAACCTCGGTTCAAGCCCACTGGCCGCGGCCGCCTCGCGCAATTTGCCGATCGTCGCGTTTATCGTTTCTGCCCAGATCAACGCCGCCGAAGCGTTGGTGGTACGCAACGGCAGCGGCATCGATAAACCGGAAGATCTGATCGGCAAGACCATCGCCACACCGTTCGTTTCAACCTCTCACTACAGCTTGCTCGGCGCCTTGAAGCACTGGGGCCTCGACGCCTCGAAAGTCAAAGTGGTGAACCTACAACCAGCGGAAATCGCTGCCGCCTGGAAGCGTGGGGACATCGACGGTGCGTTCGTCTGGTCGCCCGCCCTGGGGGAAATTCGCAAGACTGGCAAGACGTTGACTGACGCCGCACAGGTGGGTCAGTGGGGTGCGCCGACTTTTGAAGTGTGGGTAGCGCGCAAGGATTACGCCGAGAAACATCCAGACGTCGTCGCCAAGTTCGCCAAGGTGACGCTGGACTCGTTCGCCGACTATGCGGCACATAAAGACAGCTGGACTGCGGATTCGGTGCCGGTACAGAAAATCGCCAAACTGACCGGTGCCAATGCCGCCGATGTACCGGAACTGCTGGCCGGTTCTGCATTCCCGGACGCCAAGGCGCAACAAACCACCGCGCTGCTGGAGGGCGGCACGGCGAAGGCGATTGGTGAGACGGCGAAGTTCTTGAAGGAACAAGGCAAGGTTGAGACGGTGCTGCCGGACTATTCGCCGTATGTCAGTGCGAAATTCGTCACCGAGTAACACACCGTTCCCCGTAGGAGCGAGGCTTGCCCGCGAAGAGGCCATACCTGCCGACACATATGTTGAATTTGAGGCCGCCTTCGCGGGCAAGCCTCGCTCCCACAGGGTCCGGGTTACAAGGTTTTTTCGAAGATCTTCGAATTACGCTGATAGTTGTACAGCGACGCCCGCGCCGACGGCAGGCGCTCGACGCTGCTCGGCACAAACCCGCGCTCGCGGAACCAGTGAGCCGTACGGGTAGTCAGGACAAACAGCGTCTTCAATCCCTGAGCACGGGCACGGGTTTCAATGCGCTCCAGCAGCTCATCCCCGCGACCGCCATGACGGTATTCCGGGTTCACCGCCAGACACGCCAACTCCCCGGCATCCGAATCGGCAATCTGATACAGCGCCGCGCAAGCGATGATCATGCCTTCGCGCTCGACCACGCTGAACTGCTCGATCTCACGCTCCAGCACTTCGCGGGAACGCCGCACCAGAATCCCCTGCTCTTCCAGCGGGCTGATCAAGTCCAGCAAACCACCAACGTCTTCAATCGCGGCCTCGCGCACGACCTCGAATTGCTCCTGTGCCACCAGCGTACCGCCGCCGTCACGGGTGAACAGTTCGGTCAGCAGCGCGCCGTCTTCGGCGTAACTGACAATATGGCTGCGCGCCACGCCGCCACGGCAGGCTTCAGCCGCCGCATCCAGCAGTTCCGCCTGATAGTTGCTGCCCAGACGCTGCAAATGCGCCGGCACTTGTTGCGGGCGCAGTTCGCGCACCAGACGACCGTTTTCATCGATCAAGCCCAGGTCCGCGCCGAACAGCAACAGTTTATCGGCACCCAGGTCGATGGCCGCGCGGGTGGCGACGTCTTCGCAAGCGAGGTTGAAAATCTCACCGGTCGGCGAGTAGCCCAGCGGCGACAGCAGCACGATGGAGCGCTCGTCCAGCAGGCGATTGATGCCCTTGCGATCAACCCGGCGCACTTCGCCGGTGTGGTGATAGTCGACGCCTTCGAGCACGCCGATCGGCCGTGCGGTCACCAGGTTGCCGCTGGCCACTCGCAGGCGCGAGCCCTGCATCGGCGACGAAGCCATGTCCATGGACAGGCGCGCTTCGATGGCGATACGCAACTGGCCGACCGCATCGATCACACACTCAAGGGTCGCGGCATCGGTGATGCGCATGCCGTGGTGGTAATGCGGGGTCAGGCCGCGTGCCGCGAGACGGGTTTCAATTTGTGGACGGGAACCGTGAACCAGCACCAGTCGCACGCCAAGGCTGTGCAGCAGCACCAGGTCGTGGACGATGTTGCCGAAGTTCGGATGCTCCACGCCGTCGCCGGGCAGCATGACGACGAAGGTGCAATCGCGGTGGGCATTGATGTAAGGCGAAGCGTGACGAAGCCAATTAACGTATTCGGGCATGAACCTGGGCCTGTAATAAATAGCAGCCAAAAAATGGGCGAAACAGAAAACGCACAGCGGGCTGATGGTTATCGTCGGAACAGGCTTGGCGACACGCGCGCTCTCCTCATGAATACGGGTTTAAACATCGGTTATTTACCTGTAGGAGCCAGCTTGCTGGCGATCCATACGGCGCGGTCCATCAGGTGAACCGCGTCATCGTTCATCGCCAGCAAGCTGGCTCCTACAGGTTATGTGGCCTTCAGGCAGTAATGTTCAATCAACTGTCGTAATAGATGCACGGTAGGCTGCAAACGTGACATTTCGAGGTATTCCCCCGGTTGGTGCGCACACGCGATGTCACCCGGGCCCAGCACTAGTGTTTCGCAGCCAAGGCGTTGAAGATAAGGCGCTTCCGTCCCGAACGCCACTGCTTCGGCGCGATGACCGGTGAGCTGCTCCGCGATGCGGACCAATTCAGCGTCTTCGGCCTGCTCGAAGGGCGGCACTTCAGGGAACAGCGGCGCGTAATCGATCTTCACCTGATGGCGCTCGGCAACCGGCTGGAGTTTCTGCAGAATCTCCGCGCGCAGCACCTTGGGGTCCATGCCCGGCAACGGACGCAGGTCGAACTCCAGCGAACACTGACCGCAAATCCGGTTGGGGTTATCCCCGCCATGGATGCAGCCGAAGTTCATGGTCGGTGTTGGCACGCCGAACTGCGGATTGCGGAATTCACGTTGCCACAGCAGGCGCAGGCCGCGCAATTCGCCAATCGCATCATGCATGGCTTCGAGGGCGCTATGGCCCAGGCGCGGATCGGAGGAATGGCCGCTCTGACCGAGAATGTCGATGCGCTCCATCATGATGCCTTTGTGCATGCGGATCGGTTTGAGCCCGGTCGGCTCGCCGATCACTGCCGCTCGGCCCAACGGGCGTCCTGCTTCGGCCAAGGCACGCGCGCCGGACATCGAGCTTTCTTCGTCGCAAGTGGCGAGGATCAGCAACGGTTGTTTGAACGGCTGGTCGAGCAACGGCAGGACGGCTTCGATGGCGAGGGCAAAAAAGCCTTTCATGTCGCAACTGCCCAGCCCGACCCAGCGGCCATCGACTTCGGTCAGCTTCAGCGGATCGGTCTGCCACAACGCGCCATCGAACGGCACCGTGTCACTGTGCCCGGCGAGCACCAGACCGCCGGGGCCGGAACCAAAACTGGCCAGCAGGTTGAATTTGCCAGGGCTGACCTGCTGGATATCGCAGGCAAAACCCAGATCACCGAGCCACGTCGCCAGCAAATCGATCACCGGACGGTTGGTCTGATCGAGGCTGGCCTGAGTGCAACTGACCGATGGTGCGGCAATCAGCGCAGCGAACTGATCTTTCATCGACGGCAACGGCATCGCTGACTCCAACTCCCGAATTGAAGTCCATCATAGAACCATCCGGTGACAGGAATAAACCGTCGCGGCGCGTAGGCCTGAGCAGTGCTGTACACTGCACGACCTTGGCAGCCACACATTCCCCCGGCTGCGCTCCCGATCCTGGATTTTCCGGCCATGCAGAAAGAAACTGAAATCAAACTCCGCGTCAGCCGCGAAACCCTCGCCGCACTGCGCGAGCACCCGCTCCTGAAAAAACGCAACAAAAGTGGCTGGGAACGCCGTGAACTGATGAACCAGTACTTCGACACGCCTGAGCGCGACCTGGCCCGCGCCAAGGTTGCCCTGCGCCTGCGCAAGGACGGCGAAGAAGTCATTCAGACCCTCAAGACCCGTGGCCAGAGCGTCGCCGGTTTGTCCGAGCGTAACGAATACGACTGGAACCTGCCCAAAGCCAAGCTCGACGTGAAAAAACTCGACGGCGAATGCTGGCCTGAAGAGCTGGCCGAGCTGGACAAGAAAACCCTGAAGCCGATCTTCACCACCGATTTCGTCCGCGAACGCGCTGAAATCGCCTGGGGCCGTGGCAAGACCAAAGTGGTCATCGAAGCCGCGCTGGACCTGGGCCACGTGGTGGTCGGCAAGCAGAAAGAAGAAATCTGCGAGCTGGAACTGGAACTGCGCGAAGGTGAACCGGCTGCATTGCTGGAGTTGGCCGCCGAACTGGCCGCGACCCTCGCCCTGATGCCGTGTGACATCAGCAAGGCCGAACGCGGTTATCGCTTGTACGACGCCAACAGCTATTCGTTGAGCCTGCCGGCCCCGCAGATCAGCGCCGAAATGCCGCTGGACGACGCGTTCGCCGCGTTGAGCTGGCACTTGCTGAGCAGCAGCCAGCGTCTGGCCGAGCAATATCGCTTCAATGGCCACTGGCGTCTGTTGCAGGACTGGGTCGAAAATCTTGCTGAATTGCGCGCCCTGCTGAGCAGCCTTGGCCAGGCCGCGCCGCGTCAATCGACGCACGACCTGCGTCTCGCCCTGGATGCCTTGCTTGAAGACTGGCGTCCGCTGGTTCAAGCCGGTCTGGACGACGAAGACGTGCGCAAAGCCGCGCCGGAGCAGTTCCTCGAAGAACTCGAAGACCCACGCTGGGGCCTGTTCTCGCTGAACACCTCGCGCTGGCTGCTGGCCCGCACCTGGGCGGCCGATCGTAATGTTCGCGGCAATCGCCAGGGAGCTGCGCAACTGGGTAGCTGGTTGCCGCGCTTGCTCGGTGAAGAAGCGACGTCCCTGCAATTGCAGCGTTACCAGCAGCAGCCGGAAGATCTGGCCGAGCAACTGCCGCGCATCGAGCGCATCCAATCCTGGTTGCACCATGCGCGCAACGTGCTGGAGGTCCCGGAAATGGATCGACTGTACGGCGAGCTGAAACAGTTGGCGTTGCTGGCTAACGAGCCGATCACCGATGAATTGCTGGATGCGCGTAAGCAGCAGGCGATTGCCGTTTATCAGAATCGTGCCTGGAAAATGCTGCTGCGTATGTAAAACCGCCTTCGCGGGCAAGCCTCGCTCCTACAGGTACTGTGCAGATCCTGTAGGAGCGAGGCTTGCCCGCGAAGAGGCCCGTGCATTCACCGCTAAATCTCAGACCGGCAAACTCGTCGTCGACTTGATCTCCGACAACGCCACAATCGAGTTCACCTCCTGAATCCCCGGCACCATCGACAGCTTCTCAAAGAAAAACCGCTCATACGCCTCGATGTCCGCCGTGACAATACGCAACAAGAAATCCACCGATCCCATCAGCACATAACACTCCAGCACTTCGGGAAAACCGCGAATCGCCTCGGTGAACTCAGTGAAGTTCGAACGCCCGTGCGCGTTGAGTTTTACCTCGGCAAAGATCTGCGTGTTGAGCCCGATTTTCTTGCGGTCCAGCAGCGTCACTTGACCACGAATGATCCCCTCCTCCTTCATCCGCTGAATCCGCCGCCAGCACGGCGACTGCGAGAGCCCCACCTGCTCGGCGATCTGCGCGCTGGAGAGCGAAGCGTCCTCTTGCAGCAACGCGAGAATCTTGCGGTCATAGCCATCCAGTTCGCATTGCATAGAAAAACCTATAATCGATGTCTTGTTGAATCGTATGATTCGATAAATCGTTAATTAGCCCCATCATAGATAAGAAATGCCCGGCATCGAATGTAAAAATTCCTCCAGTGATTTTGGAGACCGACCATGCCGTATCTTGAAGCCGTGAACACCTCGCCTACCCGCGCCGATGTCTGGAACGCCAGCAACGCTCAGTGTCGCGTGCACTACCAACTGCTGGCCGAAGCCGAACCGGACTTGCTGTGTCGCGCGCTCAACCTGTTCGCGTTGCAGTTCCTGACGCCGCAACAGGTCAACGTGCAGCGCACGGACGATCTGCTGGCGATCGACATCGTCATGGATGGACTGAGCTGGCACCGCGCTCAAGTGATCGCGGAAAAACTGCGTAACCTGATCAGCGTCTGCTCGGTGGACCTGCAAACGTCTGATTCTGCGTGGGCTGAAGCCGCTCAGGCGACGGGCTGAAAAAACCCGATACGGATTCGTCGGGTAGTGGCCCAACGGTCGGTGGGTCCACGACTATCCTTTGCGAACTGTTGTTCACGAGGAGCCCGCATGTCCGTTCAACTTGCCTTTCAGGACCGCTGGCTGGATCTCAATGATTTGCTGCGCGAGTTGGTCGCCCAGGGCTTTATCAGCCAGGATTCGGCCGAGCACGCACTGAATGCCCGCCGCCGTCACGCCGCCAATGGCCAGATGCACCCGCTGGAGTTCATCGCCAGCCAACAGCTGGATGACCTCAGCCGTCCCGGCAAACACCTCGATCTGGAAAGCCTGACCCTGTGGCTGTCGCAGCAGGCCGGTCAGCCTTATCTGCGCATCGATCCGCTGAAAATCAACGTCGCGGCCGTTACGCCGCTGATGTCCTATGCCTTCGCCCAGCGCCACAAGATTCTCGCGGTGTCCATCGATCGCGACGCCGTGACCGTGGCCAGCGCCCAGCCATACGTCAAGGGTTGGGAAGCCGACCTGACCCATGTGTTGAAGCTGCCGATCAAACGGGTGGTGGCCAACCCGGTGGATATCCAGCGCTTCAGCGTGGAGTTCTTTCGCCTGGCCAAATCGGTCAGCGGCGCAACCAACAACGATCATCAAACCAGCACCCTGGGCAATTTCGAACAACTGCTCAACCTCGGTGCCAGCGATCAGGAGCCGGACGCCAACGATGCGCACATCGTCAATATCGTCGACTGGCTGTTCCAGTACGCTTTCCAGCAACGCGCCAGCGATATCCACATCGAGCCCCGACGCGAGCAAGGCACGGTGCGTTTTCGCATCGACGGCGTGTTGCACAACGTCTATCAATTCCCGCCGCAGGTGACCATGGCGATTGTCAGTCGCCTGAAGAGCCTGGGGCGGATGAACGTCGCGGAAAAACGCAAACCCCAGGACGGCCGGGTCAAAACCAAGACCCCGGATGGCGGCGAAGTCGAACTGCGGCTGTCGACGTTGCCGACGGCGTTCGGCGAAAAAATGGTCATGCGGATTTTCGACCCGGAAGTGCTGCTCAAGGATTTCGATCAGCTTGGGTTTTCCGCCGAAGACCTGCGCCGCTGGCAGGACATGACGAGCCAGCCCAACGGCATCATCCTCGTGACCGGCCCGACCGGTTCGGGCAAGACCACCACGCTTTACACCACGCTGAAAAAACTGGCGACGCCGGAGGTCAACCTCTGCACCATCGAAGACCCGATCGAGATGGTCGAGCCGGCCTTCAACCAGATGCAGGTCCAGCACAACATCGACCTGACCTTCGCTGCCGGCGTGCGCGCACTGATGCGGCAAGACCCGGACATCATCATGATCGGCGAGATCCGGGACCTGGAGACGGCCGAAATGGCGATTCAAGCCGCGCTCACCGGCCACCTGGTGCTATCGACGCTGCACACCAATGACGCGCCCAGCGCCATCAGCCGCCTGCTGGAACTGGGCGTGCCGCATTACCTGATCAAGGCCACGGTGCTCGGCGTCATGGCGCAGCGGCTGGTCCGTACGTTGTGCCCGCACTGCAAGGCCCCGCTGACCCTGAGTGAAGAAGACTGGCAAACCCTGACCAAACCCTGGCAAGCGCCGTTGCCCGGCAATGCGCAACGCGCCATCGGTTGCCTGGAATGCCGCGACACCGGCTATCGCGGCCGCGCCGGGGTGTACGAAATCATGCAACTGACGGATGGCCTCAAAGCGCTGATCAACCCCGACACCGACTTGCTGGCGATACGGCGCCAGGCGTTCAAGGAAGGCATGCGCAGCTTGCGACTGTCGGGCGCACAGAAGGTGGCGGCGGGTTTGACGACGATCGAGGAGGTGCTGCGGGTGACGCCGCAGAGTGAACAAAAGTAGCTGCGACCGTGATGGAACTCGGCAGGGTCATTGGCAATCCAACCCCGCGTAGTTAACCCAGTGGAGTCACCCATCATGCGTTTCAAACTTGCTGTTGCTACCCTCGCCGTGTTGTCCCTTCCAGTCGGTTCGGCGATGGCTGATGACAGCTTTTGGCGTAACGTCCTTACTTCCGGTGCCACCACCGGTTCGTCCTACCTGACCTCCAGGGATCAAAAGCTGATCGTCGCCGCCCAGGACGACGCCGGCAGCTTTGTCGCCAGTGACGGCGCTATTCGCGGCCCCTATCTGGAAGCCGCAATGCAGAAAGTCCGCGCCGACAACCCGGGCCTGCAGGCCACGGATATGGAACTGGCGAATGCGATCCTGGCGAAGAATGCCGTCGCGTCGAAGTAAGATTTACGGCTGAACAAAAATGCCGCTCACATGAGCGGCATTTTTTATGGGCAACACAAAACCCCTGTAGGAGCGAGGCTTGCCCGCGAAAGCGTCATGTCAGTCAACATAAATGTTGGATGTTAAGACGCTTTCGCGGGCAAGCCTCGCTCCTACAGGGCCGTGTGTGTTTCAGCGGTAGTCGTCCACCGGTACACACGCGCAAAACAGGTTCCGGTCGCCGTAGACGTTATCGACACGATTCACCACCGGCCAATATTTATGCGCCTTGGTGTGCGCGTCCGGCGTGACGCCCTGTTCGATGGTGTAGGGCCGCTCCCAAACCCCGGTGATGTCGGCCAAGGTGTGCGGCGCCCGTTTCAGCGGATTGTCTTCCGCCGGCCAATTGCCGTTTTGCACTTCGGTGATTTCCGCGCGGATACTCAGCATCGCCCCGATAAAGCGGTCCAGTTCCGCCTTCGATTCACTTTCGGTCGGCTCGACCATCAAGGTGCCCGGTACCGGAAAGGACATGGTCGGCGCATGAAAGCCGTAGTCCATCAGGCGCTTGGCGACGTCCTCTTCGCTGATGCCGGTCAGCACTTTGAGCGGCCGCAGATCAAGGATGCATTCGTGGGCCACACGCTCGTTACGCCCGGTGTAGAGCACCGGGAACGCCCCCGACAAATGCTGCGCGAGGTAATTCGCGGCGAGGATCGCCACTTCGCTGGCGTCCGCCAATTGCGGCCCCATCATCGCGATGTACATCCAGCTGATCGGCAAAATGCTCGCGCTGCCCCAGGGCGCTGCGCTGACTGCGCCGTTCTCCGGCAGCGGGCCGTCAATCGCCACTACCGGGTGGTTGGCCACGAACGGCGCCAGGTGCGCCCGCACGCCAATCGGCCCCATGCCGGGCCCGCCACCGCCGTGGGGAATGCAGAAGGTCTTGTGCAAATTCATATGGGAAACGTCGGCACCAATGTCCGCCGGCCGCGCCAACCCGACTTGCGCATTGAGGTTGGCGCCATCCATGTACACCTGACCGCCGTGACTGTGGATAACTTCACAGATCTCGCTGATGCCTTCCTCGTACACGCCGTGGGTCGAAGGGTACGTCGCCATCAGGCAGGCGAGTTTGTCGCCCGCCTCAGCAGCCTTGCCTTTCAGATCTTCCAGATCGACGTTGCCCGCCTCGTCACATTCGACGATCACCACGCGCATTCCGGCCATCTGCGCTGAAGCGGGGTTGGTGCCGTGGGCCGAGGACGGGATCAGACAGATATCCCGCCCGCCTTGATGCCGACTCTCGTGGTATTTGCGAATCGCCAGCAACCCGGCGTACTCGCCCTGGGCACCCGAGTTGGGCTGCATGCAGATCGCATCGAAACCGGTGATCGCGCAGAGCCAGCGCTCCAGCTCTTCGATCATCAGCGTATAACCGGCCGCCTGCTCTTTCGGCACAAAGGGGTGCAAGTTGGCGAATTGCGGCCAAGTGATGGGGATCATTTCGCTGGTGGCGTTGAGCTTCATGGTGCAAGAGCCGAGCGGAATCATCGATTGGTTGAGCGCCAGGTCCTTGTTCTCCAGTTGCTTGAGGTAACGCAGCATTTCGGTTTCGCTGTGATGGGCGCTGAACACTGGATGACGCAAGTAAGGCGAAGTGCGCAGCAGCCCGTCAGGAATGCCGGAAGGCAGGGTTTCAGCGTCCAGTTCGTCGACGTTGAGCCCATGATCGGCACCCAGAAAGACATCGAACAACTTCGCCACGGTGCTTTCGTCAGAGGTTTCGTCGAGGCTGAGGCCCAATTGCCCGCGCCCCAGAATCCGCAGGTTGATCTGCGCGGCCTGCGCGCTTTCGATGATTGCGGTTTGAGTGCCACCGACCTCCAGCGTCAACGTGTCGAAGAAGTGTTTGTTCAGGCGGCTAATGCCGCGACGCTCCAGACCCGCGGCGAGGATGCAGGTCAGCCGGTGAACACGCTGGGCAATCTGCTTCAGCCCCTCCGGACCGTGGTAGACCGCGTAGAAACTGGCGATATTGGCCAGCAGTACTTGGGCGGTGCAGATGTTCGAGTTGGCCTTCTCCCGGCGGATGTGTTGCTCACGGGTTTGCAGGGCC
Source organism: Pseudomonas sp. BF-RE-21 (assembly GCF_019947305.1). Lineage (NCBI taxonomy): Bacteria > Pseudomonadati > Pseudomonadota > Gammaproteobacteria > Pseudomonadales > Pseudomonadaceae > Pseudomonas > Pseudomonas sp. BF-RE-21. The sequence goes on along the minus strand of NZ_JAGYGF010000001.1, from coordinate 92,045 downwards.
ATGCGCAACGCAATGTTGCCGCGCGCGTCTTTCGAGACGCCGATGATTCGCCCCGGAATCGCTCGTTTGTATTCATCGCGACTGGCAAAAAACGCCGCGTGGGGGCCGCCGTAACCCATGGGCACGCCAAACCGCTGGGACGAACCGAACACCACGTCGGCGCCCAATTCTCCCGGCGGCGTCAGCAACAGCAGGCTCAGCAGATCGGTGGCGACGCAGGCCAGGGCTTGCTGGGCGTGCAGGTGATCAATCCACGGACGCAGATCACGAATCTCGCCGTGGGTGTCGGGATACTGCAGCAGCGCGCCGAATACCTGGTGCTGTTTCAGGTTATCCACAGCGTCGATGATCAGCTCGAAACCGAAACCTGCGGCCCGGGTCTGCACCACGGAGATGGTCTGCGGATGACAGTTTTCATCGACGAAGAACAGATTGCTCCTGGACTTGGCGACACGCTTGGCCAGAGCCATGGCTTCCGCCGCCGCCGTGGCCTCGTCCAACAGCGAGGCATTGGCCAGTTCCAGACCCGTGAGGTCGATGGTCAATTGCTGGAAGTTCAGCAGCGCTTCGAGCCGACCTTGGGCAATCTCGGGTTGATAAGGCGTGTAGGCGGTGTACCAACCGGGGTTTTCCAGGACATTGCGCAAAATGACGGTCGGCGTCAGCGTGCCGTGGTAGCCCATGCCGATCAGGCTGGTCCAGACCTGGTTCTGCTCGGCGTAGCCACGCAGCTTGGCCAACGCGGCCTGTTCGTCGAGGGCGGGGGGCAGGTCTAGCGCCCGGTTAAGTCGGATTCCCGGCGGCACCGTCTGCTCGATCAGCTCGACGCGGCTACCAACGCCGAGGCTGTCGAGCATCGCCTGCTGCTCGGCGGCATCGGGCCCGAGGTGACGGCGAAGGAAGGCATTGGGGTCGCGTAACTGACTCAAGGACGGCAACTGGGACATGACGGGCTCTCTCTTGACTGGCGCTCAACGTCGATGCAACACGGTCAAACCAGCATAGCTCCCCTGCGCGCGGCATGGCGCCTTTGGACGCGGCCCGTCCCTGATGCATTCAAAACACGCCAAGTCTCTTCAGACTCTTTCATTCCAGCGATATATGCATCGCCGATAGTTATATATAGTTATTCTTACTCGCCAAAAATAAAACTCTTCATAAGTACCCGCGCAACGGCGCTTGCAAATAGGTGAAAAGCCGACACTTATTAAAACAGTCAAATTCTTAAAAAACCAATCGCGATAGATAGAATCAAACCATAGCCAATAGATCTATAGCACAATAATCCGCATGCTATGTTTGTTGAGGACTGGGCAACGGAACCAAAAAGCCACTACCCAGTTACAAACAACCCAAGCTACGCTTTATTCGAAATGGAGTTCAAAAATGAGCAGCCAACAAATAATTTTGTATATTGAAGAACAGCAACTGATTGCACAAAAAGAAAACAACTACAGTCTTTACCTGGCCAAAAAGGTAAATAATGATTTTACTGTTATCTGGCAATCAAAAGGTGCTGTGGCCACCGTTCGTAATCCTAGCTATCAATACCGCAACACATTCGATATCACGACACCATCCTTCAATGTCAACTTCACGAACGATCCGGTTCAACAAGGCGATGTCACCTTCACTTCCGGCGGAAAAAACCTGCCCATCAGTACCGGCCAGATTACAACACTGGATCAAAACGGTGTTTTTTCACCGGCCCAAAACGGCGGCGTGAAGTCAGATATTCTTATCAACAATAAACTCCAAGGCAATCCCCACCAGATACTGCTGGATTCCGATGGCAATAATATCTGGGTAAATCGCCAGAGCGGCATGAACATCGGCACCGCAACGCTGACACCCAAAGACCAATACCAACTGTGGTTCGGAAACCTTCAAGAAACTGGCTCACTGATTGCCCAAAACCTATCCAATGCCTATGTGGCAACCTTGCAGAATGGAGGCAGCATCACCCTCACCTATAACGACAGTGGCGACTGGGTGACTGGCGAGCCGGCCAACCGCCTCAGCGACAAGGAAGTCGCGGCGCTGCATGCCCGGGTGGGGATCAAAGTAGCGGCATAGTATGGAGGGTGGATCGAGCACCGTTTGCACAATGGACTGAAAGCCTTTCGTTTTACCGTTGACAGTCTTGAACGCGCAGACATGTTCAAAAAACCCTGTAAATCCTGGATCTACAGGGTTTTTTATTGACACTAGCAACGCGGTAGAAATACCGGACCGAATGGAAAACAGCCATGAGCGAACAGCAAATTATTGTTTATATCGAAGAGGCACAACTGATCGCCCAGAAAACCAACAATTACAGCCTCTACCTTGCAAAAATGGTAAATAACAGCTTTACCGCCATATGGTTAGCAAAGCCCGCCAAAGCCACAACAGGCCAGCCCAGCTATCAATACAAAAACACATTCGACATATCCAGCAACTCTTTTATGGTCAATTTTACAAACTCCCCAATACAACAAGGCGATATTACATTTACCTCGGGAGGCAAAAACCTTCCTATCAATACGGGACAAAAAACGACACTCGATGAATATGGCGTATTTAGCCCTGCCACAAATGGCGGTGTCTCTGGAGATATTTTAATCAACAACCAACTACTGGCCAATCCAAGCGAAATATTGCTGGACTCCAAAGGTAACAGTATTTGGGTGAACTGTTCAGGCGGCATGAGCATCGGTGCAACCACCATGACACCAAAAAACCAGTTCCAACTATGGTTCGGCACAGCCCAGGCGGCGGGGTCTTTAATCGCCGGAAATGTATCTAACTCTTACGTCGTCACGGTCAATGACGGAGAGACCAAAACAATCACTTACAACGACAGCGGTGTTTGGGTTCCGGGCGAACCGGCAACACGTCTGACAGACGACCAGATAACGGCGCTTCATGCCAGGGTAAACAAAGCGGTAGCAATGGCGGCATGATTGGTCAGCAAACCGTCACAGCAAGACTTCATCGCACGGCATTGAACGAAAAACGCCGCGTTCTCCAGGCAAGGAAAACGCGGCGCTCTTGTAGCGGATCCGCTTTTGGCGATGTTTACTCGCCGATGGCGGCCTTGTAGCCAGCCGCATCAAGCAGCTTGTCCAGATCGGCGGTGTTGCTTGGCTTGAGCTTGAAGATCCAGGCACCGTACGGGTCGGAGTTGAGCAGTTCCGGATTGGCGCTCAGCTCTTCGTTGATCGCAATCACTTCACCGGCAACCGGGGAGTAGATGTCGGACGCAGCTTTGACCGACTCAACCACGCCGGATTGATCACCAGCTGCAAAGACGTTTCCTACTTCAGTCAGCTCAACGAACACCACATCGCCCAAGGCTTCCTGAGCGTGATCGCTGATGCCCACAGTGACGGTGCCATCGGCTTCCAGACGGGCCCATTCGTGACTTTCGGCAAAACGCAGGTCGGCAGGGATATCGCTCATATTCTGTGTCCTCAAGAAAATTGTCAGCGGTCGTTGCCCGCCAGAAAAGGTTAAATCAAGGTTTTGCCATGGCGTACGAAGGTCGGTTTGACCACTCGGACCGGGTACCACTTGCCACGGATTTCCACTTCTGCGCGGTCGGCAGTCGCCATTGGCACGCGCGCCAGTGCAATCGACTTGCTAAGCGTAGGAGAGAAACTACCACTGGTGATCTCTCCTTCGCCAACATTGGCGATGCGGACCACCTGATGAGCGCGCAAAACCCCACGCTCCTCAAGGACCAGCCCCACCAGTTTGTGTTGTACGCCCCCTGCCCGTTCAGCTTCCAGAGCGCCCCGGCCGATGAACTGGCGAGAGGCCGGCTCCCAGGCAATGCTCCAGGCCATGTTCGAGGCCAGCGGCGAAACATCTTGATGAATGTCCTGACCGTACAGGTTCATGCCGGCTTCGACACGCAGCGTATCCCGTGCGCCAAGGCCAATCGGCGAGATGCCCGCACCCACCAGATCGTTGAAGAAACCCGGTGCCTGACTGGCCGGCAAAATGATTTCCAGACCGTCTTCGCCGGTGTAGCCGGTACGTGCGATGAACCAGTCACCGTCAGGCTGGCCTTCGAACGGCTTGAGCAACTGGATCAGGTTGCCGCGAGACTGGGTGACCAGTTCGGAGATTTTGTGTCGGGCATGGGGGCCTTGAATGGCCAGCATCGCCAGCTCGGAGCGCTCGTTGAGCTGCACATCGAAGCCGTCGAGGTGCGCCTGCATCCACGCCAGGTCCTGATCGCGGGTGGAGGCGTTGACCACCAGGCGATAACCGTCCTCGAGGCGATAGACGATCATGTCGTCGACGATGCCGCCACGTTCATTGAGCATGGTGCTGTACAAGGCACGGCCGGGGCTGTGCAGGCGTTCGACGTCGTTGGCCAGCAAATGCTGGAGCCAGGCCTTGGCCTGCCCGCCGCTGACATCGATCACGGTCATGTGGGATACATCGAAAACCCCGCAATCGCGGCGCACCTGATGGTGTTCCTCGACCTGCGAGCCGTAATGCAGAGGCATATCCCAACCGCCAAAATCGACCATCTTCGCGCCGAGGGCGAGATGAAGGTCATACAGAGGCGTACGCTGTCCCATGGGTTTCTCCTTCCGGGCGTGGCGAAGGTGCGGGCCGGTGCTGCACGGAGTGAACGCCTTGAAATAGAAGGCTTTCAGCCGATTTCAGCAACCGGGTCTGTAGGACGGACCGCACCGAATGCCGCGCATTGTAGCCTCAAGGTGTAGGACTGACACCTAGGTGTTTCGATGCGCTGAACGTCGAATCAATCCGATGACCGGTAACAGCCCGACCAAAACCAGGGTCAGCGCCGGCAATGACGCCCTCGCCCACTCGCCCTCGCTGGTCATTTCGAAGATGCGTACCGCCAGCGTATCCCAGCCAAACGGGCGCATCAGCAGGGTCGCGGGCATTTCCTTGAGCACATCGACGAACACCAGCAACGCAGCGCTCAATGTGCCGGGCAGCAATAACGGCAGATACACTTTGAAAAACAGTCGCGGACCACCGACCCCAAGGCTACGTGCCGCTTCGGGCAAAGATGGCCGTATACGCGCCAGGCTGTTTTCCAGTGGCCCGTAAGCCACCGCGATGAATCGCACCAGATAGGCCAGCAGCAAGGCCGACAGGCTGCCCAAAAGCAATGGCTTGCCGGCACCTCCCAACCATCCCGACAGCGGTATCACCAGCTCGCGATCCAGATAACTGAACGCCAACATGATCGACACCGCCAACACCGAACCCGGCAACGCATAGCCGAGATTGGCCAGGCTGACACCGGAGCGGATCGCCCGGGTCGGCGCCAGGCGCCGGGCAAATGCCAGCACCAGCGCAACGCTGACAGTAATCAGCGCCGCCATGCCGCCCAGATACAAGGTGTGGACGATCAGGCCGGTGTAACGCTCATCCAGGTCGAAACGCCCGCGCTGCCAGAACCACACCACCAATTGCAGCACCGGGATCACGAAGGCGCAGGCAAACACCAGACCGCACCAGCTCATCGCTGCCAGCGCTTTGAAGCCGCGCAGGTGATACAGCGCTTTGACCCGCGGTCGTTCATTGCTCGCGCGGTTGGCCCCGCGCGCGCGGCGCTCGCCGTACAGCACGACCATCACCACCAACAGCAACAGGCTGGCCAGTTGTGCGGCAGTCGAAAGACTGAAGAAGCCGTACCAGGTTTTGTAGATCGCCGTCGTGAATGTGTCGAAGTTGAACACCGACACCGCACCGAAATCCGCCAGGGTTTCCATCAGCGCCAACGCCACGCCCGCACCGATGGCCGGGCGTGCCATCGGCAACGCGACGCGCCAGAACGCCTGCCACGGCGATTGCCCCAGGACTCGCGCCGCTTCCATCAGGCCTTTGCCTTGAGCGAGAAACGCTGTGCGCGCCAGCAGGTAAACGTAGGGATAGAAGACCAGTACCAGAACGAGGATGACGCCGCCGGTCGAGCGGACTCGCGGCAGTCGCAGGCCCGTGCCGAACCATTCGCGCATCAACGTTTGAACGGGACCGGCAAAATCCAGCAGCCCGACGAAGACGAACGCCAACACGTAGGCGGGAATCGCGAACGGCAGCATCAACGCCCAATCCAGCCAGCGCCGACCGGGGAATTCGCAGAGGCTGGTAAGCCAGGCGAGGCTGACACCCAGCAGCGTTACGCCGGCACCGACGCCAAGCACCAGGGTCAGCGTGTTGCCCAGCAGCCGCGGCATCTGCGTGTCCCAGAGGTGGGACCAGATTTGATGATCGATGGTTTGCCAGGAGAGCAACAGAACGCTGAGGGGCAGCAAGACCAGCGCAGCGATGGCGAAGACCAGGGGATACCAGCGGCGTTGGGCGGGGTGGGCCAAGGACAAGCTCTCAAGCGGATGGACGATACACAGAGGCCATTGTAGGAGCGAGCTTGCTCGCGATGAACGTCAAGGCCCCGCGGACCGTCAGGCACCCCGCGTTATCGTTAACATTCATCGCGAGCAGGCTCGCTCCTACAGGGTCAGCGGTGTCTGCACACAGGCGGGGCGCAGTATATCGACAGACTCAGTTCCAGCCAGCCCGATCCATCATGCGAATCGCTTCAGCCTGACGTTTGCCAGCGACTTCCACCGGCAAGGTATCGGCGACGAACTTGCCCCAGGCGGCGACTTCCGCGGACGGCGCCACCGTAGGGTTGGCCGGGAATTCCTGGTTCACATCAGCGAAGATCTTCTGCGCCTCAGGCGTGGTCATCCACTCCACCAGCGCCTTGGCCGCTTCCGGGTGCGGCGCGTGCTTGGTCAGGCCAATGCCCGAAAGATTGACGTGTACGCCTCGATCAGCCTGATTCGGCCAGAACAGCTTCACCGCCAGGTCAGGCTTCTGCTTGTGCAGACGGCCGTAGTAGTAAGTGTTGACGATGCCGACGTCGCACTGGCCAGCGTTGATTGCTTCCAATACCGCGACATCATCGGAGAACACGTCGGTGGACAGGTTGTTGACCCAGCCTTTGAGGATCTTCTCGGTTTTCTCGGCGCCATTCACTTCGATCATGGTGGCGGTCAGTGACTGGTTGTAGACCTTCTTCGCCGTACGCAGGCACAGGCGGCCTTCCCAGTTTTTGTCGGCCAGACCTTCGTAAGTGGTCAACTCCCCCGGTTTCACCCGGTCGGTGGAGTACGCGATGGTCCGCGCCCGCAGGCTCAGGCCGGTCCAGGCATGAGAAGCCGCACGGTATTGCGGCGGGATGTTGGCGTCGATGGTTTTCGAAGTGAAAGGTTGCAGGATGCCCATCTGCTCGGCTTGCCACAGGTTGCCGGCATCGACGGTCAGCAGCAGGTCGGCGGTGGCGTTTTCGCCCTCGGCCTTGATGCGCTGCATCAGCGGCGCTTCCTTGTCGGTGATGAACTTCACCTGTACGCCGGTTTTCGCGGTGTAGGCGTCGAACACCGGTTTGATCAGCTCGTCGATACGCGAGGAGTAAACCACCACCTCGTCAGCGGCCTGGGCGACGGTGCTGCCGATCAGGGTCAGGGCGAGTGCTGTCAGTAGACGCTTCGGTGCCAACATGGGAGCGATCTCTCGATTCGAAAAGTGAGACCAAATGATAAGGACTCACATTTACCTTCTCAATCGAACAGTTTGCGGAGGAGTTACCAGATGTTGCATGGCTAGGGATGTGTAGCGGAAGTGTCGACGCCTTCGCGGGCAAGCCTCGCTCCTACAGGTTTTGTGTTGTACGCCAATGTCGCGATCAACTCGAAACCTGTAGGAGCGAGGCTTGCCCGCGAAGGGGCCATCAGCTCCAGCGAAAGTCAGGCCTTGGCCAGAGCCGGCAAATCCCCGGTCAACCCCAACGCCTCACGCACAAACAACGCCTTGGCCTCCGGCATCTGCTCGACGATCTTCAAACCGGTATTACGCAACCAGCGCACCGGCAGCGGATCTGCCTGGAACAACCGCTCGAAGCCTTCCATCGCGGCCATCAACGCCAGGTTATGCGGCATGCGCCGACGCTCGTAACGGCTCAGCACTTTCGCATCCGCCAACCGCTCACCCCGTTCGGCCGCTTGCAGCAGCACTTCAGCCAGGACCGCGGCATCCAGGAAACCGAGGTTCACCCCCTGCCCGGCCAACGGGTGAATGGTGTGCGCCGCGTCGCCGATCAGCGCCAGACCTTCGGCCACATACCGCTTGGCATGACGTTGGCGCAGCGGCACGCACAGACGTGGGTCGGCGCTCAGCACCGTGCCGAGCCGGCCTTCAAAGGCGCGTTCCAGTTCGAGGCAAAACGCTGTGTCGTCCAGCGCCATCAGCCGTTCGGCTTCGCTCGGCGTGGTCGACCAGACGATCGAACACCAATCCTGCTGACCGTCGCGTTCCAGTGGCAGAAACGCCAAGGGACCGTTGTCGGTGAAGCGCTGCCAGGCCGTCATTTGATGAGGCCTGGTGCTGCGCACACTGGTGACGATCGCGTGGTGCAGATAATCCCACTCCCGCGTGGCCACCCCGGCCAGGCGCCGAACCGCCGAGTTGGCACCATCCGCCGCAATCACCAGCGGCGCACGCAAGGTGCGGCCATCGGCGAGCGTCAGCAGCCAGTCATCGCCGGAGCGGCGCATCTGCTCCAGGCGCGCATTGGCCAGCATCCCGAGGTCGCAGTCGTGCAAACGGTCGAGCAAGGCGTCCTGAACCACGCGGTTCTCAACGATATGCCCGAGCACCTCGGCATGCACGCTGGCGGCGGAAAAGTGGATCTGCCCGGTGCCGCTGCCGTCCCAGACGTGCATGTCTGTGTAGGGGCTGCTGCGCCGGCTGGCAATGCCGTCCCACACGCCGAGGCGTTCAAGAATCCGCTGGCTGGCCGCCGATAACGCGCTCACGCGCGGTTCGAACGGCGCTTGCCCGTCGAAGGGTTTGACGCTCATCGGGCTGCCGTCCAGCAGCAGGACTTCCAGCCCGCTGTCCTGTAACGCCAGCGCCAGGGCGCTGCCGACCATTCCGGCCCCGACAATCAGCAGATCTGCGCGCATGTCCATGCTTTAAGCCTGTCTCGCTTGCGGCTTGAGCCGCACGTAAAGGGTTTTCTGGACCCGCGCCACCAAGGTGCCGGCGCCGTCGTGGATATCGACCTGCAATTGCGGCAGGTATTTTTCGCCGTTCGCCGTTTGCCGGCGGACCTCGTCGAGCAAGGTCTCGTCGACCCTGAAGTTGGCGAACACCGGGCCTTTGCCCGGCGAGATGAAATCGATGTCTGCCGTTTTGTCCCAGACGATGTAATTGCGCCCGAGGTTTTCCATCAGCATCAGCATGTAGAACGGATCGACCATCGAATACAGGCTGCCACCGAACTGCGTGCCGACGTAATTGCGGTTGTACCTGCCCAGGCCCATGGACACCGTGATGTCCCGAAAGTCATCGCTGATGTGCCGCACGCGAACCCCGGCGCCCAGGTACGGCGGGTAGAAGGTCATGATCCAACGCATCAACCGCGCTTTGCCGAACCTGCTCGTCAGCCACTTACGCATCGGGACGCGTACCCAGGCCCATGGCCTGTCGGGCGAACCAGCGCTTGGCCGGCGGCAGCAGATCGAGGCCGAGCAGGCCGATGTTACGGCCCAGCGAAACCAGCGGTTGAGTGCTGCCGAACAACCGCGTGACCTGATCGGAGAAGCCCACGGTCAGGTTCTGATCCATCCGCTGGCGTTCGCGGTAAGCCTGCAAGGTCGCGAAATCGCCGAGCGAGGTCTCGCTCGCCAGCAGCGCATCCGCCAACGCTTGCGCATCACGCAGCGACAGGTTGAAACCCTGGCCGGCAATGGGGTGCAGGCTGTGAGCGGCATTGCCGAGGATCGCCAGATGCGGACGCACCTGCTCTTCGGCTTCGATCAGCGTCAACGGATAAAGATGCCGTGCGCCGACCTGTTTCAACGTGCCGAGGCGGTAACCGAACACGCCCTGCAATTCGCTTAGGAAGCTGCGTTCATCCAGGGCCGCAAGCCGTTGCGCGTCCATGCCCAGACGGGTCCAGACCAATGCGCAACGATTTTCCGGCAACGGCAACAACGCCATCGGACCGTCGTCGGTGAAACGCTCGAACGCCATGCCGTTGTGCGCTTCGCTCGGGGTGATGTTGGCGATCAGCGCGCTCTGGTTGTACGGGCGCTTTTTGATGCCGATCCCCAATTGCTCGCGCAGGCCGGAACGACCGCCATCAGCGAGCACTGCGAGGTCGCACTCCAGCATCGTTTCGTCGCTGAGGGTCAGGCGATAGCCGTCGGTCAGCGGTTCCATGCGCGTGACTTCCGCCGGGCAGCGCCAGGTGACCACGTCCTTGTCCAGACCTTGCCAGAGGCATTGGCCGAGCCAGGCGTTTTCCACCACATACCCCAGCGCCGGCACACCCTCTTCCATCGCCGACAAGCGCGCGGTGGAGAAACGGCCACGGTCGGAAACGTGAATCTGCTTGATCGGCTCGGCACGGCGGGAGATTTCCTGCCACACGCCCAACCGTTGATAAATCTGTTTGGCACCGTAGGACAACGCCGAAGAACGGGCGTCGTAGCTCGGTTGATAGGTGTGGCCGGGGGCAAACGGTTCGATCAGCACGATCTTCCAGCCGCGCGCCTTGGCTCCGGCCTGCAAGGCCAACGCCAGGCTGGCACCGACCAGGCCGCCACCGATAATTGCCAGATTGACTCGACTCATGCTGCTTTTGTCCGCGCTTGCGCCATCAAGGCTTCAATCTCGGCGACCGTTTTCGGTACGCCATTGGTCAGGATTTCACAGCCGGTTTTGGTGACCACGACGTCGTCCTCGATGCGCACGCCAATGCCGCGCCATTTCTTCGCTACGTTCTGGTTGTCCGGGGCGATGTAGATCCCCGGTTCCACGGTCAGCGCCATGCCGACTTCCAGCACGCGCCATTCGCCGCCGACCTTGTACTCGCCGACGTCATGCACATCCATGCCCAGCCAGTGGCCGGCGCGGTGCATGTAAAACGCTTTATAGGCTTCGCTGGCGATCAGTTCGTCGACGTTGCCCTGCAACAGGCCCAACTTCACAAGACCGGTGGTAATCACCCGGACCGTGGCTTCGTGTGCCTGATTCCAGTGTTTGTTCGGGGCGATTTCGGCAAAGGCTGCTTCCTGTGAAGCCAGCACCAACTCGTAGATCGCCTTCTGTTCCGCTGAATACTTGCCGTTGACCGGCCAGGTGCGCGTGATGTCGCTGGCGTAGCAGTCGATCTCGCAACCAGCGTCGATCAGTACCAGATCGCCGTCCTTGAGCACCGCGTCATTCTGCTGGTAATGCAGGATGCAGCTGTTGCGCCCCGCCGCGACGATCGAACCATACGCCGGCATCTTCGCCCCGCCCTTGCGGAACTCGTAATCAAGCTCGGCTTCAAGGCTGTACTCATGCAACCCGGCCCGGCTGGCCTGCATCGCACGAATATGCGCCTGGGCGGAAATCCGCGCGGCTTCGCGCATCACCTTCACTTCTGCCGCCGATTTATACAGGCGCATGTCGTGCAGCAGATGATCCAGCGCAACGTATTCGTTCGGCGGCTGCGCGCCGAGGTGCGCCTTGGAGCGGATCACGTTGATCCATTCCATCAGGTGGCGGTCGAATTCCGGGTTACTGCCCATGGCCGAATACACCCGGTCGCGTCCTTCGATCAGGCCCGGCAGGATGTCGTCGATGTCAGTGATGGGGAAAGCGTCATCGGCACCGAAGTCGCGGATCGCGCCTTCCTGACCGGCGCGCAGGCCGTCCCAGAGTTCTCGCTCGGCGTTGCGCTCACGGCAAAACAGCAGGTATTCGCCATGCTCACGACCCGGCATCAGCACGATAACGGCTTGAGGCTCGGGGAAACCGCTGAGGTACTGGAAGTCGCTGTCCTGGCGGTAAACATGCTCGACGTCGCGGTTGCGGATGGCGACCGCGGCGGCGGGCAGAATCGCGATGCTGTTGGGTTCCATCTGCGCCATCAAGGCCTTGCGGCGACGGCTGTATTCCGATTTCGGGATATGAATCATGGGCAGATGGCTTTTCCTGGCTCGCGATTAATGCAACGACGGTTTGGCGGCAGCCGGCGCGTCTGGCTTGCGGGTTTCGGAGAACAGCAGCAGCGGCGCGACACGCAGGTACTCCATGACTTCCATGTAGTCGCTTTCGCCGTCGTCGGACTCTTCCAGCGCGTCTTGCACCTGGGAAATCGCCGCCAGATCCTGCAACACTTCGGTGGCCTCGGTGCTGAGCATGCTGCTGTCGCGGCAGTTCAGGCCGAAACCGCTGAGGAAGCCCTGGCACCATTGACCCAGTGCAGCGGCACGGTCAGCCAGCGGCGCGTCATCGGTCGGCAGCAGCAGAACGACGGTCACGTCGTCGCCGGTGAGTTCGCCCTTGACCATCTCTTGCAGGCCGATCAAGGCATTGCGAACGTTGTCTTGCGGCTCGCCTTCGAGCAGCTCGGCGGCATCGATCAGCCACTCTTCTGCAGTGAAACCGGCGCCGGCGCAACTGCGGCCGAGCAACAGGCCATGCAGTTCGGCAGGCGAGACGTTGTGACCGCTGGAAGTCAGCAGGGTGGCGAAGGCTTGGTACGGAGAATTCTGAATGGGCATGGGCAGCTAGGCGCCAGACGGCGCTATGTCTAGAATGAAGGCCTTGTATCCTACATCGACTACCCCTGTAGGAGCGAGCTTGCTCGCGATGAACCCGAGAACGCCGCTGGGTGTCAGGGACCCAGCGTTATCGTTGGCGACCATCGCGAGCAAGCCCGCTCCTACGGTTCAACACCCATCAGACATTTCAGTGGACACAATGGAAGACACCGACCTGCAAGCGCTGATGGCCAGACTCGAACTGCTAATTGATCGAGTCGAGCAACTTAAGAGTCAAAATGGACTCCTACTAGCTCAGGAAAAAACCTGGCGCGAGGAACGCGCTCACCTCATTGAAAAGAACGAAATCGCCCGGCGTAAGGTCGAATCGATGATTTCGCGCCTCAAGGCCCTGGAGCAAGACTCATGAGTTCAAGCAATAGCGTCACCGTGCAGATCCTCGACAAAGAATATTCGATCATTTGCCCCCAGGAAGAGCGCAGCAACCTGGTGAGCGCCGCCCGTTACCTGGACGGCAAGATGCGCGAGATCCGCAGCAGCGGCAAAGTCATCGGCGCCGATCGCATCGCCGTGATGGCCGCGCTGAACATCACGCACGACCTTCTGCACAAGGAAGAACGGCCGGATGTACAGGTCAGCGGCTCGACCCGCGAGCAGGTGCGCGACCTGCTGGATCGCGTCGATCTGGTGCTCGCCACCGATCCAGACGTCACCAAGGGCTGATTCGTCCGACCGCTTGGGTTATACTCGCAACACTCCCTGGGGTGCTTGCCAGTTGACCACGTCCCTGAGCCGATTCGCACTACCCTGGAGGCTGCACGTTGGGCTGGTGTGCATGTCCGCTAGACGGAAAGCCTTAAAGCCTACTGCATCTTCCACCTTGAACTTTCGGGTTCAAGGGCTAAGTCAGCAGCGGTTCATCCGGGGAGCCTGATTCCAGTCCGATGCCGGTTTAAACACCGGCATCGGCTTTTTTACGGGTACGCTTTGTGTACCCGCACTGCCGAAGCCCGAATCCATGACCGAACCTGCGCTGCTGCCCCGCCCGCAACTTCGACGCATGCTGCGCAAGGCCCGCCGCGCACTGACAGCCAGTCAGCAGCGCCAGGCCGCTCGCGGGCTGTACAAGCAATTGGCCCAGCAGCCGTTGTTTCGCCGCGCCAAACATATCTCGCTCTATTTACCCACCGACGGTGAAATCGATCCGCGCCTGTTGCTGCGTGCCGCACAACGTCGGGGCAAGGCGACTTACCTGCCGGTGCTCAGCGCCTGGCCACGAACCAAAATGGTGTTCCAGCGGATTCGCCCCGGCGAAAAGCTCCAACCCAATCGCTTCCGTATTCTCGAACCCAGGCACAACCTCGCCCGACAACGCAAAGTCTGGGCGCTTGATCTGGTGTTGTTGCCGCTCGTGGGATTCGACGATGTCGGTGGCCGACTCGGCATGGGCGGTGGGTTCTACGACCGGAGCCTGGCGTATCTGGCGCGGCGGAAAAGCTGGCGCAAGCCGACGCTATTGGGGCTGGCCCATGAATGTCAGAAGGTCGGAAGACTGGCTCAGGCGAGCTGGGATGTGCCGTTGCAAGGAACGGTTACAGACAAGGCGTGGTATTTCGCAGACTAGACGCCACTCGAATCAGCGGCGTCGAAAAGACAGGTTCAGCGCTTGAAGGCTGACGGCTGTTGTTGCTGCGCGATTTCAATCGGCGCATCGGTCTTGTTGCTCCACAAGCTTTGGGCATAGCCAGTGGTCACGACGCCAAGGCCGAACAAAATAACCAAAATCCATAGTAAATCCGGTTTGCGTTTCATCGATTGCCCCCCAAAGGCACATCAATACGATGACAGCAGCGGTTTCCGTTGTAGGTGTAGGCCGTGCAGCAGCGTCAAGCTTAGAAGGCCGGCATTTTGCGACAACGTGAACCGACACGCAAACGCTGGCGTCAACCGACCGTCGGTTTGTCATAAAATCGCCCGACAACTTGTCCACCTGACTCGCAAGGAGCAAAAACCATGGCCTATTGGCTGATGAAATCCGAGCCCGACGAGCTCTCGATCAAAGGTCTGGAGAAGCTCGGCAAAGCGCGCTGGGATGGGGTTCGCAACTATCAGGCGCGTAACTTTTTGCGTGCGATGGCGGTCGGCGACGAGTTCTTCTTCTATCACTCCAGCTGCCCGGAGCCCGGGATTGCCGGGATCGGGAAGATTGTCGAAGCGGCGTATCCGGACCCAACGGCGCTGGAGCCGGAGAGTCATTATTACGACCCGAAGGCCAGCGCCGAGAAAAACGCCTGGAGCGCGATTGATGTCGCGCATGTGGAGACGTTTTCCAGGGTGTTGAAGCTGGATTATTTGAAGCAGCAGACGGCGTTGGCGGAGATGCCGCTGGTGCAGAAGGGTTCGCGGTTGTCGGTGATGCCTGTGACGGCCGAACAGTGGGCGGCGGTGATTGCACTGCGCTGAAATGTATCTGGTGCGCACGCTTTTGTAGGAGCCGGCTTGCCGGCGATGGCGGCTTCAGGGTGTGTACTTTGTAGGAGCCAGGCTTGCTGGCGATGGCGTTTTTTAGGGCGCTATCGCCAGCAAGCTGGCTCCTACAGGATCCAGCATTACTGGATAATCAGGTTGTTGAACAACAAATCCTCAACCACCGGTTTGCCGGTTTCATCGTTCATGATCTGTTGGGTCTGCTTCAACGCTTCCTGACGCAGCTTTTCCTTCCCCTCGATGCTGTTCATCGCCTCGGTGGTTTGCTGGGTGAACAACGCCACCAGTTGATTGCGAATCAACGGTTCATTCGCCTTCACCTGTTTGGCCGCCTCATCACCGGTGACCCGCAATGCTACGTCAGCCTTGAAGACCTTCAACTTCGCCGTGCCATCCAACCCATAGTTGCCCACGAATGGCGGGCTCAGGGTGAGGTAGCTGACTTTCGGGGCTTCACCTTCTTTGGCGGCTTCTTCAGCCACTGCTGCCACAGGCAGAGACAGGGCCAGCAACAACATGATCCACGCTTTCACAATTCGCTCCTTATCCGGTTTGCGGCCTAGCATAACGACCCGCCGCGCAAGCACAAGCTTATGGCTGACTATCAGGGCGGGGCATGCTCGTTGACCCGTCGACTCACACACCTACACTTATCGGCCATCACTCCCAAAGGAATAGCCCTGATGAAAGCCGTGCTGTGCAAAGCCTTCGGTCCTGCCGAATCGCTGGTGCTGGAAGACGTCGCCAGTCCTGTCGCGAAGAAGAATGAAATCCTGCTGGACGTGCACGCCGCCGGGGTGAATTTCCCGGACACGCTGATCATCGAGGGCAAATACCAGTTCAAGCCGCCCTTCCCGTTTTCGCCGGGCGGCGAAGCGGCTGGCGTGGTCAGCGCAGTGGGCGAAAAAGTCAGCCACCTGAAAGTCGGCGATCGGGTCATGGCCCTCACCGGTTGGGGCAGTTTCGCCGAACAGGTCGCGGTGCCAGGCTACAACGTGCTGCCGATCCCGACCTCCATGGACTTCAACACCGCTGCCGCATTCAGCATGACTTACGGCACTTCAATGCACGCGCTCAAGCAACGCGGCAACCTGCAACCGGGTGAAACCCTGCTGGTGCTCGGTGCTTCTGGCGGTGTCGGCCTGGCCGCCGTGGAAATCGGCAAAGCCATGGGCGCCCGCGTGATTGCTGCCGCCAGCAGTGCCGAAAAACTGGCCGTGGCCAAGGCTGCCGGTGCCGATGAACTGATCAACTACACCGAAACCAGCCTCAAGGACGAAATCAAACGCCTGACCGATGGCCAGGGTGCAGACGTGATCTACGACCCGGTGGGCGGCGACCTGTTCGACCAGGCCATCCGCGCCATCGCCTGGAACGGCCGATTGCTGGTGGTCGGTTTTGCCAGCGGCCGCATTCCGGAACTGCCGGTCAACCTCGCACTGCTCAAGGGTGCAGCAGTAGTCGGCGTGTTCTGGGGCTCCTTCGCCCAGCGCCAACCGCAGGACAACGCGGCGAACTTCCAGCAATTGTTTGGCTGGTTCGCCGAGGGCAAGTTGAAGCCGCTGGTGTCGCAGGTGTACCCGCTGAGCAACGCGGCGCAGGCGATCAATGATCTTGGCCAGCGCAAGGCGGTCGGGAAAGTGGTGGTGCAGGTTCGCTGAGTCGCCGCAGGATACAAAAAGGCCAGAACAACTGATGAGGTTGTTCTGGCCTTTTCGATTACATGACCAGCAGAAAGATAGCGATCCATACTTTTCGTCAAAGCAACTCGCGAATTTCCTTCGGAAGAAAATGCACGTACCGGGTCGCTTGATGCGTATTCATTTCCCAAAGTCCCGCCCTACGCCGGCCATCGCTGCGCCATAAAAGGTTGTGAGGTAACAATTCCCACAGCGCCCTTCACTTATACCTGAGCGACATGTTCGTAAAAGAACATGCAATCTCCAACATTTCCGCTGTTTGGTCGATGTGAACCAGTGCTATTTTCGGTAACGAAACTGTAACATTCGCATCCGCAGTCAAAACAAGAAATCTGGAGCTCTTGAATGTTTGCTTTCTTTCGTCCTGCCGCACATCAGGCTCCATTGCCTGAAGAAAAAATAGACAGCGCCTACCGACGGCATCGCTGGCAGATCTTCGCCGGCATATTCATCGGCTATGCGGGTTACTACCTGCTGCGCAAAAACTTCTCCCTGGCCATGCCCTATCTGATCGAAGAGGGCTATACCCGCGGTGAGCTGGGCCTGGCGTTGTCGGCGATTGCTATCGCCTACGGCTTGTCCAAGTTCCTGATGGGCATTGTTTCCGACCGTTCCAACCCACGCTTCTTCCTGCCGTTCGGCTTGCTGGTTTCGGCTGGCGTGATGTTCATTTTCGGTTTTGCGCCCTGGGCCACGTCCAGCGTGACCATCATGTTCATCCTGCTATTTATCAATGGATGGGCGCAGGGCATGGGTTGGCCGCCGAGTGGCCGGACCATGGTCCACTGGTGGTCGCAGAAGGAACGCGGGGGCGTGGTGTCCCTGTGGAACGTGGCGCACAACGTCGGTGGTGGTTTGATCGGCCCGCTGTTCCTGCTCGGCATGGGCCTGTTCAATGACTGGCACGCGGCGTTTTACGTGCCGGCGGCAGTGGCCATGGCCGTGGCGGTGTTTGCCTTCGCCACCATGCGCGACACGCCGCAATCGGTTGGCCTGCCGCCGATCGAGAAGTACAAGAACGACTACCCGGAAGGCTACGACGCCAGTCACGAAGAAGAATTCAGCGCCAAGGAAATCTTCGTCAAATACGTGCTGCGCAACAAAATGCTCTGGTACATCGCCATGGCTAACGTCTTTGTATACCTGCTGCGTTACGGCGTGCTGGACTGGGCACCGACCTACCTCAAGGAAGCCAAAGGTTTCAGCGTGGATAAAACCTCGTGGGCCTATTTCCTTTACGAGTGGGCAGGTATTCCCGGGACGCTTCTGTGCGGCTGGATGTCGGACAAGATCTTCCGTGGCAACCGTGGCCTGACCGGCATGGTGTTCATGGCGTTGGTGACCGTGGCGACGCTGGTTTACTGGCTCAACCCGGCCGGCAACCCGACGGTCGACATGATCGCGCTGATCTCGATTGGTTTCCTGATCTACGGCCCGGTGATGCTGATCGGTTTGCAAGCGCTGGAACTGGCGCCGAAGAAAGCCGCCGGCACGGCAGCGGGCTTCACGGGTCTGTTCGGTTACCTGGGTGGTTCAGTCGCGGCCAGTGCAGCCATGGGCTACACCGTGGACCATTTCGGCTGGGACGGCGGTTTCGTCTTGCTGATCGGCGCGTGCCTGCTGGCAATGGCCTTCCTTGCGCCAACCTTGTGGCACAAGCAGATCGCCAGTCAGACCCGCGAAGCCATCGCCTGATCGACCTTTGATTTGCAGCGCTTGAGCCGCGCCTCCAGATTCCGGTCTGGCATGGCGTGGCTACGCAGGGCGTTGGCGGTCTGCTCGACATAATCGCGAGTGGTGCCGTAACGCCCGCAAGCGTTTTCGAACACGTGGCTCAGCACATGATCCGGCAGGTTGCCGGCATAGCTGGGCAGGTGTCGCTCCAACACGAATCCCAATGCCTGAACCTGATTGCCATCTTCGAGACGGCAGTTCAACCAGTGTGGGCGATAAGAAGGGAATGGCATTTCGCGCTGCCACAAGGCATACAGCGACGCTTCGAGTTGTTCTTCCGGCAAGCGATAAGCGAAGCCGCTGCAAGAGCCGCCACGATCCAGGCCAAACACCAGCCCCGGTACTTCCGGCGTGCCGCGATGTTCGTGGGACCACAGGTACAAACCGCGATGGTAGCCATGCACCCGGCCGCGAACCCGTTCAACCGCCGCGCACTCAGGGCGCCAGATCAGCGAGCCGTAAGCGAACAGCCAGACCGGCCCACCCTTGTGGCGCGCCATGGTCGACTGCATCGAGCTGAGCAATTGTTCGTGCGTCAGCTGCGGCCCCAGATCGAGCCGCGGAGGGTAAGCCAGATTCATAAAAGCAGATTCAATGGCGCTCATGGCGAATAGCGTTCAGCTCCCCGCGGGTGATGAATTACTTAATAGAACGCACCGCTGTAACAATAAGGCACATATGTTTTAAGGCAATTTAAGTGCCACGGCACAGTTCTTAATTAATTGCCTGATTGAGTTATAACCTACCGGTATTTATATAAATTTATAAATACCGATCGGCTATATATGAAGTTATATGTAGGAGCGAGCCTGCTCGCGATGGAGGCAGGGACAACGCGTTCATGATGCTGCAGCGCGTTATCGTTGACCGCCATCGCGAGCAGGCTCGCTCCTACAGGGGAAGCGTCATCCTCTGGGTGCGTACGCAAACACATCGGCACGCATCTGATGAGCATCCATCCCGGCGTTGACCAACGCGTCCAGCGTCCCGTAGACCATCGCCGGTGAGCCGCTGGCGTATACATGCAGCGCTTTCAGATCCGGAAAATCCTCGCACACCGCCTCATGCAACATCCCACAGCGCCCCTTCCAGCCACATTGATCGCTGACGACTTTATGCAGGAACAGATTCGGCAGTTTCTGCCATTCGTCCCAATGCTCGATCTCATAAAAGTCTTCAGGGCGACGCACGCCCCAGTACAGGTGCACCGGATGCTTGAAACCCGACGCCCGGCAATGTTCGATCAGGCTATGGATCTGGCCCATGCCGGTGCCCGCAGCGATCAGCACCAGCGGACCGTCCGGCAACTCCGCCAGATGGGTATCGCCGAAGGGCATTTCGATCCGCACCATCGGATTGCGTTGCAGTTGCTCGATCAGGCTCAGCGCACTGCTTTCGCGCGCCAGTACGTGAATTTGCAGATCACGCCCCGCATGCGGTGCCGAGGCCAGGGAAAATGCGGATTTTTCGCCGTTCTCACGCTCGATCATCAAATACTGACCGGCGTGATAACGCGGTGGCTTGCCGGCCGGCGCGCGAAAACTCACACGCCAGGTATCGCCGCCGACATCCTTGCACTCAATGACCTGACACGAGACGCTGCGCACCGGCAATTCTCCCAGCGCGAGCACGCCATCCCACAGCACAATGCAGTCTTCCAGCGGCTCTGCTATGCAAGTGTAGAACTCGCCATGGTCGCGCACACCACCGGCCTGCTCGACTCGTCCTTCCACCAGCAGCGCGGCGCACACATGGCAATTGCCGTTGCGACAGCTTTGCGGGCATTCATAGCCCAGGCGGCGTGCGCCATCGAGAATCCGCTCGCCGGGCAGTATCTCTAGCACTGCTCCGGAGGGCTGCAAAGTTACACGCATCAATCTATTCCTAACTGATTCCAGATGGCATCGATCCGTTGGGTGACGGCTTCATCCTTGACGATTACCCGGCCCCACTCGCGTGTGGTTTCGCCGGGCCATTTATGCGTGGCATCGAGCCCCATTTTCGAACCCAGGCCGGACACCGGCGAGGCGAAATCGAGGTAGTCGATCGGCGTGTTGTCGATCATCACCGTATCGCGCTTGGGGTCCATGCGCGTGGTGATGGCCCAGATCACGTCGTTCCAGTCCCGTGCGTTGATATCGTCGTCAGTGACGATAACGAACTTGGTGTACATGAACTGTCGCAAAAACGACCAGACACCGAGCATTACCCGCTTGGCATGGCCGGGATACGACTTCTTCATGGTCACGATGGCCATGCGGTACGAGCAGCCTTCAGGCGGCAGGTAGAAGTCGGTGATCTCCGGGAACTGCTTCTGCAGGATCGGCACGAACACTTCGTTCAGCGCGACACCGAGAATCGCCGGCTCATCCGGCGGACGACCGGTGTAGGTGCTGTGGTAGATCGGTTTGATCCGGTGGGTAATGCGCTCGACGGTGAACACCGGGAAGCTGTCGACTTCGTTGTAGTAACCGGTGTGGTCGCCGTACGGACCTTCGTCGGCCATTTCGCCCGGATGGATCACGCCTTCAAGGATGATCTCGGCGGTGGCCGGCACTTGCAGATCGTTGCCGCGGCACTTCACCAGTTCGGTGCGATTACCACGCAGCAAACCGGCGAAAGCGTATTCGGAAAGGCTGTCCGGTACCGGCGTCACAGCGCCGAGGATGGTCGCCGGGTCAGCGCCGAGCGCCACGGACACCGGGAACGGCTGGCCCGGATGCTTCTCGCACCACTCGCGGTAATCCAGCGCGCCGCCACGGTGGCTGAGCCAGCGCATGATGACCTTGTTGCGGCCGATCACTTGCTGACGGTAGATGCCGAGGTTCTGCCGGTCCTTGTTCGGGCCTTTGGTGACGGTCAGGCCCCAGGTGATCAGCGGGCCGACGTCGCCCGGCCAGCAGGTCTGCACCGGCAGCATCGCGAGGTCGACGTCGTCGCCCTCGATGACCACTTCCTGGCACACCGCGTCTTTGACGACTTTGGGCGCCATGGCGATGATCTTGCGGAAGATCGGCAGCTTCGACCAGGCGTCCTTCAAGCCTTTCGGCGGCTCGGGTTCCTTGAGGAACGCCAGCAGCTTGCCGATCTCGCGCAGTTCGCTCACCGCTTCTGCGCCCATGCCCAGCGCAACACGCTCGGGGGTGCCGAACAGATTGCCGAGGACGGGAATGTCGTAGCCCGTCGGGTTCTCGAAAAGCAGGGCCGGACCTTTGGCACGCAAGGTGCGGTCACAGACCTCGGTCATTTCGAGCACCGGGGACACCGGAACCTGGATGCGCTTGAGTTCGCCGCGCTGTTCCAGGCCGCTGATAAAGTCGCGCAAGTCGCGATACTGCATGCGTGAGCCTCGTGTTGGCCGTGGCGTTCGGGGGCTGGCAGTTTAGCGCCGAACCCCTCTGTTCAGAACAACGAAACGCCGTTCATCAAAAATCAGATAGCAAAAAGCCGGGTTTCCCCGGCTTTTGCTGGTCTATCGACTTACTTGCGTTTCATCGACAGGAAGAACTCATCGTTGGTCTTGGTCGTTTTCAGCTTGTCGACCAGGAACTCGATGGCAGCGATCTCGTCCATCGGGTGCAGCAACTTGCGCAGGATCCACATGCGCTGCAACTCGTCGTCGGCTGTCAGCAACTCTTCGCGGCGGGTGCCGGAACGGTTGATGTTGATGGCCGGGAAGACGCGTTTTTCAGCGATACGGCGATCCAGCGGCAGTTCCATGTTGCCCGTGCCTTTGAATTCTTCGTAGATCACTTCGTCCATCTTCGAGCCGGTTTCAACCAGCGCGGTGGCGATGATGGTCAGCGAACCGCCTTCTTCGATGTTCCGCGCGGCACCGAAGAAACGTTTCGGTTTCTCCAGGGCGTGAGCATCGACACCACCGGTGAGTACTTTGCCGGAGCTCGGGATCACGGTGTTGTAGGCGCGAGCCAGACGGGTGATGGAGTCGAGCAGGATCACCACGTCTTTCTTGTGTTCGACCAGGCGCTTGGCCTTCTCGATCACCATTTCGGCAACCTGCACGTGGCGGGTTGGCGGCTCGTCGAACGTCGAGGCAACCACTTCGCCGCGCACGGTGCGCTGCATTTCGGTTACTTCTTCCGGACGTTCGTCGATCAGCAATACGATCAGATGAACTTCAGGGTTGTTACGTGCGATGTTCGCCGCGATGTTCTGCAGCATGATCGTTTTACCGGCTTTCGGCGGTGCAACGATCAGACCGCGCTGGCCTTTACCGATCGGGGCGCACAGGTCGATGACACGACCGGTCAAGTCTTCGGTGGAACCGTTGCCGGCTTCCATCTTCATGCGCACAGTCGGGAACAGCGGGGTCAGGTTCTCGAAGAGAATCTTGTTTTTCGCGTTCTCGGGACGATCGTAGTTGATCGTGTCGACCTTGAGCAGCGCGAAATAACGCTCGCCTTCCTTTGGAGGGCGGATCTTGCCAACGATGGTGTCACCGGTGCGCAAGTTGAAACGGCGGATCTGGCTCGGCGAGACGTAGATATCGTCCGGGCCGGCGAGATAGGAAGCGTCAGCGGAGCGCAGGAAGCCGAAGCCGTCCTGGAGAATCTCCAGCACGCCATCACCGGAGATTTCCTCGCCGCTTTTAGCGTGCTTCTTGAGCAGGGAGAAAATCACGTCCTGCTTGCGCGAACGGGCCATATTTTCTATGCCCATCTGTTCGGCCAATTCGAGCAGTTCGGTAATCGGCTTTTGCTTGAGTTCAGTCAGATTCATATAGGAATGACGTAATCATTTATGGAGGGGGGGAAATTAAGCTTTTGGCTTAATGAGGCCGCGCCGCGGAGAAGGCGACAGGATCGCGTACTTATTCGAAAAGGAGTGCGTCGGCGACGGCTAGCAGGGGGCAGTGGAGAAACCAGTGCGGGGCCGAATGTAACACCTGAGTTTCGGAGCGTCTAGCCCTCAATAACGAAAAAGCCCCGCAATATGCGGGGCCTTTTTTCGGACACTTTACAAACGACGCTTAGATGTTGGCGTCGAGGAAAGCAGCCAGTTGCGACTTCGACAGTGCGCCGACCTTGGTCGCTTCAACGTTGCCGTTCTTGAACAGCATCAGGGTCGGGATACCACGCACGCCATGCTTGGCCGGGGTTTCCTGGTTTTCGTCGATGTTCAGTTTGGCAACGGTCAGCTTGCCTTTGTAGGTTTCAGCAATCTCGTCCAGAACAGGAGCGATCATTTTGCAAGGGCCGCACCACTCAGCCCAGTAGTCGACCAGTACAGCGCCTTCGGCCTTGAGTACGTCGGCCTCGAAGCTAGCGTCGCTAACGTGTTTGATAAGATCGCTGCTCATGGAAGTCTCCAGGTTGTAAGCAAAAAAACGTGGCCCATCATAGCCGCCCTTCCCTCGTTCAGGAAGGTGCAGATGATTGAGTCTCACTATGGTGGTGCATGAGTTTGGGTATAGCTCAAGTCAGGATGTGGCGGGAGCGACGAAGGCAATTCCGGTGCGCAGGGCAGCGTTGCGCACATGTTCGTGCATGGCCTTCTGCGCCGCGCCGGACGAACGCCGGGCCAGTGCACGGAGGATTTTGCGGTGCTCGTGCCAGGTTTCCATGGCCCGTTCGGCCCGGATGAACGGTAGCTTCTGGCTCTCCAGGAAAATGTCCGCGCTGGCCGTCAGGATGCTCAGCATCGCCTGATTACCGCTGGCCAGCAGGATGCGCCGGTGAAACTCGAAGTCCAGGCGCGCCGCCGCCTCGAAGTCACCCACCTTCAGTTCATTGCGCATCGCGGCGACGTTGTCCTCCAAAGCATCGAGTTCATCGGTGCTCAACGTCACGGCGGCCAGCCCGGCGGCAAAACCTTCCAGGGCGTAGCGCAACTGGAAGATATCCAGCGGTGATGCCTGTGCCGCGAACGGCCAGCTCAGCGCCGCATCCTGGCGAGGCAAGTCCACCGGCGCCTGCACGAAAACGCCTTTGCCCGGCTGAATGCTGATCACGCCCAAGGCACTCAGCGACGACAACGCCTCGCGCAACGACGCCCGACTGACCCCCAATTGCACCGCCAGATCCCGCTGCGAAGGCAAGGCATCCCCCGGCCCGAAACCTTGTTCGGCGATCAGTTTGCGGATGGCTTGCAGCGCCACTTCAGGTACAGCTCGGGAAATCGAATTCATGGTTTTCGGACGAACCAGGCGAATGAGCGGCTAGTTTTAAAGCTATTCGCGGCGCCCGGCAAGTCGTGCCCCACCGGGGTTCGGTAATGACCGACGATGCGCTATCAGAGTGCGAAACACAGACCGACTGTTCAGACCAGTAAGACCGAACAACACCAGTAAAACCGTGGCTTGGCACGGCAAAAACCCAATGTTGGCATGGCCCGTGCTCTGTCGATCCGCAGAAATCATTCCTCGCCGATCCGGAGATTTGCCATGACCCTGCGTTACAGCGCCCTCCTCGCTTCCCTGTTCGCCAGCCTGCTGCTGAGCCAGGTGCCCGCCCACGCCGACGGTCTGGAGGATGTGGTCAAACGCGGCGTCCTCAAGGTTGCCGTGCCTCAGGACTTCCCGCCATTCGGCTCGGTCGGCCCGGACATGAAACCCCGCGGCCTCGATATCGACACCGCCAAACTGCTGGCCGACCAACTCAAGGTCAAGCTTGAACTGACGCCAGTCAACAGCACCAACCGTATCCCGTTCCTGACCACCGGCAAGGTCGACCTGGTGATCTCCAGCCTCGGAAAGAACCCCGAGCGCGAGAAAGTCATCGACTTCTCCAGCGCCTACGCGCCGTTCTACCTCGCGGTGTTCGGCCCGCCGGATGCCGCCATCAAAGGCCTGGACGACCTCAAGGGCAAAACCATCAGCGTCACCCGTGGCGCCATCGAAGACATCGAACTGACCAAAGTCGCCCCCGAAGGCGTCACCATCAAGCGCTTTGAAGACAACAACTCGACCATCGCAGCCTACCTCGCCGGGCAGGTTGACCTGATCGCCAGCGGCAACGTGGTGATGGTCGCGATCAGCGAGAAAAGCCCGAAACGCGTGCCCGCGCTGAAAGTGAAGCTCAAGGATTCGCCGGTCTACGTCGGCGTAAACAAGAACGAGCCGGCGTTGCTGGGCAAGGTCAACCAGATCCTCGCCACCGCCAAGACTGACGGCGCGCTGGAAAAAAACTCACAGACCTGGCTGAAAGAGCCGCTGCCGGCCGATCTCTGATCGTCCCTCGGGAGATTTGATATGGCCTATCAGTTCGACTTTCTGCCGGTGGTGCAAAACACCGACCTGCTCGTGCGCGGTGCGCTGTTCACCCTGGAACTGACGGCCATCGGTGCGGTGCTCGGCGTCGGTCTGGGCATTGTCGGCGCGCTGGTGCGGGCGTGGAATATCCGCCCGTTCTCGGCGATCTTCGGGGTTTACGTCGAGTTGATCCGCAACACGCCGTTCCTGGTGCAGTTGTTTTTCATCTTCTTCGGTTTGCCATCGCTGGGCGTGCAGATTTCCGAATGGCAGGCGGCGGTGCTGGCGATGGTGATCAACCTCGGCGCTTATTCGACCGAGATCATCCGCGCCGGCATTCAAGCGATCCCTCGCGGGCAACTGGAAGCCGCAGCGGCGTTGGCGATGACCCGGTTCGAAGCCTTCCGCCATGTGATCCTGCTACCAGCGCTGGGCAAGGTGTGGCCGGCGCTGAGCAGCCAGATCATCATCGTCATGCTCGGCTCGGCGGTCTGTTCGCAGATCGCCACCGAAGAGCTGAGCTTTGCCGCCAACTTCATTCAGTCGCGCAACTTCCGCGCTTTTGAAACCTACGCCCTGACCACGCTGCTTTATCTGTGCATGGCTTTATTGATCCGCCAATTGCTGAACTGGATCGGTCGTCGTTACATAGCAAGGAGCAGCCAATGAGCGATTTCACGTTCTGGGACATCGTGCGCAACTTGCTCACAGGCCTGCAATGGACGCTGGCGCTGTCGCTGGTGGCGTTTATCGGCGGCGGGTTGATCGGCTTGCTGATCATGGTCATGCGCATTTCGAAAAATGCCCTTCCGCGCAACGTTGCACGCACCTACATCGAGCTGTTCCAGGGCACGCCGCTGTTGATGCAGCTGTTCCTGGTGTTTTTCGGGGTGGCGCTGGCCGGGGTGGAAATTTCGGCGTGGATGGCGGCGGCGATTGCCCTGACCCTGTTTACCAGCGCTTACCTGGCGGAGATCTGGCGCGGCTGCGTGGATTCGATCCCCAACGGTCAGTGGGAAGCTTCGTCGAGCCTGGCGCTCAACCCGCTGGAGCAACTGCGCTACGTGATCCTGCCGCAAGCGTTGCGCATCGCCGTGGCGCCGACCGTGGGGTTTTCGGTGCAAGTGGTCAAAGGCACCGCCGTGACCTCGATCATCGGCTTCACCGAACTGACCAAGACCGGCGGGATGCTCGCCAACGCGACCTTCGAACCGTTCATGGTCTACGGCCTCGTCGCCCTCGGCTACTTCCTGCTCTGCTACCCCTTGTCCCTCAGTGCGCGCTACCTGGAAAGGAGACTGCATGCCTCTGCTTAGAATTTCCGCCCTGCATAAATATTACGGCGACCACCATGTACTCAAAGGCATCGACCTCAGCGTCGAGGAAGGCCAGGTGGTGGCGATCATCGGTCGCAGCGGCTCGGGCAAATCGACCTTGTTGCGCACGCTGAACGGCCTGGAGTCGATCAACGACGGCGTGATCGAAGTCGACGGCGAATACCTCGATGCCGCTCGCGCCGATTTACGCAGCCTGCGGCAGAAAGTCGGGATGGTGTTTCAGCAGTTCAACCTGTTCCCGCACCTGACGGTGGGCGAAAACGTGATGCTCGCGCCGCAAGTGGTGCAAAAAGTGCCCAAGGCCAGAGCGGTGGAGTTGGCGCGGGAGATGCTGGAACGGGTCGGGTTGGGCGAGAAGTTTGATGCGTTCCCGGATCGGCTGTCGGGCGGGCAGCAGCAGCGCGTGGCGATTGCCCGGGCGCTGGCGATGTCGCCGAAGGTGTTGCTGTGCGACGAGATCACTTCGGCGCTGGACCCGGAACTGGTCAATGAGGTGCTGAGCGTGGTTCGGCAACTGGCCAAGGAGGGCATGACGCTGATCATGGTCACCCATGAAATGCGCTTTGCCCGGGAGGTTGGGGACAAGTTGGTGTTCATGCATCAGGGGAAGGTGCATGAGGTGGGGGATCCGAAGATTCTGTTCGCGAACCCGCAGACGGCGGAGCTGGCGAATTTTATCGGGACGGTCGAGGCGACAGCCTGAAAGACCTTCAGTGGCTGTTATGTCGCCTTCGCGGGCAAGCCTCGCTCCTACAGATTCAGGCTGTTCGCGGAACATTCACACGCCGCCAACCTGTAGGAGCGAGGCTTGCCCGCGAAGGCGTCTGCGAGATCACTACTCTTTCCTGCTCAGGATCAAGGCTTTGAACGCTACGCGTTGGCGTCAGCGTTTGATCGTGGCACGATGTCGAGGTTATCGACCGAGACCCCCTGACCATGCCGCAATCCCAAGCCAAGAATCTGTCCCTGATCGCCGCAATCGACCTGGGCTCCAACAGCTTTCACATGGTCGTGGCCAAGGCCCAGAACGGCGAAATCCGTATTCTCGAGCGTCTCGGGGAGAAGGTTCAGCTGGCCGCCGGCATCGACGAAGAGCGCCACCTCAACGAAGAATCCATGCAGCGCGGGCTCGATTGCCTGAAGCGTTTTGCCCAACTGATCAGCGGTATGCCGCCGGGCGCCGTGCGGATCGTGGGCACCAACGCCTTGCGCGAAGCTCGAAACCGCGTCGAATTCATCCGCCGCGCCGAAGAAATTCTCGGCCACCCGGTGGAAGTCATCTCCGGTCGTGAAGAAGCGCGCCTGATCTACCTCGGCGTGTCGCACACCCTCGCCGATACGCCGGGCAAACGCCTGGTGGCCGACATTGGCGGCGGCAGTACCGAGTTCATCATCGGCCAGCGCTTCGAGCCGCTGCTGCGCGAAAGCCTGCAAATGGGCTGCGTCAGCTACACCCAGCGTTATTTCAAGGACGGCAAGATCACCCCGGCCCGCTACGCCCAGGCGTACACGGCGGCGCGGCTGGAGATCATGAGCATCGAACACGCCCTGCATCGCCTGACCTGGGATGAAGCCATCGGCTCCTCGGGCACCATCCGTGCGATCGGCCTGGCGCTGAAAGCCGGCGGTCACGGTACGGGCGAGGTCAACGCCCAAGGCCTGGCCTGGCTCAAGCGCAAGCTGATCAAACTCGGTGATGTCGAGAAAATCGACTTCGAAGGCATCAAGCCTGACCGTCGGGCGATTTTCCCGGCGGGCCTGGCGATTCTCGAAGCGATCTTCGACGCCCTCGAACTGCAACGCATGGACCACTGCGAAGGCGCACTGCGCGAAGGCGTGCTCTATGACCTGTTGGGCCGTCACCATCATGAAGACGTCCGTGAGCGCACGCTCAGCTCGCTGATGGAGCGTTACCACGTCGATCTGGAGCAAGCGGCACGGGTCGAGCGCAAGGCACTGCATGCGTTCGATCAGGTGGCGGAGGATTGGGAGCTGGACGACGGCGTCTGGCGCGAACTGCTCGGCTGGGCTGCCAAGGTCCATGAAGTGGGCCTGGACATCGCTCACTATCAGTATCACAAGCACGGCTCGTACCTGATCGAGCACTCGGACCTCGCCGGGTTCTCCCGCGAAGACCAACTGATGCTCGCGCTCCTGGTGCGTGGCCACCGCCGCAATATTCCCCGGGACCGGTTTGCCGATTTTGGCGATGAAGGCATCAAGCTGATTCGCCTGTGCGTGCTGCTGCGCTTTGCGATCCTGTTCCATCACATCCGCGGCACCCAGGAAATGCCTCAAGTGGCGCTGCACGCCAATGGTGACAGCCTGGAGGTGTTGTTCCCGGAAAACTGGCTGGACGACAACCAGCTGACTCAGGCTGACTTTGCGCTGGAAGCTGAATGGCTGACGCGTGTGGGTTTCGTGCTCAACGTCCGATAACCCCCCCGAAAAGCGCTCGCCGTACACGGTTCTGTAGGAGCACGGCTTGCCGGCGAAGGCGATTTCGAGGACGCCTTCGCGGGCAAGCCTCGCTCCTACGGGTCTGCGCGCTCAGGCGACACCTGTAGGAGCCAGCTTGCTGGCGATGGCGATTTCGAGGGCGCTATCGCCGGCAAGCCGGCTCCTACAGTAATAGTGTCAATGCAAACAAAAATGGCGATCCGCAGGGATCGCCATTTTTTTATGCCGCGTGAAGGTTAACGCACCGCCAGAATCGGGCTGCCCAACCGCTCCAGCAACGTGGCCTGGGCACTGCGCGGGTTCTGGTTGCCGGTCGGCGTGTTGCGGATGTAGCGACCGTCCGCCTGCAGGCTCCAGCTGTGAGTGTTATCGGTGAGATAAAGCTCCAGCTCTTTCTTGACCCGCATGATCAGCTTCTTGCCTTCCACCGGGAAGCAAGTCTCGACGCGCTTGTCGAGGTTGCGTTCCATCCAGTCGGCACTGGAGAGGAACATCTGCTCTTCACCGCCATTGAGGAAGTAGAAGACCCGGGTGTGTTCCAGGAAGCGGCCGATGATCGAGCGCACGTGGATGTTGTGCGAAACCCCGGCGATGCCCGGACGCAGGCAGCACATGCCGCGCACCACCAGATCGATGCGCACGCCGGACTGGCTGGCCTTGTACAGCGCGCGGATGATCTTCGGATCGGTCAGCGAGTTGAACTTGGCGATGATGTGCGCCGGTTTGCCGTCGAGGGCGAACTGCGTCTCCCGGGCAATCATGTCGAGCATGCCCTTCTTCAGGGTAAACGGCGCGTGCAACAGCTTCTTCATGCGCAGGGTTTTACCCATGCCGATCAGCTGGCTGAACAATTTGCCGACGTCTTCGCACAAGGCGTCGTCGGAGGTCAGCAGGCTGTAGTCGGTGTACAGACGGGCGTTGGCCGCGTGGTAGTTGCCGGTACCCAAGTGGGCGTAACGCACAATCTCGCCGGCTTCGCGACGCAGGATCAGCATCATCTTGGCGTGGGTCTTGAAGCCGACCACGCCGTAGATCACCACCGCACCGGCCGCTTGCAGACGGCTGGCCAGTTGCAGGTTGGACTCTTCGTCGAACCGCGCGCGCAATTCGATCACCGCGGTGACTTCCTTGCCGTTACGCGCCGCATCCACCAGCGCATCGACGATTTCCGAGTTGGCGCCGGAGCGGTACAACGTCTGACGGACCGCCAATACGTGCGGATCCTTCGCCGCCTGACGCAGCAAATCGACCACAGGCGTAAACGACTCGAACGGGTGCAGCAGCAGAATGTCCTGCTTGCTGATCACGCTGAAAATGTTCTCGCTGTTCTGCAGCAGTTTCGGGATCTGCGGCGTGAACGGCAGGTATTGCAGCTCGCGCTGACTGTCGAGGCCGGTGATGCTGAACAGGCGGGTCAGGTTGACCGGACCGTTGACCTGATACAGCTCGGTCTCGTGCAGGTTGAACTGCTTGAGCAGGTAGTCGGACAGGTGTTTCGGGCACGTGTCGGCCACTTCCAGACGCACCGCGTCACCGTAGCGACGGGAGAACAGCTCGCCGCGCAGGGCGCGGGCCAGGTCTTCCACGTCTTCGGTGTCGACGGCAAGGTCGGCGTTTCGGGTCAGGCGGAACTGGTAGCAGCCCTTGACCTTCATGCCCTGGAACAGGTCATCGGCGTGCGCGTGGATCATCGACGACAGGAAGACGTAGTTGTCACCAGGGCCGCCGACTTCTTCCGGCACCTTGATCACTCGCGGCAGCAGACGCGGGGCCGGGATGATCGCCAGACCGGAGTCGCGACCGAAGGCGTCGATACCTTCGAGCTCGACGATGAAGTTCAGGCTCTTGTTCACCAACAACGGGAACGGGTGCGTCGGGTCGAGGCCGATCGGGGTGATGATCGGCGCGATCTCGTCGCGGAAATAACGGCGGACCCAGGTTTTGAGCTTGGTGGTCCAGTAACGGCGACGGATGAAGCGGACCTGATGTTTCTCCAGTTCCGGCAACAGAATGTCGTTGAGGATGGCGTACTGGCGGTCAACGTAACCGTGCACCAGCTCACTGATCCGGGCCAGGGCCTGGTGCGGTTGCAGACCATCGGCGCCGGCCTGTTCACGGGCGAAGGTGATCTGCTTCTTGAGACCGGCCACACGAATTTCGAAGAACTCATCCAGGTTGCTGGAGAAAATCAGCAGGAACTTCAGCCGTTCCAGCAACGGATAGGACTCGTCCAGCGCCTGCTCCAGCACGCGGATGTTGAACTGCAGTTGCGAGAGCTCGCGATGGATGTACAGGCTGCTGTCATCCAGGCCCGGAATGACAATCGCTGGTGCCGCCGGCGCGGTTTCGACCACTACCGCAGGCGGAGCAGGCTCCAGCTCCGGCGGGGTTTCGGCGATCGGCTCCACCACGGGTTGAGCCTCTTGTACTGCAACTTCAGTGAGTCCTTCGGTATTCATCGAATGTTCCTGGGAGGGCTATTTTTGCTCTCGTAACAATTGAGCAGCACGTACGGCAAAGTAAGTCAGGATGCCATCAGCGCCTGCACGTTTAAAAGCGGTCAGGGATTCGAGGATAACCCCTTCGCTCAACCAGCCATTCTGGATCGCCGCCATGTGCATGGCGTATTCACCGCTGACCTGATAAACAAAAGTCGGCACTTTGAATTCTTCTTTGACCCGGTAAAGGATATCCAGATACGGCATGCCTGGCTTGACCATGACCATGTCTGCGCCTTCTGACAAGTCCGCCGCCACTTCGTGCAGGGCTTCGTTGCTGTTGGCCGGGTCCATCTGATAGGAGGCCTTGTTGGCTTTGCCCAGGTTCAGCGCCGACCCCACCGCATCACGGAACGGGCCGTAATAGGCGCTGGCGTACTTCGCCGAATAGGCCATGATCCGCACGTTGACGTGATCGGCCAGCTCGAGGGCTTCGCGGATCGCCTGAATGCGACCGTCCATCATGTCCGACGGAGCCACCACTTGAGCACCGGCTTCGGCGTGGGACAGGGCCTGCTTGACCAGTGCGTCGACAGTAATGTCGTTCTGCACGTAGCCTTCTTCGTCGAGGATACCGTCCTGACCGTGGGTGGTGAACGGGTCCAGCGCGACGTCGGTGATCACCCCCAGTTCAGGGAACTGCGCACGCAGGGCGCGAGTGGCGCGCTGGGCAATGCCGTTCGGGTTCCACGCTTCGGCGGCGTCCAGCGACTTGAGTTCCGGTGGTGTGACCGGGAACAGCGCTACGGCTGGAATCCCCAGTTCAACCCACTTGGCCGCTTCTTCCAGCAACAGGTCGATGGTCAGGCGTTCAACGCCGGGCATCGAGGCCACCGCTTCGCGACGGTTTTCACCGTCCAGCACAAACACCGGCAGGATCAGGTCATCAACGGTCAGGACGTTTTCACGAACCAGTCGACGCGAGAAATCATCACGGCGGTTACGGCGCAGGCGGGTGGCTGGAAACAAGCGATTGGCGGGGGTAAAACTCACGGCAGACTCCTGAGCCCGCGCTGGCGGGCGAGCGTGACAGTTATAAGCGGCCATTATGACCGTGGTATTACAGTTGTGTGCACCCCCGCGACACGTAGTCGCATTCCATTGTCCTTGTAGGAAATGTTCACGTCGAGACACATTTGGACACTTTCATGAATGTGCACGAAGGGTTAGGCTGCGCGTTCATTTCGCCAGCACCCAGACAATGCTCCAACAATTTCTGCATGACTTCGGCTACTTTGCCCTTTTTCTCGGCACGTTCTTCGAAGGCGAAACCATCCTGGTGCTCGCAGGCTTCCTCGCGTTCCGTGGATACATGGACATCAACATCGTGGTGGTCGTGGCGTTTTTCGGCAGTTATGCCGGCGACCAGCTGTGGTACTTCCTGGGACGCAAGCACGGCCGCAAGTTGCTGGCGCGCAAGCCTCGCTGGCAGATGATGGGCGACCGGGCACTGGAACACATTCGCAGGCACCCGGACATCTGGGTGCTGAGCTTCCGTTTTGTCTACGGTTTGCGCACGGTGATGCCGGTGGCGATCGGCCTGTCGGGTTATCCGCCGGGACGTTATTTGTTGCTGAACGGGATCGGCGCCGCGATCTGGGCGGCCGCACTGGCGGCTGCGGCCTATCACTTCGGCGCGGTGCTCGAAGGCATGCTGGGCAGCGTCAAGAAATATGAGCTGTGGGTGCTCGGCGCCCTGCTGGTGCTGGGCTTCGGCCTGTGGCTGCGTCGCCGCTTCAAGAATGCGCGCCTGGCCAAGCAGGTTTATGCCGAAGAGCAGGCCTTGAAAGCCGAACAGGCCAAGGCCGCCGAGGTCAAGACGCCAAGCGAGTGAAGCGGTTTCTGCAACAGTAGAGACCGATTCCGCTGAGCAGGCTGTAACTCAGCAGGCCGACCCAGCCCACCGCGCTGGCCGGCCACAGCCCGAGCAGCGGCGCCAGCCACACCAGCGGCACGTTCGACGCCAGCCGCAGCAGCTCCAGCTTCAACGCCCACGGGCGATTCTCCAGGGCCACGCCCAACGTAAACAACCCCAGCGCCACGGCGCTCCAGCCGAGCACCAGCGCGGCGGTCGGCAGGTGCGGCTCGAAGTTCATCAAGTAACTGCCCAGCGCGACGTAGACGCAGAACTGCAACAGCACATAAATCTGCTGACGCCCGTCCAGCGGCACTTCGAATTTGCGGAACTGGCTCAAGTCCGGCTTGCTCATCGGGTATTTCGCCGCCACATCCGCTGGCCGCCAACCGGTGCGCATGAACCAGATCCGCAGCTTGTCCCACGTGCTTTCAGCCCGTCGCGCGTCATCCCACAGCTGCGCGTAAAACTGCACGTTCGCCCACAACGGATTCCAGCTCGCCAGTGGCGTGGTCACGCCGAAAATCACCGGCTCGTTGTCGTCTTCTTCCTGGAACGATCCAAACAGACGGTCCCAGATAATGAACACCCCGCCGTAGTTGCGATCCATGTAGAGAGCGTTCTGTGCATGGTGGGCCCGATGGTTGGATGGCGTGACGAAGAACCACTCGAACCACCCGAGCTTGGGAATGTGCCGGGTGTGCACCCAGAATTGATACAGCAGGTTCAGCGCAGCGACGCTGACAAACACCAGCAGCGGCACGCCGAGTACCGCCATCGGCAGGTAGAAAATCCAACTCAACAGGAAACCGGTACTGGTC
Organism: Pseudomonas sp. BF-RE-21; assembly: GCF_019947305.1. Taxonomy (NCBI): domain Bacteria; kingdom Pseudomonadati; phylum Pseudomonadota; class Gammaproteobacteria; order Pseudomonadales; family Pseudomonadaceae; genus Pseudomonas; species Pseudomonas sp. BF-RE-21. The sequence goes on along the minus strand of NZ_JAGYGF010000001.1, from coordinate 57,344 downwards.
TGGCGCAACGCCGTGGAGAGGTTGTAGTCCTCGCTCTGGTGATGCACCGAATGTGCGGCCCAGAGGATGTTGCGCTCGTGGCCCATGCGATGCAGCCAGTAGTAGCAGAAGTCGTAGAGAACGAAGGCGAACACCCAGACCCAGACGCTGTCGGCAGAGAGTTCGAACAGCGCCAGATGCTTGAGCGCAAAGGCATAGGTCACCAGCCCCACGCCCTTGGTCAACAGGCCCGTGGTGGTCGACAGCACACCGGTGCTGATGCTGTTGATCGCGTCGGCCACCCGATAGTTGCTGACTCCGCGCCAACGGTCGGCCAGCAGCTCGACGGCAATCAGTACAAAGAAGAACGGCACCGCATACAGAATGAAGTCCATGACGCGCCCTGATCGGAATCTTGAGGACAGATGCTAGGTGTAGCCGCGAATTGAACCTATGGCAACGAGTGACAAATTAGTGGACATTTAACGCCATGAATCTGGAGAAAAGCCCATGAGCAAAAAAATTGCAGTGATCCTTTCCGGCTGTGGCGTCTACGACGGCGCCGAGATCCACGAAAGCGTGATTACCTTGCTGCGACTGGATCAGCGCGGCGCGCAGGTGCAGTGCTTCGCCCCCAACATCGCGCAGTTGCACGTGATCAACCACCTGACCGGCGAAGAAATGCCCGAGTCGCGCAATGTGCTGGTGGAGTCGGCGCGGATCGCCCGGGGCAACATCAAGGATATTCGCGAAGCTGACGTCGAAGAGTTCGATGCGCTGATCGTGCCGGGTGGTTTTGGCGCGGCGAAGAACCTGTCGAACTTCGCCATCGAAGGCGCTGGCTGCACCGTGCAACCCGATGTTCTCGCCCTGACCGAGGCGTTTGCCGAAGCGGGCAAACCGGTCGGGCTGATCTGCATCTCGCCGGCGCTGGCCGCGAAGATTTATGGACCGGGCGTGACCTGCACCATCGGCAATGACGCCGATACCGCCGCCGCGATGAACAAGATGGGCGCCACTCACAAGGATTGCGCAGTGACTGACATCGTTGAAGACAAAGCACGCAAGCTGGTGAGCACCCCGGCGTACATGCTGGCGCAATCGATCAGCGAAGCAGCGTCCGGCATCAACAAACTGGTCGACCGCGTGCTAGAACTGACCCACGAAAACGACGCCTGACACGGATTACTGTAGGAGCTGGCTTGCCAGCGATGAGGCCGTAACATTCAGCGCATCATTTGCTGACTGTTCGATTGCTATCGCTGCGGCGATCCGACAAGCCAGCTCCTACAGGGGTTAACGCAGGGTTCAGGATTTACGGGTCAGCCGCGTCAGGATCCGGTCCAGCGCATTGGCAAACGCCTGCTTCTCGCGCTCGCCAAACGGCGCCGGCCCGCCGCTCATCTGCCCCTGTTCACGCAAGTCGGTGAACAGGTTGCGCACCGCCAACCGATCACCCATGTTCTGCGCGTCGAACTCCTTGCCTCGCGGGTCCAGCGCCGCCACGCCTTTCTTCACCAAGCGGTCCGCCAGCGGCACATCGCTGCAGATCACCAGCTCACCAGGCACCGCGTGTTCCACCAGATAGTCGTCCGCCGCATCCGGCCCGCTCGGCACCACGATCAACTTCACCAGCGCCAGCCCCGGCTTGATCTGCGGCTGCCCGGCCACCAGCACCACCTCGAACTGACGCTTGAGGGCGAACTTCACTACCAGATCCTTCGCTGCCCGGGGGCAAGCGTCGGCATCGATCCACACACGCATAGAGTTTTTCCCCTTTAAAAGCTTCGCGGGCAAGCCTCGCTCCTACAGGTTATACGCGCCCACAAAAAACGCGCGAATCCTGTAGGAGCGAGCGGTGCGGCGACCCGACTTGCCCGCGAATGTGAGCGCAGCGAATGCTGTCAGGAAACCGGCACCCGCCGCTTCTCCGCCACCCTGCTACGCCCATACAGCACGATAATCGCAATGATCGCCACCGCCTGCGCACTCAACGAATACGCATCTGCGTGAATACCCAGCCAGTCGAAGTCAAAGAACGGCACCGGCCGTGTGCCGAAGATCCCGGCTTCCTGCAACGCCTTCACGCCATGACCGGCAAACACCACCGACAGCGCGCACAACAACCCGGCGTTGATACTGAAGAACAGCGACAGCGGCAGTTTCGCCGAGCCCCGCAGGATCACCCATGCCAGGCCAACCAACAACACCAGCGCCGTCGCCCCGCCCGCCAACACCGCGTTATGCCCCGCCGGCCCCGCCTGCAACCACAGGGTTTCGTAGAACAGAATCACTTCGAACAGTTCGCGGTACACCGAGAAAAACGCCAGTGTCGCAAAACCGAAACGGCCACCGCCGCCTACCAGGCTGCTCTTGATGTAATCCTGCCAGGCCGCCGCGTGGCGACGGTCGTGCATCCACACGCCGAGCCAGAGCACCATGACCGCGGCGAACAACGCCGTCGCACCTTCCAGCAATTCACGCTGCGAGCCGCTGACATCAATCACGTACGCCGCCAGTGCCCAGGTCGCCAGACCGGCCAGCAACGCCAGGCCCCAACCAACGTTGACGCTGCGCACCGCCGATTGCTGGCCGGTGTTGCGCAGGAAGGCAAGGATCGCCGCCAGCACCAAAATCGCTTCCAGACCTTCGCGCAGCAGAATCAGCAGCCCGGAGATGTAACTCAAGGACCAACTCAGGCCATCACTGCCCAACAGGCCGGCAGACTCTTTCAACTTGGCTTTGGCCGCCTCCAGACGCTCTTGGGCCTGGGCTATCGGCAAACCGTCCTGCAACGACTGACGGTACGCCATCAGCGATTTTTCGGTGTCCTTGCGCACGTTGGCGTCGACGTTGTCCAGCGAGCTTTCGACCAGTTCGAAACCTTCCAGGTACGCCGCCACCGACAGGTCATAGGCTTGGTCGTGATCGCCGGCACGATAGGCCGCGATACTTTTGTCCAGCGTTGCAGCGGTGTAATCGAGCAATTGCGCCGGGCCACGCTTGACCTGCGGCGGTTGCGCACGCTGCGCACGGAAAGTCGCTGCCGCTTGCGGGCCTTCGGCAGCCAGCACTTCGGCCGGAGTCTGACGGGCCAGGTCGGCGATGTTGTAGGTCTTTTCAGATGCGGCTGCGGCCGGATCGGCACTGAAACCGGCGATGTAGGTCGCCAGGTCCCAGCGCTGACGATCGTCCAGCTGGTCGGCGAAGGCCGGCATGTCAGTGCCTTCGACACCCATCCCCAAGGTGTTGTAGATCGCGTACAGGCTCAGGCGATCCAACCGCGCGGCATCGCGCAGATTGGCTGGCGGCGGCGTCAGGCCGACACCGGCTGGGCCATCACCGGCCCCCGCATCGCCATGACAGACCGAGCAATGCTGGGTGTACATCGACGCACCACGGGCTGGATCCGGTGTAATGATTGGCGCCTGACTGACCTCATAGGCCACCGCCAGCTTCGCACCGAGCTGCCGTGCCTGACGGGAAACGTCCGAGCCGTCCTGCCGCGCAGCAATGGATTTGCGCAGTGTGCTGACACCCTGCTCCAGCACCGCTTTTTCCGGCTTGGCCGGCAGGGCAGCGATCAGGCCTTGCAGCACCTTGCTGAATTCCAGCTGCTCGCGGTATTCAGACTCATTGATGACTTTGCCGGACTCGACCGACTCCGGGTAATCGGCGCCGATGTAATCAAGCAAATGCAGCGCTTGCGGCGCACCTTCTACGGTGTCGGCCAGCAGATTGGAACTGCACAAGGCAAACAGCGGCAATACCAGCCAGGCCAAGAAACGGGACGGGGCAGTCATGAATGAATCTCAATTGGAAATACGAAGTAACACATTGTTCACTTCGAATGAGTTTCGCTCAAGCTTTGTTGTCTGAAACGCCGTCGCAGACCTCGATTGGTGCTTTTTCCAGATGATGGCATCTTTATGTTTAGCAGCAATCAAAAAGCCATTACTGCGCCACCTTCCCTGTCTATAATGACGAGCCTTCAATTGATCGATATGGCACTCAAAGCTCCTCTGCTTATGAGGAATTGGCAGGACGCCCGTCTGCGCCGATAGGTCCAAAAAGCCCGACCAGCAAGCGCGGCTGATCACCATTCACGGAAGAAGTACCTATGGCCTCCCGCGCCCTTGCAGTGATTGCGGTCAGCGCTGTCACGCTCCTCTCCGGCTGTTCGGTGTTTCGCAACTACGACTCGGAGCTCGCACAAACCAACATGCAGCTGGCTTCCGGCAATATCGATGCGGCGCTGACCCTGCTGGAAAAGAACAACTTCGGTGCCGACAAGGACCTCCTCTACTACTTCGAGAAGGGTGAACTGCTGCGCGCCAAGGGCGATCTGTCTGGCAGCCAGAACGCCTGGAACAGCGCCGATGTCGTGGTCGGTCAATGGGAAGAGTCGGTCAAACTCGATGCCGGCAAGTACCTCGCTCAGTTCGGCAGCTTCCTGGTGAACGACAAGGTCCGCCGCTACGAAGGCTACGACTACGAAAAAGTCATGCTGACCACGCAAATGGCCCTGAATCTGCTGGCCGTCAACGACTTCGACGGCGCACGTATCGCGATCAAGAAAACCCACGAACGAGAAGCGGTGATCGCCGACCTGCGCGACAAGGAATACCTCAAGAGCGAAGAGGAAGCCGATAAGGTAGGCATCAAGACCGAGTTAAAAGACTTGTATGGCTATCCCGTCGCCAGCCTCGACGCACCTGAAGTGGTTGGGCTGAAAAACAGCTACCAGAGTGCCTTCAGCCATTACCTGGCCGGCTTCGTCTACGAAGCCCTGGGCGAAAAAGGCCTGGCCGCACCGGGTTACCGCACAGCAGCCGAACTGCGCCCGAACACTCCGCTGCTGGAGCAGGCATTGAAGGATCTGGACCAAAAAAGTGCCGAGGACGAAGACAGCGACATCCTGATCGTCGTGCAAAGCGGGCTGGCGCCGGCCCGGGGCTCGATCCGCTTGCCACTGACTCTGCCGATCAGCAACGGCGTGGTGATCGCTCCGCTGTCCTTCCCGGTCATCAAGCCAGATACCTCCACCGCCCCGCTCACCCAGATTGGCGTGGACGGTCAGCAACTCACCCTGACGCAACTCAACAGCATTACCACCATGTCCCGCCGCGCACTGCGTGACGACATGCCTGGCATCATTGTGCGCACCACTGTTCGTGCGGCTACCCGTGGCGTGGCGCAGGAAAAGATCCAACAAGTCAGCCAGTTGGCGGGCATGGCAGTCGGTTACAGTTCAACCGTGCTCGAAGGTGCCGATACCCGTACGTGGCGCACCCTGCCGGACAACACCCATGTCGTGCGCCTGCGCCTGAAGAAAGGCGAGCACCAGGTCGCGGTTGGAACGACAGTGCTCAAGATCACCGTTGACCAGCGCTATCAAGTCATCAGCCTGCGCGCCGTGGGCAACCAGGTCTTCGCCAGCGGCCTGGCCGTTCACGCGACCCCGAGCGCCAGCCCGACAGCCGTGGCCAGCTTCAAACAACTTTAATTACGGAGTCTTCCCATGCGCTTCAAACTCATCGCTGTCGTCATCCTGGCCTTGTTGGCCGGTTGCGCCACAACAGCCGCCAGCAAGGTCGTGGCCTTGGGCAAGCTAAGGGACATTGAGGTCGACGCCATGCGTGTCGCCCGGGAAAACGGCTTCATTACGGTCAATACACAGCTGAGCAACACCAGCTCCGACAACAAGACCTTCTACTACCGCTTTGCCTGGCTCGACCCTGATGGCTTCCCGGTTGCCGAAGAAGAAACCTGGAAGAGCCAGATGATGTACGGCGAGCAGACCCGCTACATTCAGGCCATAGCGCCCACCCCCAAGGCCGTGGATTTCCGCCTGGAAATCAATACGCCTTAACACCCTATTCGTTCAGCTTCAGAGAGCATTCCCATGTTTGTACGCTTTTCGATTATTGCCGCTATCGCCCTCCTGGCCAGTGGTTGCGCCAGCAACCACCCACCGACCCTGGGCAGCAAGAACACCAGCTATGGCGACACCAAGGCTGTGGAAACCATCACCAACGAGTTCAGCTCCACCGACCTGCAGATCATCGCCGAGTCCATGACCCGCTCTCTCGCCCAGTCCGGCATTCTGCGTGGACGCCCGGTGGTCCAGGTCTACGACGTGAAGAACAAGACCAGCGAATACATCGACACCCGTGAAATCACCACCACCATCAAGACCCAACTGATGAAATCGGGCACGGCACGCTTCTCCAGCGACAACGCCGACATGCAGAACCAGGTTGATCAGATCCAGCTGCAAAACCAGAGCGGTCTGTACAAGAAAGCCACCGTGTCCAAGATCGGCAACATGATCGCCGCCAAATACCGCCTTGAAGGTTCGATCAGCTCGATCGTCAAGCGCAGCAGCGAGTACAAGGACGTCTTCTACAAATTCAGCCTGCAATTGATCGACGTTGAAAGCGGTCTGGCCGAGTGGATGGACGAAAAAGAGATCCGAAAAACTACGGAGCATTAATCAATGCGCGCATGGATTGGGATGATGGCCCTGGCTTGCACGTTCAGCGTGCAGGCGGCCCCGAAAGTCGCAGTAACCGACCTGGCATACGAGGAGCGCGTGGAGCAGTACATCCACACCGTTTCGTCCAAGGACAATTACCGCGAGGGTGAGTACAGCTCCAGCGGTTCTTCGAGCTACGACTCGTTCGAATCCAAAACCAGTTACATCGAGCAAACCGAGCTGCGCAAATTCACCGGCGACATCAAGGGCCAGATGCTGCGCTCCGGAATGTTCCAGCTGGTGCAAGGCAAGCCGCACACCGCCGAATCCAAAGTCGATATCTATGACGTGATCGAGCGGATCAAGGCCGGCAACTTCGAGGGCGCCGACTATGTACTGTTCGGCACCTTGTCGGACGTAGACTTCAACAGTGATGTCAACGAGATACCCAACACCAACAGCTATTCCTCGGTGCTGGCACTGACCCTGGTGGCGGATTTCAGCCTGATCGACACCAAAACCTTCGAAATCACCTCGGCCTTCACGGCGATGGGCGAAGGCCAGGACACCAAGTTGACGAACCATCGGGACGCGAAGATCTCACAGAGTCGCCCACGGTTGGTACGTGAGGTGTCCAAGTCCCTGGGGGAAGATGTGGCTCGTCAGTTGAGCGAACAACTGGGTGGCAGCGGGAATGAGCAGCAAGAGCAGGCGCCGTTGAGCAATAACCTGCCAGAGGATACAGAGCCGGTCATTTTGCGCTGATCCCTTGAACGAAAAAGGCGACCTCAAGGGTCGCCTTTTTTGTGCCTGGCGGTTTTACACCGCCGCTTTGCGCAGCGTCGCCATAAACGCCGCAGCGCCAATGAACAGCCCGGCAAACGTGCGGTTCATGCGTCTTTGCTGCTTGGGCGTGCGCAACATGCGCAGCACTTTGGACGCCAGCCCGGTGTAGCCGGCCATGACGATCAGGTCAACGCAGACCATGGTTACGCCGATGATCAGGTATTGAACCAGTAATGGCGCATGCGGATCGATAAACTGCGGCAACACCGCCAGCATGAACACCAGGGCCTTGGGGTTGCTGATGTTGACCAGGAAACCGCGAAACACCAGGGCCATCGGCTTGCCGATCTGACGCACCGCCGCGTCATCGCTCATGTCGCTGGGCAGTGCGCGCCATTGCTTGATCGCGAGATAAACCAGGTACGCCACGCCAAACCATTTGATCGCATAAAAAGCGCTGGCCGACGCCGTGAGGATCGCGCCGACACCGGCGCCGACAATCGCGATCTGCACCGCCAGGCCCAGTTGCAGGCCCAGGGCATTCCAGTAACCACGCCAGAAACCGTATTGCAGGCCGCTGGACATCGACGCAATGGCGCCGGCACCGGGAGACAGGCTGATCACCCAGCAGGCGGCAAAAAACGCCAGCCATGTTTGAAGCTCCATCGCACACCTCGACTCAGACTCGTAAACAGATGTCTAAGCTAATGCGGCTTTGGGCCGATGACCATCGATTTTTTGCAGGATGTTGCGGTCGCCGACCAGCGTTTGCAGCTTTGAGGGCTTACTTTTCAAACCCGCTGGAAGGGAATACATCCGTACCGCGCCAGCGTCGAACCGAGCGCTGGAAGAACAGGCTGTTAGGCACCTGAACCATCGCACTGCCGGTCCCAAGCTCTTCAGCTTCGATCAACGTGGTGTAAAGCAGATTGATCGCCACCACCCGACCTTTGACGCCAGGCTTGTCAGTGGTGTCCACCAACTCGACCACATCGCCGAGGCGAAACGGGCCGACGGTGAAGATCAGGATCGCGCAGAGCAGATTGGAGAGCACGCTCCACATGGCGAAAAACGCCACCGCCGCTACCGCGACGAAACCGGACAGCGCGGTCCAGAGCACCGTCGCCGACACCCCGAGGCGTTCCAGCACGAAAATCAGCGCGCTGCCCATGATCAGCCAGCGCAGGCCGCCCCGCAGCGGCATCAGCAACTGCGGCGGAAACGGGTAGCGCTCGCCCAGGCGTGTCAGGCACTTCGCGACAAAGCGCTGGGTGAAGTAACCGGCCAACAGAATCAGCAGGATTTGCACGACGAGCCAGATCGGCTCGACCCACACCGCCGGCAGCGGCAGCTTGAACGCCTCCATCAGGACAGCGCCTCCAGCTCCGCCTGCATGCTTTCCAGCAATTCCAGGGCTTCCATCCAGGCTTCTTCCAGTTCGGCTTCACGCACTTTCAGCTTGGCTTGCTCGGCCAGCAGATCACGCAAGTCGTTCTTGCGCGCCGGCTCGTAAATGTCGCTGTCGCCGAGGCTGGTATCGATCTTCGCCAGCTTCTCGTGGAGCTTGCCCAGCTCGGCTTCGAGCTTGTCAGCCTCACGCTTGTGCGGTGCCAGTTGCTGACGCAACGCAGCGGCGGCCTGACGCTGGGCCTTCTTGTCAGTCTTGTCCGGATTGACCGGCGTGGAGCTGACCGGGGCGTTGCGCTGACGGTAGTCGACCAGCCAACGGGCGTAGTCTTCCAGGTCGCCGTCAAACTCCTCGACCTTGCCGTCCGCCACCAGATAGAAATTGTCGGTGGTGCTTTTGAGCAAATGACGATCGTGGGAGACCACCAGTACCGCACCGCTGAATTCCTGCAGGGCCATGGTCAGCGCCAGGCGCATTTCCAGGTCCAGGTGGTTGGTCGGTTCGTCGAGCAGCAACAGGTTCGGCCGTTCCCAGGCGATCAACGCCAGGGCCAGACGCGCCTTCTCGCCACCGGAGAAGTTCAGCACTGGCTCGTCGATGCGCGCGCCGCGGAAGTCGAAACCACCGAGGAAGTCGCGCAACGTCTGCTCACGCTCGGTTGGCGCCAGACGCTGCAAGTGCAGCAACGGGCTGGCCTTCGAGTCGAGGGAATCGAGCTGATGCTGGGCGAAGTAACCGACGACAGTGTTCTCGCCACGGGTCAGCCGACCGGCCAGCGGCGAAAGCTCACCGGCGAGGTTTTTGATCAGGGTCGATTTACCGGCGCCGTTGGGGCCGAGCAAACCGATGCGCGCGCCGGGGGTCAGTTGCAGCTTGACCTTCTCCAGCACGGTTTTGTCGCCGTAGCCCAGACGGGCATCGGACAGATCGATCAGCGGGCTGGAAATCTTCGTCGACTCGCGGAAGACGAAGTCGAACGGCGAATCGACGTGGGCGGCGGACAACTCTTCCATCCGCTCCAGCGCCTTGATCCGGCTCTGGGCCTGGCGGGCCTTGGTGGCCTGGGCCTTGAAGCGGGCGATATAGCTTTCCATGTGCGCACGTTGCGCCTGCTGCTTCTCGTAGGCCTGCTGTTGCTGGGCCAGACGTTCGGCGCGGGCACGTTCGAAAGCGCTGTAACCACCGCGATACAGGGTGATCTTGCGTTGGTCGACGTGGGCCACGTGATCGACCACGGCGTCGAGAAAATCCCGGTCGTGGGAAATCAGCAGCAAGGTGCCGGGATAACTTTTCAGCCATTCTTCGAGCCAGATGATGGCGTCGAGGTCCAAGTGGTTGGTCGGTTCGTCGAGCAGCAGCAAGTCCGAGGGGCACATCAATGCCTGCGCCAGGTTCAGGCGCATCCGCCAGCCACCGGAGAAATCGCCGACCTGGCGATCCATCTGCTCATTGGTGAACCCAAGCCCGGCCAGCAGCTTGCGGGCACGAGCGTCGGCGGTGTAACCGTCGGCGCTGTCGAGTTCCGAGTGCAGGCGGGCCAGAGCGGTGCCGTCATGGGCGGCTTCGGCCGCGGCGAGGTCACGTTGCACCTCGCGCAGGCGCAGGTCGCCATCGAGCACGTAGTCGACCGCCAGGCGTTCGAGCGTCTCGATCTCCTGGCGCATGTGGGCGATGCGCCAGTCGGCCGGCAGGAAGCAATCACCCGAGTCCGGGTGCAGTTCGCCCCGGATCAAGGCGAACAGGCTCGATTTGCCGGCGCCGTTGGCACCGATGAGGCCGGCTTTGTGGCCGGCGTGCAGGGTCAGCTCGGCGTCTTCTAGCAGACGTTGCGGGCCACGCTGTAAAGTCAGGTTCTGAAGTCGAATCATAATGGCGGCGGAGTCTACCAGCTTCGCTCGCAACTGGCGCGAGTAGCACTATGTCCTCTGACCTGTGGAGCTTTTCCCTTGGCACTTACGCCCGTCCCGGCGTTGAAGCCGCGTGCCTGACCCTGCAATCGGCGGGGGTGAATGTGTGCCTGTTGCTGTGCGGGTTGTGGCTGGGCCAGCGGGGAGTCGCCTGCAACGAGCATCGACTGCAGCAGCTTCGCAACGTGGCGCAGCCTTGGGACGCGGATGTTGTTCAACCGCTGCGCGCCTTGCGCATGCGATGGAAAGTCGTCGCGACTGAGGACGCCGAACTGAATGCGTTACGCGAACAAGTAAAAACGCTGGAGCTGGAAGCCGAGCGGCATTTGCTGATGCGGCTGGAGCGAGCGGCGTTGAATTGGCCGCAGTGTGAGGCGACCGATTTATCGGCCTGGCTGGAGGGTGTGGCGGCGGGCGCCGCCCACCTGGACCGCGACGCGCTGCATCAGCTGCGCGTCGCGGCAACCGGCACTTAGGAAGCGCTGGTTGGGGTGGAGCTGGTGCTCGACGGTGCGACAGGCGTTGGCGCCGTGGTGACTGTCGAGGTGGAGGCTGCTGGTGCAGGCGCGGCCGAAGCGGATGGCGCCGGAGTCGCTGGCTTGGCAGCAATTACCGGGGTCGGCTTGGCAACAGCGGCCGGTTTTTTCACGGCTGGTTTGGCTGCTGGCTTGGCAGCTGGTTTTGCAGCCGGCTTGGCAGCGGCAGGTTTGGCTGCTGGTTTCGCTGCGGCAGGTTTTGCCGCGGTGGCTGGCTTGGCAGCGGCGGCAGGTTTTGCAGTCGCAGGTTTTGCAGCAGCAGTCCTGGTAGCGGCCGGTTTGGCAGCAGGTTTCGCAGCAGCAGTTTTAGCCGCTGGTTTTGCAGCTGGCTTGGCAGCGGTTTTAGCGGCGACTGGCTTGGCAGCAGGCTTCGCAGCGGCAGGTTTGGCGGCTGGTTTTGCAGCCGTTTTAACTGCCGGTTTTGCGGCGGGTTTGGCCGCTGCAGTTTTCGCTACGGCCGGTTTTGCAGCAGTGGTTTTTGCAGCCGGTTTTGCGGCAGCTGTTTTGGCAGCGGCTGGCTTGGCAGCAGGTTTGGCAGCAGCAGTTTTAGCGGCTGGTTTTGCAGCCGGTTTAGCAGCGCTGGCAGCGACTGGTTTTTTCGCCGCAGGTTTAGCTGCAGGTTTAGCCGCCGCTTTCACAGGCGCCTTGGCGGCAGGTTTGGCCGGTGCTTTTGCAGCAGCCGGTTTGGCAGCGGCTTTCTTCGCAGGGGCCGCAGCAGGCTTGGCCGCACGCAAGGACAACGCCTTGGCGACAGCCTCTTGAACACGACCGACGCCCTGGGCCAGTTTCAGGCTTTCCTGGGCATCGCGCTTGAGTTGCAGAATGTAGGCGCGGGTGTCGGACTGACGATCCTTGAGGGCATCGAGCACGTCTTCGAGTTGCTGCACGCCGTCCTTCGCCTTGGCTTGTGCCTTGGCTTTGCCGGCCGCCGCAGCGTCCTGCAATTTGGTGCGGGATTTGTGCAATTTCTCTTGTGCTTTTCCGCGCTGTTTTTCCAGTTTGGCGAGCAGTTTTTCAGCATCAGCCAAGGCTTGGGAACAAGCGGTTTCCAAATGCTCGAGCAAGCTGCCCGACAGTTGTTGGAGTAAGTGCAACGGGGTATTTACAGGCTTCTTGGTGGCCGACATGGTTTACCTCCTGGCTGACGTGGGTGCGGCTCATACTAGACCTCTGCTGCTACCGCCGCTAGGGCATGTTGACAGTATCGAAAGCGTCGCGTTGCAACGGATCGAAAATCTTCTGCGCTTACGCAAAACAAGTTCACTGTCGAACGCATTCACACTGGCATAATCTGCCGCATCTCAGGTCGGAGAGTGCCCATGTCGCGCTACCTTTTTTTATCGCTGTGCGTGTTTTTTTCCATCGCCCAAGCCGCCGAAAAAACCAAGGAAAATGAAGCTCACGATCTCGCTTACAGCCTGGGCGCGAGCCTCGGCGAACGCTTGCGCCTGGAGGTTCCCGACCTGCAACTGCAGGCGCTGGTCGAAGGTTTGCAGCAGGCCTATCAAGGCAAACCCCTGGCCCTGAAAGATGAGCAGATCGAACAGATTCTGACCGAGCACGAAGCGCAGGCAGCCTTGCAGCCGACCCCGCCACAGAGCGAAGCCTCTCTCGAAAAAGAGCATCGATTTCTCGCCGAAGAAAAAACCAGACCCGGCGTTCGCGAACTGGCCGATGGAATATTACTGACGGAGCTGACACCCGGCACCGGCGCGAAAGCCGGTCCGAATGGCAAGGTTCAGGTGCTGTACGTCGGTCGTCTTCCCGACGGCACCGTGTTCGATCAGAACACTCAACCGCAATGGTTCAGTCTCGACAGCGTGATCAGCGGATGGCGCAGCGCGCTGCAAAACATGCCGGTCGGTGCGAAGTGGCGATTGGTGATTCCATCGGCCCAAGCCTATGGCGCCGACGGTGCCGGCGACTTGATCGAGCCGTTCACGCCGCTGGTATTCGAAGTCGAATTGCGCGGCGCCACCAGCTAAACAGCGGAAACGAAAAACGGCGCGCAAAGCGCACCGTTTTGAGGTGTGGCAGGAAGGGGTTCAGGCCTGAACCGAATCCTCTTCCTTGTGAGCGGTGTGCAGCACTTCGATCAGGCAGTCTTCCAGTTCGAAGCGTTCGTGCAACAGGCCACCCAGCTCCTTGAATTTCTCTGCTACGCACTTGCCTGCGTCACACAGGTCGTTGAACGCGAGCAGCTTCTCGGTGATGACGTCGATGCGCGGGTAGATGGTCTCGGCGAGTTCCAGACCACGCTTGTCGTTGAAAGCCTTGGCCTCCCCCGTCAGCTGTTCGTAGATCTCGAAGTGCCCGGCAGACACGTAATCGACCAGCACGCCGCAGAATTCCTGCAATGGCTTGCGGTTCTCACCCAGCGCCTCAGGCTTGGCGCCGAGATCATCATAGGCCCGAACCAGTTCGTGACGTTCCTGCAACCAGCGATCGATCAGCAGATGCACTCCACCCCAGCGTTCCTGAGCATTCTGACAACTTTCGAGCATGGCGGTCTCTCTTCCCTTGTGGGTCATGCTGCTCTACACCTGTCGCACACTTGAAGATCAAGAGTCGGCCAGGCAGAGCGTCATTCGAGCAACATAATTCCAATGACACGTGCGGGCCAGATTATGCCCGCGCGACTGTGGCTTCAAGGTACGCAGCAGATAAAGTTCATACAAGTGTTTAATCGCCGACCAGCGCCCGGTGCGACGACGTGCCGCTGAGCGGTCGCTGACAAGCGATCCAGACCACGCGCAGCAACTGGTAGACACTCAGGATCGTCATGGCGATGAAGAAGAGCAGACTCCACTCGGGAAGGCTCAGGTCAAACAGCGTCCAGGAAATCTGTGCGCATTCGGCCGCACCCTTGAACATCTGCTGCACCACATAAACCAAGGGGGTGCTTGCGAACGGGTCCGCCAGGCTGAGCGAGCACGCTGACAGCTGTTGCACCGGATCGCCTTGCAACAACACCTGACGCCACGCTGTCACCGTACCCGCCAGACTGCACAGCAAACCGAGCAGCCAGTACAGGAACGAACCGAAGCGACCGGGGCCATGAACCGAAGCCATCAGGCAGACACCCGTGAGCACCGCCAGGCAAATCCGCTGTAAAAGGCACAGCCCGCAGGGCTTGAGGCCGACTGCATATTCCAGGTAGTAGGAAACGCCCAACGCCAGCGCGCCGGCAATGAAAACCATGAAAAACAAGGAGCGTGAGCAGGCCAACGTCATGGCTTTTCCGTACCAGTAGAGACAAGTGGTTACGGTAGAGGAAAGCGCAGCAGCGTTTCAAGGCAAGCCAGCAAGGACACTTCAACAGAGGTGTAGGGAATTCCCGACAGAAGCGAGAGGATCAGGTGTAGTCCTCTGTAGGACTTTGCCGTCGAGGCTCTACGAATGTAAGAAAACGTCGCTGCAACACCTACTGCGTGGCGAGAGAGCTTGCCCCCCTCGCCACACAATCAGGCATGAACCGGCGCCGGTAGCGGCGCGGCCAGCAAGCGTTCGTCCAGCAAACCAAGGCCTTCCTGAAACAGCTGATTGCTGCGCTCGGTGTCGCCCAGTTGCGCCAGCAGCCGAGCCAGCTCGGCACAGGCTTCCGGGTTGCGCTGCACGCGCAGGCTGCTTTCCAGATAGTCCCGGGCCTTGCCCCACAAACTGTTTTGCAGACACAGACGACCAAGGGTCAGCAACAGGCTCGGGTCAGCCGGATGATCCTTGAGCCAGCCCTCGGCGGTCTGCAATTGACGCGCAGAGTCACTGCCGCGAACCAGCCCGTAAAGGCGTGCCAGATGGCTGTCGTAGTTGCGCTTGAGCGCCGTTCGCAGGACCTCTTCGGCCTCAACCTGCGCGCCCAGTTGCCGAAGTTGCTCGGCATACGCCAATACCAGTTGCGGTTCCTGGCGCTGAGCCGAGGTGAGTTGTTGCCAGGCGCGGTTGAGCGATTGCAAACCCACCGTCCCGTCTTCTTCCTGACGCGCAGCCAGGGACAGGTTTTCGCCCCAGGCCCGGCGCTCAAGTTCGGCCAGCTCGGCCGCCGGCAGGACCTTGTCCTTGCGCAGCTCCGGCAGCAGGCGAATCACCGCTGACCAGTCGCCGCGCTGCTGATGCAAGCGTTGCAACTGGCGCAAGGTCTGTACGTTGTGAGGGTGACGCTCATGCATCGCCTGCAACGTCGACAGGGCGCCGTCAGTGTCGCCACGGTCGGTCTGCAATTGGGCGTGACTCAGGGCAATCGCCAACTCGGCCTGAGGCTGTCGCTCCAGTGCGCGCTCCAGCAGGTTGTCGCTTTCTTCGTAATGACCTTGTTCGTTCGCCGCGCGGGCAGCGCCGAGGTAGTAAAGCAGCGGCTGGCGCTCGGCTTCGGCGGCGCGATGCAGATGACGCTGCGCGCTGGCCCAGCGACCCTCAGCCAAATCCAACTGACCGTGCTCGATCGCCACTTGCACCCGACGACTGCGATTGCGCCGCGACCATGGGTTGACCACGCCACTGGAGGTCGTCACCAATTCGATCAACGCCTTGATGCCCCAGAACACCAGCCACAGCACCGCCACCAGCGCCAGGGTGGCCCACAGGCTCGATTCGAAACGGAAGCTCTTGTAGGCGATCAGCACGTAGCCGGAATGCTCGGCAATCGCCAGCCCCAACGCGGCGGCAACGGCAATGGCCAGAAACACGATCACATAGAGGCGTTTCATGGCGTGGCCTCCTGCGCGGTGCTTGCGGCAGGTTTGGCCATGGGTTTGATCGAGTCCTCGGCGTTGACATTACGTCGCTCGAGATAGCCCTGAACCGCGCTCAGCGTACCGGTCAGGTCCGGCGTGACCACGGTGACCGGCTGCTTGCTCAGTTCGCCAACCTGTTCGAGCATCACTTTGCTCTGCGGGTTGTCCGGGTTGAAATTACCCTTGAGCACGTCCCGCGCCTCGGCCAGCGCCTGGGTGTAGACCGCAGCCTGACCATTGAGCGCCGCCCACTGCGCCTGCTCCAGCGCCAGGCTCAAGGCCAGGCGCACCTGGCTCAGGCTCTGCCCTGCCAGCAGCGGACGGACATTTTTATCGGCATTGAAATCGATACGGATGTAACGCGAGATCTGATCCCACCACTGCGCCCAACGACTGGCGCCGTCGCCATCGGCGGTCAGGCCCAGCAGCGAATCGCCCCGGTCCTTGTACTCGGGAGCCAGCTCGGTGAGGCTGACCACCTGATCGCGCAGCGCACCCAGTCGCAGGAACAGGCCGGTGCGATCCGGCTGTTCGGTACTGCGCAAGGCGACCAGGGTTTTCGCCACTTGCTCGCGAGCGGCAAAGGAACCTGGATCGTTCTGTTCGCGAAGAATTTCGTCGGCGCCCTGCACCAGGGCCTGAGCGCTGTTGATGTCCTGCAACGCCGAAAGACGCAGGCTGGCCAGGCGCAGCAAGTGTTCGGCCTCAGCCAGACGCCAGTCCTTGCGGCTGGCGCCGAGGACGGTTTCCAGGCGTTGATTCAAGCGCTGCTGATCGCCTTGCAGTTGAATCACCAGCCGGCTGCGGGCATCGAGTTCTTCGGCGGCAGGCATTTGCTCAAGGCGTGCGCTAAGGCGCTGTTCGTTGAGCTTCAGGCTTTGCGCCTGATCGTTCAACGCCTGCACCTGACTCAACTGCTCCTGTGTATTGGCTTGCAGGTGACGCACCTGCCAGACACCCCAACCGCCCACCGCCACACCGGCGGCGCCCAGCAACAGCGCGACGATTGCCAGCCCATTGCCTCGGCGCTGCTCTGCAGCAGGTGGCGCACTTTCTACCGGTGCATCTACCGGCGCATCGATCAATGGCCGGGAGTCATCTTTAGGCAAGGCTGTTTCGCTCACGTATCCATCCTTTGCATTAGAGAACGGGTTCGGGATGCTCCCGTAACACCGTCAGCAAAGCCGTGGCACTCGCGCCACGACAATCCACAACTGTTTGGGCCCCGGCGGCACGTGCCAGCTCGGCGACCCTGGGGCTTGGTACAAACAACGGCAACTGCGCCAACTGTGGCCAGGCATCGCCGGCCAATTGATACAGATGCTCAAAACCCTGTCCACTGCTGACCACCAGCCCGTTCAAGCGTTCCGCCTTGATCCGCTCAGGCAGTGTTGCCGGCGGATACTGTGGAAGCTTGCGGCGATACAACTCCAGATAGTCGACACTAGCACCAAGCTCGCGCAAACGCTCAGCGAGTAACTCGCGGCCACCCTCCCCACGCAGGATCAGCACCCGTGGATCAGGCTGCTCGACAGCCTCGCGCAACGACGCAAGCTCCAGCAAGGCTTCGCTGTCATCACCCTCGGCCGGGAAACTCACGTCCAACCCGTGTTCATCAAGGATCTGCGCCGTCGCCGCGCCTACGCTGAACCACTTCAGGCGCGGTGCTTGCGGCCAGTACTGGTCGACCAGGTCCACCGCGATTCTGGCGGCGGGCTTGCTGACCACAATCACGGCGCAATAACGATCCAGATCCTGAATCACCTGGCGCATTGTGGCAGAGGCCGGAATCGGTTCAATTTCCAAAAGCGGCAAACTGCTGCTGAAAATCCCCGCTTCGGCCAACACAGCGCTCAGCGCCGCCGACTCATCCGCCGGACGCGTCAGCAGCAGGCGCCAGCCCGTCACTCGTGACCTGCCTCACCGTAGACCGCTTTCAGAATGTCGTTGGCACCCTGGCTCAGAAGGTCTTCGGCCACTCGCACACCCAGTGCTTCGGCATCGGCGCGCGGTGCACGGGCTTCGGCGCTGAGCAGCAGACCGCCGCTCGGATCGCCCACCAGGCCACGCAACCAGATCTGCTCGCCTTCCAGCACGGCGTAGCAGGCGATCGGCACCTGGCAACCGCCATTCAGATGTTTGTTGAGGGCACGTTCGGCGGTGACACGGGTGGCGGTGTCCTGATGGTGCAGCGGCGCAAGCAAGGCGTGAATTTCGCGGTCGGCGGAGCGGCATTCGATGCCTACGGCACCCTGGCCCCCGGCCGGCAGGCTGTCATCGACGCTGATCGCCGAGGTGATGCGATCCTCGAAGCCCAGTCGAATCAGGCCGGCCGCCGCGAGGATGATGGCGTCGTATTCGCCGGCATCGAGCTTGGCCAGGCGCGTGTTGACGTTACCGCGCAGGAAGCGGATTTCCAGGTCCGGACGACGGGTCAGCAACTGAGCCTGACGGCGCAGGCTGGATGTGCCGACGATGCTGCCTGACGGCAATTCGTCCAGGCTGGCATAGGTATTGGAGACGAAGGCATCGCGCGGGTCTTCTCGCTCGCAGATGCAGAACAGACCGAGGCCTTCCGGGAAGTCCATCGGGACGTCTTTCATGGAATGCACGGCGATGTCGGCTTCATTTTCCAGCAGCGCGGTTTCCAGCTCTTTGACGAACAGGCCCTTGCCGCCGATTTTCGACAGCGGCGAGTCGAGCAGCTTGTCGCCACGACTGACCATGGGCACCAACGTCACGAGCAGCCCCGGATGGGCCTCTTCCAGACGGGCTTTGACGTATTCGGCCTGCCACAGGGCGAGAGCACTTTTGCGGGTGGCGATGCGGATTTCGCGAGAGGACATGGATCAATCCGTACTGAATAGATACGGCAGATAATAACAGCTCAACCAAATCCGCTTTGACTTGAATCAGGAATTGCCTGGCCTCCCTGGCCCCGGACGTCCGGCAATCGGGTGAGAAGTTCGCCTGCGGGTGGCGAATTAAAGCTGTTGCATCATTTTGCGCACACCGGCCACATGGCGTCGGCTGACGATCAGGGCGTCACCGTTCAGGCCTTTGAGGAACAGCTGAAAATGCCCCAGTGGCGTGCGTTGCAGGCGTTCGATGCGTTCGCGGGCGACCAGGGCGTTGCGGTGGATCCGCACGAAACGGTCACCGAATTCATCCTCAAGGGCCTTGAGCGGCTCATCCAGCAGCACTTCGCCGCCTTCATGGCGCAAGGTCACGTATTTGTGATCCGCAATGAAGTAGACCACCTGCCCCAACGGGATCAGTTCAATACCTTTACGGGTACGGGCGCTGATATGGCTGCGCGGGCCGCTGCCGGTTTCGGCGGCGGGACGGGTCAAAGCCGCGAGCTGGACGCGATTGGGGCGTTCGGCTTTTTTCAACGCGTCATGCAATTGTTCTGTACGCACAGGTTTCACCAGATAGCCTACGGCGCTGGCCTGTAAGGCTTCCACGGCAAATTCATCGGGACCTGTGCAAAACACCACGGCGGGCGGGGTTTCGCGTTCGCACAATCGTGCAGCCACTTGCAGGCCATCGAGGCCCGGCATGCGGATATCGAGCAGCACGATATCCGGTTTGTGGCTGTCGATCAGTGCCAACGCTTCTTCGCCGTTCGTGGCGCTCGGCTCCAGGACACTGTATCCCTCGAGTTCGCCGACCATTCGGCTCAGGCGCTCGCGGGCAAGGGGTTCGTCATCAACGATCAGGACATTCATATTGCGCTGGATTCCTGCGTGAGTCTCGCACAAGGATAGCGTAGACAGGTGAAGTGACGTCTGTCACCGCGATCCACGCTAAGACTAGCGCGAGGGCCAAAAAGTGCCGCCCGTCCGACTGCTAAATTTTTATTTGCCGGGCAATTGGCGGTTGGCGAGGCATCGCCGTAGGGTTTGCTGATACACAATATGAACACCCCCTCTTCTTATCGTCCGCTGCAGCGCCAGGAAGTGCGCTGATCCTACTGTCCAACTGTAGACGGTTGCCGGCACGTTATTGCTCAATTGAAAAATATCGTTGCGCAATTTCCACAATGCCTGCCTTGAGTATGGGTCGACGCATGAGAAAAAAACGTGTCGACCAGTGTCAGCGACAGGATTGGCAACCCTGTTATTATCCGCCGCAGCTTTCAACGCCATCTTTCTTCAGCCGATACGAGCGAATTCATGAGCACTGACAAGACCAATCAGTCCTGGGGCGGCCGCTTCAGTGAACCCGTCGACGCCTTCGTCGCCCGCTTCACCGCCTCCGTCACTTTCGACCAGCGCCTGTATCGCCACGACATCATGGGCTCGATCGCCCACGCCACCATGCTGGCCAAGGTCGGTGTGCTGACTGATGCCGAGCGCGACAGCATCACCGATGGCCTGAAGACCATCCAGGGTGAAATCGAGGCCGGCCAGTTCGACTGGCGCATCGACCTCGAAGACGTGCACATGAACATCGAGGCGCGTCTGACCGACCGCATCGGCGTGACCGGTAAAAAGCTGCACACCGGCCGCAGCCGTAACGACCAGGTCGCCACCGACATTCGCCTGTGGCTGCGTGACGAGATCGACCTGATCCTGGGCGAAATCACCCGCCTGCAAAAAGGCTTGCTGGAACAGGCCGAGCGCGAAGCCGGCAGCATCATGCCGGGCTTCACTCACCTGCAAACCGCGCAGCCAGTGACCTTTGGGCACCACATGCTGGCCTGGTTCGAAATGCTCAGCCGCGACTACGAGCGCCTGGTCGACTGCCGCAAGCGCACCAACCGCATGCCGCTGGGCAGTGCCGCGCTGGCGGGCACCACGTACCCGATCGACCGCGAATACACCGCGCAACTGCTGGGCTTCGACGCCGTGGGCGGCAACTCGCTGGACAACGTGTCCGATCGTGACTTCGCCATCGAGTTCTGCTCGGCCGCGAGCATCGCGATGATGCACTTGTCGCGGTTCTCCGAAGAGCTGGTGCTGTGGACCAGCGCCCAGTTCCAGTTCATCGATCTGCCGGACCGTTTCTGCACCGGCAGCTCGATCATGCCGCAAAAGAAAAACCCGGACGTGCCAGAGCTGGTTCGCGGCAAGACCGGTCGCGTATTCGGCGCACTGATGGGCCTGCTGACCCTGATGAAAGGCCAGCCATTGGCCTACAACAAGGACAACCAGGAAGACAAGGAACCGCTGTTCGACGCCGCCGACACCCTGCGCGACTCGCTGCGAGCCTTTGCCGACATGATCCCGGCGATCAAACCCAAGCACGCAATGATGCGCGAAGCGGCGCTGCGCGGTTTCTCCACCGCCACCGACCTGGCCGACTATCTGGTGCGTCGTGGCCTGCCATTCCGTGACTGCCACGAAATCGTTGGCCATGCCGTGAAGTACGGTGTGGAAAGCGGTAAAGACCTGGCGGAAATGAGCCTGGAAGAGCTGCGCAAGTTCAGCGACCAGATCGATCAGGACGTGTTCGCCGTGCTGACCCTCGAAGGTTCGGTGAACGCCCGTGACCACATCGGCGGGACCGCTCCGGCGCAGGTCAAGCAGGCGGTGGCTCGCGGCCAGGCGTTGCTCGCCAGCCGTTAAACGGTCTCTGTAACACCTGAGCTCGATGGCTGAAAGGCCATCGAGCTTTTTTATGCTCAGGCTGTCGCGCGCCCAACGGCTCCCACCCGCTGCAAAAAGGCAGGCGCCTCGGCCAGCCGGTCAGCGGCGACTTTTTGTACATTCGGGTTATCCGCCAGGCGCTCCAGCAACGCTTTGGCGCCGGGCATGTCGTCGAGGAAATCGACGTTGAACAAACGCTTTCCGACGTCAACAGCCAGATCGACGCTGTAAAGAAAGTACAAATCGGCCAGGGTGAACTGTTCGCCCGCCACGTACGGTGCAAACCGCGCCCGGTGTTTCAGGGCGGCAAATCCCTTGATCAGGTCTCGCTCGGATTTGGCCTTCAGCGCCTCGGGGGTCGGCCTGCCACCAAAGAACACCTCGACATAACAGACTCGCGCCGGCAGTTCGATATACAACTCGATCTCCTTGGCCAAGGCTCGAACGCCTGCTCTTTCAAACGGCGTTTGCGGCAGCAGTGAAATGCCCGGTTGAGTCTCTTCGATGAAATCGAGGATCGCGTCCGTTTCGCTCAAGAACCCTTGTTCGGTTTCCAGTACCGGCACTTTCCCGCGTGGGCTGACTGCCAGGATGTCCGGGTTCTGGCATCCATGAAACGGAACCGTTTCAAACGGCACGCCTTTCTCCAGGAGTGCCAGTTTGACCATGTTGAAATAATTGCTGGCCGCAAAGCCATACAGTTTGAGCATCGTCGGGTCTCCTTGACCGTGGAGGTTTCCTGATCGGAAACGATCGATGCTCAAAGTAACCAATACCCGGGGCCGTGGAAGAACCCGGTTATTACCGCGTAAGACGGAAATGCCTGAACGGTCCGTCGGACAAGGGCGACGGCCATATGGGACAAAAGATTGCGAATCTTCTGACACACAATGGCCGCCACTTCTTTATTTCTTGGACGCCACCATCGCCAGGAACGCTGGCATCGCCGCATCCTTGTCCGCCGCAACCCGCTGCACGTTCGGGTTCTGCTCCAGGCGCTCGAGCAATGCCTTGGCCGCTGGCATGTCTGCCAACAGGTCAACACCAAACAGCTTGTGGCCCACCGCACAGGCCAGCGGCACGCTGTACAGGAAGTACAAATCCGCAATGCTCAGGCTGTCGCCTGCAACATAAGGGGCAAACTTGCCGTGCCGTTCAAGCGAGGCAAAACCCAGCAGCAATTCGGTTTTGGTCTTGTCCTTGATGGCGTCGGGTAAAGGCGAGCCGAAAAATGCTTCGCCATAACAGGCACGAGCCGGCAGCTCGATGTACAGCTCGATTTCCTTGGCCAGCGCCAGGACCTGTGCGCGCTCGAAGGGATCGCTCGGCAGCAGCGGCGTGCCTTTCTGGCTCTGCTCGATGTACTCGAGAATCACCGAGGTTTCGTTGACAAACCCTTGCTCGTCGCGCAGCACCGGCACCTTGCCACGCGGGCTGATGGCCAGCGCCTCAGGGCTCTGCCCCGCATAAAACGGCACTTCCTCGAACGGCAGTCCTTTCTCCAGCAGCGCCAGTTTCACCATGTTGTAGTAGTTACTGACGGAAAATCCATAAAGCTTGAGCATCACGAAGCCTCCAGGCCGTGCGGGGGTTGGCAGTGCCTGTTTATAGAACGCCCGGGGGGTTTCTCGCCAGCAGCATCACAGCGCTGAATGCAGGTAAACTGCCCGCCTTACCTTGAGGAGCCTGCCATGAGCGAGCCAACCGACATCGATAGCGACGAAGAAGAATTCACCGAAAATACCCTGATCGAAGCGATCGAAAACCAGATCGAGAGCGACAACCCGCCAGCCGCCAAGGCGACCTTCAACAAGTTGACCCTGGTGGGTTACGAGCGTGAGGAAATCCTCAACCTGATGGCTCACGTTTTAGCGGTAGAAATCGACGCGATCCTCGAAGAAGACCGCGCGTTCAACACCGAATGGTACGAAGCGGCACTGCGTGCCTTGCCGGAATTGCCGCCGGAAAAGAAGTAAACATTGCTCCAATGTAGGAGCGAGGCTTGCCCGCGAAAGCTCCACCGCGGTCCCTCTGAAACACCGCGTTACCGTTCTTCGCGGGCAAGCCTCGCTCCTACAGGTAATCAATACATCGTTCTTTTGAACCCTGACTACACTGGTACGCACCCCGCTGCCGGGGAATGCTTCCCGAAGAGAAAAAACCCTGTCGTGAGCACTGGACATGCCGCGCGAGTGGGATCACCTTAGGGGCGCTGTCGTCCAATTCCTAGAAAGTCTGGAGTCCTTATGTCGCTTACCCCTGAGTTGGTTGCCGAACTGGAAATCCTCGCACTCTTCAACCTGGACAGTTCCCAGGAAGGTTTGAAAATTCATCAGACCGCTGCCCCGAAAGCCATAGCTGCCGCTCAACGCCTGTTCGAAAAAGAACTGATTGACCAACCCGATGGCGGTTATCTGACCAGCCTGGGTCGTGATGCCGCGCAAAGTGTGCAAACCGTTCTCACCATTCTGAGCGTCCAGGAAACAGCCTGACCCACCGTATCGCCCACGGAAACCCCCGCTACGGGATTTCCGCGGGCACTCTTCGATACGAACTGTCGCCCAACGATAGAAATCTGACGCCAAAAAAACAAAATCAGCCTGAATATCCCGGGGCCGAGGCGCTAAACTGCCCCTCATCCTGAGATCCTCCACGTCCGAACCCAGCGAGCCGGTTTGAGCTGACATGACCCGCACCCATGAAATCCGCCCCGATCTGGACGAGGGAATCGACCGCAAGGTTCTCGGTCAGTTGCGCGCACGTTTTCTGAAACTCAACGAGGGCCGCATGGCGCGGGCCATGGAAGGGCTGTCGACCCGTCAGCAAGGGGTGTTGACCCTGCTGCCGCTGTTTTTCCACGTCAATCATCCGCTGTTGCCGGGTTACGTTTCCGGAAGCACCCCCGCCGGGCTGTCGAACTTCGAGCCTGACGCCAACGCCCTGGCCGAAGCCCAGCGCCTGACCCGCTCGTTTTCATACAAGCCGCGCCACGGCAGCAATCCACCGCGACCGATTCACGGCCTGTTCCTGATGGGCAGCCTCGGCACCCTGGCGCAGGCCGATCAAAGCGACATGGACGTGTGGGTCTGTCACGCACCGGACTTGAGCGAAAGCGAACTCAACGAGCTGCGTAAAAAGTGCCAGTTGCTCGAGACCTGGGCTGCGAGCCAGGGTGCCGAGGCGCATTTTTTCCTGATCGACCCGGCCCGCTTCGTGCTCGGCGAGCGGGACAATCAACTGAGTTCGGAAGACTGCGGCACCACCCAGCATTACCTGCTGCTGGACGAGTTCTACCGCACGGCAATCTGGCTGGCCGGCCGCACGCCCATCTGGTGGCTGGTGCCGGTGTACGAAGAGGCCGCGTACGACCGCTACACCCACACGCTGCTGTCCAAACGCTTCATCCGTGCCGACGAAACCCTGGACCTTGGGCACCTGGCGTACATCCCGCCCGGCGAATTCATCGGCGCCGGGCTCTGGCAGTTGTTCAAAGGGATCGAGTCACCCTACAAGTCGGTGCTCAAGCTGTTGCTGACCGAGGTCTACGCCAGCGAACACCCCAGGGTTCAATGCCTGAGCCTGCGCTTCAAACAAGCGGTGTTCGCCAACCAGCTCGACCTCGATGAGCTGGACCCGTACGTCGTGGTTTACCGGCGAATCGAGGAATACCTCACCGCCCGTGGCGAATATGAGCGCCTGGAGTTGGTGCGGCGCGCGCTGTATCTGAAGGTCAATCGTAAACTCACTGGCAGCAGCCGCACCCAGAGCTGGCAGCGCTCGTTGCTTGAACGTCTGGCCCACGAATGGCATTGGGATCAGCGTCAACTGGCGCTGCTTGATAGCCGTAGCCAGTGGAAAGTCCGGCAGGTCAGCTCCGAACGCCGGGCGTTGGTCAACGAACTGAATTACAGCTACCGCTTCCTGACCGAGTTCGCCCGCAGCGAACAGACCGTCAGCCTGATCAACAAGCGCGACCTCAACGTGCTGGGCCGACGCCTGTACGCAGCGTTCGAGCGCAAGGCCGACAAAGTCGAGTTCATCAATCCGGGCATCGCCCCGGACTTGGCCGAGGACACCCTGACGCTGGTGCATGCGCCAGACAAGAAAGAATCGGGGCAAACCCAGTGGGGTTTGTACAACGGCAGCCTGACCGCCCTCGAGTGGGAGCATTTCGCACCGATCAAGCGCAGCCGCCAATTGCTGGAACTGCTGACCTGGTGCCACCGCAACGGCGTGATCGATAGCAGTACGCGTCTGGCGTTGCATCCCGGCGACAGTGACCTGAGCGAATTCGAACTGTTCAACCTGCTCGGCAGCCTGCAACAGAGCATCGCCCTGCCCCTGCCCACGGTCGCCGAAGAACCGCTGCTGCGCGCCAGTGTGCCGAGCGAGGTGCTGATTCTGGTGAACGTCGGCGTCGATCCGCTCAAGCATCACCGCGACCTGAACATTCTGATGACCACCGAGCGCACTGACTCGCTGAGTTACGCCGGAGTCCGCGAGAACCTGGTGCTGACCCTGGATCAGGTCACGCTCAACAGCTGGAACGAGGTGTCGGTCAATCGCTTCGATGGCCCTCACGCCCTGCTCGACTGCCTGCGCGATTACCTCAACAACCTGCCGAACGGCCCACAGCAACCCAAGTTGCGGGTGCGTTGTTTCTGCCACAACCGCGCGCAGTTCATTGCGCAACGGGTCGAGGAAGTGATCGACACCGCGCAGAACCTGCTGCTGAGCAAGCTCAATCACCGCTACCTGATTCAGGTCCAGCAGCATTACCACGTGTTGGAATTGGTGCCGGGGCAGGTCAATCACGTCGCCCTCGCCACCCTGCCGGCGCTGTTCGACTACCTCGGCGAGGAGCTGGCGAGCTACAGCCCGCTGCACCTGGACCCAATGGCGCTGGAAGATCAGGACCTCGCACTGATTCTGCCCATGGGTCAGCCCGAATGCATTCAGGTGTTCTACCGGATTCAGGATGACCAGGCCGATCTGTACGTGCTGGATGAGTTCAATGCCTTGTGGCAGCAGCGCTTGCCCTATCACGACGAACAAAGCCTGCTGGTGCCGTTGCAACGCTTCCTGCAATCGATCCAGTACCGGCGCGATGCCTTGCTGCCGATGGACGCCGCCCAGCCACTGAGCCTCGACACGCTGTATTACCAACTGCTGCCGTCGGGTCCCGGACGAGCGCGCCGGGTCGAAGCCCGACTCGCGCCGCAAACTCCGGTCAACAAGCCGTTCTACGATGTGCAGGCGATCGTCGGCAAGGCCGCACCGGGCAAGGTGCAAGTCACGTTGTATTGCAATCAGCGGGAATTTTCAGAGCTGGAGCATGGCGACCAACTGTTCAGTGTGGTCGCCCGGGAAATCGTCGAGCAGCGCCGTGAAACCGATCGCTATCGCTGCTACATCACCGACCTGGACCTGTCGGGCCTGCTCGGTGATGGTCAGAGCTCAAGCAATTTGTACCTGCGCTACAAGGCCGATCTGGAGCGCGCATTGAATGACGCGCTCGAGCTGGTCTGAGGCAAGTTATTCCGGGAAGGGGCCGCCATTGGCTGGCTGCGATTCGACTTCAAGCAGGGTCAGCTTGAGGGTTTTGCCGCCCGGAGCGGGCCAATCGATGTGCTGGCCAACCTTCAGGCCCAGCAGTGCGCTACCGACAGGCGCCAGAATGGAGATCTTGCCTTCGTCCGCGTTGGCATCCTTGGGGTACACCAACGTCAGGTGATAGTCCTTGCCGCTGCTTTCTTCGCGGCAATGCACTCTGGAATTCATGGTCACGACATCGGCGGGCACTTCATCGTGACCGACCACGGTATCGGCGCGATCCAGTTCGGTTTGCAGCGCGATAACGCCCGGCAGCGTGTCGTCCAGGCTGTCGATCAGGCGTTCCAGACGTTGAACGTCCAGACGAGTAAGGGTGATGGAAGGTGCGGTCATGATAGAGGCAGACTCCTTTCTTCTGCACAGAAAAAGCAAAACCCCGCCAGAAAAAGGCGGGGTTTTCACGAGCCTCGATGGGTTGAGGCGTTTCTGGACACTATCACAGCTCAAAAAATATACAAGCAGGGCGCGATGGACCCTATTTTTCGGTAACGCCGATGAAACCTGTAGGAGCAGAGCTTGCTCGCGAAGGCGGCGTGTCAGCCAACATGGGTATCGACTGATGCGCCGCCTTCGCGAGCAAGCTCTGCTCCTACAGGTCTGTGCATCAAGCCAAGGATTTGCGTTGTATAGCCTGCGCGCAGATGACCCGCCGGCGCTCATCATCGGCCGAGCGCCATTCGCGGATGTCTTCGACATGGCGAAAACACCCCAGGCAGACCTTCTGCTCATCCAGCCGACACACGCCGCTGCACGGCGAAGGCACCGCCGGGCTGACATTGCTGTAAAGCGGCTTGGGCGGTCGAACAGGGGCCGGCTGGGTCACGATCTCACAGACCTTCGAAATCGAATTCAGCGCCGGCCTGTTGCTGGACGATGCGCTCAAGCATCTCGCCGAGCTGCTCTTCGCTCTTGTCGCACATCCAGCGCTCGCTCTCTTCGTCGTAGTCGAAGTGGAAGCCACCCGACACCGCCGCCAGCCACAGCTGACGCAGGGGTTCCTGGCGGCTGAAGATCAACTGAGTGCCGTTTTCGAACTTGACGGTGAGCACACCGGCCGAGCTCTCCAGATCGATATCCAGGTCGCTGTCGTCAAAGATGTCCTCCAGGGTTTGCTGGGTGGCATCGACCAGATCGTGGAAACGCGCTTCGGACAAACTCATTACGGCAACCTCAAAAAGTGTCTGATCAGGCTCAAGCGCCGCAAGATACGGGCGAGCCCCGGTGATTGCAAAGGATAACGACCAAGGGCCGATTTAGGTACACCTGTGGGAGCGGGCTTGCCCGCGAAAGCGGTGGTCCAGTCAACAAAGATGCTGAATGTGCTGCCCCCTTCGCGAGCAAGCCCGCTCCCACAGGGGTTGCGTGATACCGACCGGCATCTGGCAAGCCCCGCCGGACGGGACCCTGGTCGCATAGGCAAGCTGCCGGGTGGCCGGTATACTCCGGCGCAATTAACGCATTTTCAAGGATTTCGCCATGAAGCGCCTGATCTCTTCCTTTGCTGCGCTCGTCGCGGTTGCTTGTTTATTGTCGGCCTGTGGTCAAAAAGGTCCGCTGTACCTGCCTGACGATTCCCAGGACCCTGCCGAGCAGGCCCAGTCCTCGCAAAAGCAGCCGTCGAAAGCACACAAGCACGACGTCTACCAATAAGGGAACGCCATGGACGCTTTTAACTACCGTGACGGCGAGCTGTTCGCGGAAGGGGTTGCCCTGTCCGCCATCGCCGAACGCTTTGGCACCCCGACTTACGTCTACTCCCGTGCCCACATCGAAGCCCAGTACCTGGCGTATGCCGATGCACTGGCCGGCATGCCGCACCTGGTCTGCTTCGCGGTCAAGGCCAACTCCAACCTGGGTGTGCTGAATGTCCTGGCGCGATTGGGCGCCGGTTTTGACATCGTCTCCCGTGGTGAGCTGGAACGCGTACTGGCCGCCGGCGGCAGCGCCGACAAGATCGTGTTCTCCGGTGTCGGCAAGACCCGTGACGACATGCGTCGCGCCCTGGAAGTCGGCGTGCACTGCTTCAACGTCGAGTCCACCGATGAGCTGGAACGCCTGCAAATCGTCGCCGCCGAGCTGGGCGTTCGCGCACCGATCTCGCTGCGTGTGAACCCGGACGTCGATGCCGGCACGCACCCGTACATTTCCACCGGTCTCAAAGAGAACAAGTTCGGCATCGCCATTGCCGACGCCGAAGACGTGTACGTGCGTGCCGCGCAGCTGCCGAACCTGGAAGTGGTCGGCGTCGATTGCCACATCGGTTCGCAACTGACCACCCTGCCGCCGTTCATCGATGCCCTCGACCGCCTGCTGGGCCTGGTCGACCGCCTCGGCGATTGCGGCATCTACCTGCGCCACATCGATCTCGGTGGTGGCTTGGGCGTGCGTTATCGCGATGAAGAGCCACCATTGGCTGCCGACTACATCAAAGCCGTGCGCGAGCGTCTCGACGGTCGTGACCTGGCGCTGGTGTTCGAGCCGGGCCGCTTCATTGTCGCCAACGCCGGCGTGCTGCTGACTCAGGTCGAATACCTCAAGCACACCGAACACAAAGACTTCGCCATCGTCGACGCGGCCATGAACGACCTGATCCGCCCGGCGCTGTACCAGGCCTGGATGGACGTCACCGCCGTGCGCCCTCGCGCCACCGCCGCTCGTGCCTACGACATCGTCGGGCCGATCTGCGAGACCGGCGACTTCCTGGCCAAGGATCGTCAGCTGGCCCTGGAAGAAGGCGACCTGCTGGCTGTGCATTCGGCCGGCGCCTACGGGTTTGTCATGAGTTCCAACTACAACACCCGCGGCCGCGCCGCCGAAGTGTTGGTGGACGGTGATCAGGCATTTGAAGTGCGTCGCCGTGAGACGGTAGCCGAGTTGTTTGCTGGCGAAAGCCTGCTGCCGGAGTAAAACCATGCTGCTGCGTTTTACCAAGATGCACGGCCTGGGCAATGACTTCATGGTCCTCGACCTGGTCAGCCAGCACGCGCACATCCTGCCCAAGCATGCCAAGCAATGGGGCGATCGGCACACCGGCATCGGTTTCGACCAGTTGCTGATCGTCGAAGCGCCGAGCAACCCGGACGTGGATTTCCGCTATCGGATTTTCAACTCCGACGGTTCCGAAGTGGAACAGTGCGGCAACGGTGCGCGCTGTTTCGCCCGCTTCGTACTCGACAAGCGCCTGACCGCAAAACGGCAGATTCGCGTCGAAACCAAAAGTGGCATTATCGAGCTGGATATCCGCAGTGACGGCCAGATCAGCGTCGACATGGGCGCACCGCGCCTGGTGCCGGCCGACATCCCGTTCGTTGCCGACACTCAGGCGCCGAGCTACTCGCTCGACGTCGACGGCACCACGGTGGAACTCGCCGCTGTGTCGATGGGCAATCCGCACGCCGTGCTGCGTGTCAGCGATATCAACAACGCACCGGTGCATGAACTGGGGCCGAAAATCGAACACCACCCGCGCTTCCCGGCGCGGGTCAATGTCGGTTTTCTCCAGGTCATCGACCGGAACCGCGCACAGCTGCGCGTCTGGGAACGTGGCGCCGGGGAAACCCAGGCCTGCGGCACCGGCGCCTGCGCTGCTGCAGTGGCCGCGATCAGCCAGGGGTGGATGGATTCGCCGCTATTGATCGACCTGCCCGGCGGGCGTCTGTCCATTGAATGGGCAGGCCCTGGCCAACCGGTGTTGATGACCGGCCCGGCAGTCCGTGTATATGAAGGACAAGTACGTCTTTGAGTGAGTCAAACCCATGACCGACAAGCCCCAGGTTCCCGCCCTACAGCCCGACGAATCCCCTTCCGAAAGCCTTGAGGCGGCGGCGATTGCCGCGTACCTGGAGGCTCATCCGGATTTCTTCGTCGAGCACGAAGAACTGCTCCCGGCCCTGCGCATTCCGCACCAGCGAGGCGACACCATTTCGCTGGTCGAGCGCCAGATGACCATCCTGCGCGACCGCAATATCGAACTGCGCCATCGCCTGTCGCACTTGATGGACGTGGCCCGCGACAACGACCGTCTCTTCGACAAGACCCGCCGCCTGA
The DNA here is from genome assembly GCF_019947305.1 of Pseudomonas sp. BF-RE-21. Classification (NCBI taxonomy): domain Bacteria; kingdom Pseudomonadati; phylum Pseudomonadota; class Gammaproteobacteria; order Pseudomonadales; family Pseudomonadaceae; genus Pseudomonas; species Pseudomonas sp. BF-RE-21. The sequence goes on along the minus strand of NZ_JAGYGF010000001.1, from coordinate 26,266 downwards.
TCCTCGCGCTGATGGACGCCACCAGCCTGGAAGATGTGGTGATCAGCGTCGAAGACAGTCTGCGTCAGGACTTTCAGGTGCCTTTTGTCAGCCTGATCCTGCTGGGCGACAACCCGATGCCGGTTGGCCGCTGGGTGACCCACGCCGACGCGCAAACGGCCATTGGCGGTTTGCTTTCGGAAGACAAAAGCGTCAGCGGCAGCCTGCGCGAGCATGAACTGGATTTCCTGTTCGGCGAAGAGCAGCGTAAGCAGATCGGCTCAACCGCCGTCGTCGCCATCAGCCATCAAGGCATTCTCGGCGTCCTGGCCATCGCCAGCCGTGATCCGCAGCACTACAAAAGCTCGGTCGGCACGCTGTTCCTTAGCTACATCGCCGAAGTCATGGGCCGCGTGCTGCCACGGGTCAACAGCTCTCTGCGCTCGGTACGCTGATCGTGGAACGGCAACTGGACGCTTACTGCGAACACCTGCGCAGTGAGCGGCAGGTGTCGCCCCACACGCTGTACGCCTACCGCCGCGACCTCGACAAAGTGCTGGGCTTTTGCGTCAAACAAAACATCGGCAGCTGGGCCGCGCTGGATATCCAGCGCCTGCGCAGCCTGATCGCCCGCCTGCATTCCCAGGGTCAATCGTCGCGCAGCCTGGCGCGCCTGCTCTCGGCCGTGCGCGGGCTCTATCATTATCTGAACCGCGAAGGTCTCTGCGATCACGATCCGGCCAATGGCCTGGCGCCGCCGAAAGGCGAGCGGCGATTGCCGAAAACCCTCGACACCGACCGAGCCCTGCAACTGCTTGAAGGTGCGGTAGAGGATGATTTTCTGGCGCGTCGGGATCAGGCGATCCTGGAGCTGTTCTATTCCTCGGGCTTGCGGCTTTCGGAGCTGACCGGGCTCAATCTCGATCAACTGGACCTGGCCGACGGCATGGTTCAGGTGCTCGGTAAAGGTAGCAAGACGCGCCTGTTGCCGGTCGGTAAAAAGGCCCGCGAAGCACTGGAGTTGTGGCTGCCATTGCGCGCCATGACCAACCCGGCGGATGACGCCGTGTTTGTCAGCCAGCAAGGCCGGCGCCTCGGCCCTCGGGCGATTCAGGTGCGGGTCAAGGCCGCCGGTGAGCGTGAACTGGGGCAAAACCTGCATCCGCACATGTTGCGACACTCCTTCGCCAGCCACCTGCTGGAGTCCTCGCAGGACCTGCGCGCGGTGCAGGAATTACTCGGCCACTCGGACATCAAGACCACCCAGATCTACACCCACCTGGACTTCCAGCATCTGGCGACGGTTTACGACAGCGCCCATCCACGGGCCAAACGCATTAAGGGCGATGATTCATGACGATCCAATTGATCACCTTCGACCTCGACGACACCTTGTGGGATACCGCCCCGGTCATTGTCAGCGCCGAAGCCGTATTGCGTGAATGGCTGACCGAACATGCACCGAATCTGGGCGCGGTGCCGGTGGAGCATTTGTGGGGGATTCGCGAGCGCATTCTGGGCAGCGAACCGAGCCTCAAGCATCGAATCAGTGCCTTGCGTCGCCGGGTGCTTTTCCATGCCCTGGAAGAGGCCGGTTACGGCCATGAACAGGCGTCAGACTTGGCCGATCAAAGTTTTGAAGTGTTTCTGCATGCCCGGCATCAGCTGGAAATCTTCCCGGAAGTCGAGCCGACACTGGAGACGCTGGCCAAACACTATGCACTCGGCGTCGTCACCAATGGCAATGCCGATGTACGCCGTTTAGGGCTGGCCGACTACTTCAAGTTTGCGCTGTGCGCCGAAGACATCGGCATCGCCAAACCGGACGCACGCCTGTTTCATGAGGCGCTGAAGCGTGGCGGCGCAACGGCCGCGACAGCGGTGCATATCGGCGACCATCCGGGTGATGACATTGCTGGGGCGCAGCAGGCGGGGTTGCGAGCGATCTGGTTTAACCCGCAGGGCAAATTGTGGGAGGCGCAGAAAGCGCCGGACGCCGAGATTCGCAGCCTGACCGAATTGCCGGCGTTGTTGGCTCGGTGGAATGTCCATCACTGACCTTGAATTCACCACCGACCCTGTGGGAGCGAGCCTGCTCGCGATGAGGCCTTAACATTCCCAATTGATGTTGACTGACACACCGTCATCGCGAGCAGGCTCGCTCCCACAGGGGATCTACACGGGTCTCCAGACTTTTTTACAGGCATGAAAAAGCCCGCAGCGACGGCGGGCTTTTTCAGCAAGCAAGGGCAGACGCTTAGATAGGCCGGCTGCCGTACTTGTTGTCAGGCTTCTTGGGAGGATCGGCGACCACATTGGCCTCCACTTCCTGCACCTTGCCGCCCTTGGCCAGGAACTCTTCCATGGCCTTGGCCAAGGCATCGCGTTCCTTGTTTTTTGCTTCGACGCTCGGCAGCTCATCGACCGATACCGCTGCCTTGGCTTTGCCTTTGGCGGTCGGAACGGGCGCATCACCGCCGTCGTCTTCAGCGACGTCTTCCGCCGCTGCTTCCAGACCTTCTTCGGTTTCGTCGTCGTCGCCTACTTCGAGGTCGTCGTTTTCCAGATCATCGTCGCTCATGTTCTACCTCATGACTTGCGAAAAGCAGATTAGTTATAGCCCAGCTTTGCCCTCTGTCGAAGGCTGCCGGAAAAATTCAATAACCGCTGGTGACCAGCGGCTCATGCCTCTTCACCGTGCACGGTGGCGAGGACTTTACGGGCACCGCCAAAATCACGGTGCTCGCCCAGATAAACGCCTTGCCAGGTCCCTAACGCCAGTCGGCCCGCCGAAATCGGCAAACTGAGCTGACAGCCAAGCACGCTGGCCTTGAAGTGCGCCGGGAGGTCGTCCAGGCCTTCGTCGTTATGCTCATAGCCGTCTGTTCCTTGTGGGATCAGACGATTGAAAAATCGTTCGAAGTCGCGACGTACCGCCGGATCGGCGTTCTCGTTGATGGTCAACGACGCCGAGGTATGCTGCAGCCACAAATGCAACAGACCGACCCGACACGCCTTGAGTTCAGGCAGGCCGGCGAGTAACTCGTCCGTTACCAGATGAAAGCCCCGGGGCCTCGCCCGCAGGGTAATCAGAGTCTGTTGCCACATACAGTTCTCCGCACGTTCGGGGCGCATTCTAGCGCGCTCTGGGAAAAAACAAAGGCCCTAATATTCCTTCAATCATGTAAGCCATTGGCCGCAGAAAAACGCCCGCCGTAAACACCACTAAACGTGTACGAAAAAACCTTTCAGCAGTCCTCACACTGACAAACTCCAGACAAAAAAATGCCCGGCAAGCCGGGCAAGTTTTTTATGCGCGTCTTACAAGTTGTAGCCGCGTTCGTTGTGAAGCGCCAGATCGATACCGACAGCCTCTTCTTCTTCGGTGATACGCAGACCCATGACAGCGTCCAGTACCTTGAGAATGATGTAGGTGACGATTGCGGTGTAGATCACCGTGAAGCCCACGCCTTTGCACTGAATCCAGACTTGTGCGGCGATGTCGGTGACGGTGCCGAAGCCACCCAGCGACGGAGCTGCGAACACACCGGTCAGGATCGCGCCGAGGATACCGCCGATACCGTGCACGCCGAAGGCGTCCAGGGAATCGTCATAACCGAGTTTGCGTTTCAGGGTGGTGGCGCAGAAGAAGCACACCACGCCCGCTGCCAGACCGATCACCAGCGCGCCCATCGGGCCCACGGTGCCAGCGGCCGGGGTGATTGCAACCAGACCGGCGACCACACCCGAGGCGATACCCAGTGCACTTGGCTTGCCGTGGGTGACCCACTCGGCAAACATCCAGCCCAGTGCGGCGGCGGCGGTTGCGATCTGGGTAACCAGCATCGCCATGCCGGCAGTGCCGTTGGCCGCTGCGGCGGAACCGGCGTTGAAGCCGAACCAGCCAACCCACAGCATGGCTGCGCCCATCAGGGTGTAACCGAGGTTGTGCGGGGCCATCGGTGTGGTCGGGAAGCCTTTACGCTTGCCGAGCACGATGCACGCCACCAGACCGGCCACACCGGCGTTGATGTGCACCACGGTGCCGCCAGCGAAGTCGAGCACGCCCCAGTCCCACATCAGGCCGCCGTTGCCGGACCAGACCATGTGCGCGATCGGTGCATAAACCAGAGTGAACCAGATGCCCATGAAGATCAGCATCGCGGAGAACTTCATCCGCTCAGCGAAGGCACCGACGATCAGCGCAGGGGTGATGATGGCGAAAGTCATCTGGAAGGTGATGAACACCGCCTCAGGGAACAACGCCGCAGGACCCGTCAGGCTGGCGGGGGTGACACCGGCGAGGAAAGCCTTGCCCATGCCGCCGAAGAAGGAGTTGAAGTTGACGACGCCCTGTTCCATGCCGGTGGTGTCGAACGCGATGCTGTAGCCATAAATGACCCACAGGACGCTGATCAGACCGGTAATGGCGAAGCACTGCATCATCACGGAAAGAATGTTTTTGGAGCGAACCATGCCGCCGTAGAACAGCGCGAGGCCGGGAATGGTCATGAACAGCACGAGGGCTGTCGAGGTCAGCATCCAGGCGGTATCGCCGGAATTGAGGACTGGGGCCGCCACTTCGTCTGCCGCCATGGCCAGGCTGGGCATTACGAGGGACAACAGGGCTCCTAGCCCTGCGAATTTACGCAGAGTCATATTGTTTTCTCCTGGGGCGTTGGGGTTTGTGGCGGCTTAAATCGCGTCGGTATCGGTTTCGCCGGTACGGATGCGAATCGCCTGTTCCAGATTGACCACGAAGATCTTGCCGTCACCGATCTTGCCGGTGTTGGCTGCCTTGGTTATCGCCTCGATAACCCGATCAAGATCCTTGTCGTCAATGGCGACATCGATCTTCACCTTGGGCAGGAAATCGACCACGTATTCCGCGCCGCGATACAGCTCGGTGTGACCCTTCTGCCGCCCGAAGCCTTTGACTTCGGTAACGGTAATGCCCTGCACGCCGATCTCGGACAGCGATTCGCGCACGTCGTCCAACTTGAACGGCTTGATGATGGCAGTGACTAGCTTCATGAAAACTCTCTCCCGAATTGGTGGACTTGCCCCAGGAAAACAAACCCGGCTCAAGTCTAAGCGCAGTGCCTGGCTTTGTAACGCATCGTCGGCCTTACCTGCCCGTCCGACGCCAGCTAACCGCTCCGCACGAAACTCTTCCCCCGTTTCGCTTGGCGCACTGCATTCGTCACATCGACTGCATCAGTGCATGGGTCACTACCGTCTAAGCAGAAAGCTTGCCATCTCCACAAAACCCTCAGTTTTCAAGCTCTTGGCCGTAGATGTCCACCACATCGCTGCAACACCGGACGCGTTACGCACAACAACGGTGCGGCACCGTCCGTCCGCATGCGCGAAAAGCGTGCATCCCTGCGGTCGGGATTGACTATAGACACTGCGTGATACACTGCCCGCCATTGTTTCCAGGACCTTTCCCATGCTCGCGCCCAAAGATTTCCTCGACGCCTTGACCGGCACAGCCTCCCGCCTCTTCAGCGGCGACACCCCACTGCCGAAAAGCGAAATCGAAAGCCAGTTCAAGGCGTTGCTGCAGAGCGGCTTCAGCAAACTGGACCTGGTGAGCCGGGAAGAGTTTGATAGTCAGATGGTCGTGCTGGCACGCACGCGGGCACGCTTGGAAAGCCTGGAAGCGAAGGTTGCCGAGCTGGAAGCGAAGCTCAATCCGCCAACCGAATAACACGCAAAACCCACTGTAAAAACCCAATCCCCTGTGGGAGCGAGCCTGCTCGCGATTGAAGGTCGGCACGACCTTCAGATTCATCTGTAGGAGCTGCCGCAGGCTGCGATCATTTGATCTTCAGCCCCGCAAAAATCCCGGCAACGTCCTACAACAAAACCACCGCCGTCCGATTGCGCCGCAATGCCCCGGTTCCTAAGCTCGCCCAATGCTGAATGTTCAGCACCGGGTTTGGCGACCTGGAAGCTTAAGGAGCATGACGACCATCGACACAAGTCATGGCGGTTGTGCGTGGGAGGCCTTCGGGTCTGCCGGGTTCCTTTTGCTCCGGTTCGCCAACCCGCGTACAACTGCCACCCAATTGTTTGGCGACGATTGCGGGCAGCCCTTTTAGCAAGAGGAGCTGTATCAATGAATAGCGATGATGCTTATCTGATCCCCCACGTCTTCACCCGCCACAAACTCCACCTCCACGCCCTCCTCCTCCAAAACCAACCTTGGTTCAGCGCCCGCGACCTCGGCCGCTTCCTGCGCCTCTACCTCGACGACCGCGCCGTCCGCAAACTCGATCCCGACCAACGCCAGTCCGCACAAATGCTCATCCACGGCAGAATCGAAAACACCCTGCTGATCAGCGAATCCGGCGTCTACGCACTACTGATCTACCACTACTGCCCCGAACACCGAGCCCTGCGCGAATGGCTGACCCACGACGTAGTGCCTGCCCTGAGAGACGCAGAACAACCCACCTCAACCGAACGCCCCATCCTGAGCCTGCTGAACTGGCCGGAAATGTCACTGAGCTTGCTGCACTGGAATAACCAGCCGTGGATTCGGTTGCAGGATGTTCCGCAACTGTTGCCAAGTAATGAGTCACCAAGACATCCGGCTAATCACCCGTGGTGGAAAAGAGCTTCAAGAATGCTTCACGCGTTTTGAATCCAACTTTCTTCACAAGATCCCGGGTACTCAGCTTCTCAAAGCGTCGAGTGCCGCCCAAGCAACCAAGGCGGCCTGCCATCCGACCTGATTGCCAAGTGTACGCATTCCCCCTGTAGGAGCCGGCTTGCTGGCGATGGCCGTTAACGATGACGCATGCTGTCTGGATCAACGCGGCGCACGTGCGTCCATCGCCAGCAAGCCGGCTCCTACAGGTTCGGCGTGATTTCACGGGATTGCGTGAAGAACCGAAAAAACCACGCTCTTGCGTGGGTTCAATCAATCCAGGTAATCATCAGGCGCAGTGCGGAGCCGCTCAACCTGATCCCGGATCGCAGCCCCACGCTCAATTTCAGCCTTGCGCAAATCGTAAGTTGATTGCAGGTTCAGCCAAAACTCGGGGGTCGTGTCCAGACAAATAGATAACCTCAGAGCCATATCAGCACTGACACCCCGACGTTGCAGCACGATATCGTTTACCGTAGGTGACGACATATTCAACGCTCTGGCCAAAGCGGTAGCCGTAAGGCTCAGAGGTTCAAGAAACTCCTTTTCAAGGACCTCACCGGGATGAATCGGCCGCATTCCATTAGTCCTCATTTCATCTCCCGACAGTTTGATCTGAAGAGATCATAAGCGGCGCCCTCCAGCGCACAACCACGTCCGCCCCTTTTCGCCGAGGTCCTTCATACATTTCGGCCCGGTCCTACAAAACAGCCCCTGCGGCACAGGTTCTTCGGCTAAGAAAAATCATGTAGGAGCGAGCTCGCTCGCGATGAACGCCAGAACGCCGCATTCATTTAGCTAACACGTGCCTTCGTTAACGACCATCGCGAGCAAGCTCGCTCCTACATTAAGCTCGCAACATCCTGCGAAAGTTTCTCTCCTTTCCAGCCAGGCTCAAATCGGCCTCCCCGACTAACCTTCAAAAACCCGCAGGAAGCGGCTTCCCGTAAAGCTCAAGGAACGACCATGTCCCTCTCCATCGTCCACAGTCGCGCCCAAATCGGCGTGGATGCGCCCGCCGTCACCGTCGAAGTCCACCTGGCCAACGGTCTGCCATCGCTGACCATGGTCGGTTTACCCGAAGCAGCGGTGAAGGAAAGCAAGGACCGGGTACGCAGTGCGATCATCAACTCAGGCCTGCAATTCCCGGCGCGGCGTATCACGCTGAATCTCGCCCCCGCTGATTTACCGAAGGACGGCGGACGATTCGATCTGGCGATTGCCCTGGGGATTCTGTCCGCCAGCGTGCAGGTGCCAACGCTGACACTGGATGATGTGGAATGTCTGGGAGAACTGGCGCTATCAGGCGCGGTGCGTGCCGTGCGGGGCGTGTTGCCGGCCGCACTGGCGGCGCGCAAGGCCGGGCGCTCGCTGATGGTGCCGCGAGCGAATGCCGAGGAGGCTTGCCTGGCGTCGGGGTTGAAGGTGATCGCGGTGGATCATTTGCTGGAAGCGGTCGCGCACTTCAATGGGCACACACCGGTCGAGCCTTACGTTTCCAACGGTTTGCTCTATGCCAGCAAACCCTATCCAGACTTGAACGAAGTACAGGGCCAACTTTCAGCCAAGCGCGCATTGCTGATTGCGGCGGCGGGCGCTCATAACCTGCTGTTCAGTGGACCACCGGGCACCGGAAAAACCCTTCTGGCGAGTCGCTTGCCGGGACTGCTTCCCCCCCTGGCCGAACATGAAGCGCTGGAAGTCGCCGCCATTCAATCCGTCACCAGTTGCGTGCCCTTGAGCCACTGGCCGCAAAGGCCCTTCCGCCAACCCCATCACTCCGCCTCCGGCCCGGCGTTGGTGGGCGGCGGTTCGAAGCCGCAACCCGGAGAAATCACCCTCGCCCATCATGGCGTTCTATTCCTCGATGAACTGCCGGAGTTCGACCGCAAGGTGCTGGAGGTTTTGCGAGAGCCGCTGGAGTCCGGCCATATCGTGATTTCCCGCGCCAAGGATCGCGTGAGGTTTCCGGCCCGCTTTCAATTGGTGGCCGCGATGAACCCGTGTCCCTGTGGATATCTTGGCGAACCCAGTGGTAAATGCAGCTGTACACCGGACATGGTCCAGCGCTACCGCAATAAATTGTCGGGACCATTGCTGGACCGTATCGACCTGCACCTGACCGTCGCCCGGGAAGCCACGGCGCTGAATCCTGCACTCAAACCCGGCGATGACACCGCCACCGCCGCGTTGCTGGTCGCCGACGCCAGAGAGCGGCAACACAAACGCCAGGGCTGCGCGAACGCTTTCCTTGATCTGCCGGGCCTGCGCAAACACTGCACGTTATCCACAATCGACGAAACCTGGCTGGAAACAGCGTGTGAACGCCTGACCCTGTCGTTGAGGTCTGCGCATCGACTGCTCAAGGTCGCACGAACCCTCGCAGACCTTGAGCAGGTCGATGGCATCACCCGTGGACATCTGGCTGAAGCGCTGCAATATCGGCCAGCCTCCAGCTGATGGCATCACTCCTTCGTCAGATCCACCAACGGCGTCTGCCGAACCTCGGATTCCCGCCCGTCCTGAATATCACTCACGCGCTTCAGCGCCTGGTCCACAGCGCCCTTGTCCGCCAACAAGCTGTAACTGATCTGAAACTGCTTGTGCTCCTTCGGCGCAATCGTCGGCACCAGCCCCAGCGGCCGCTGATAGCGCCGGTTATAGGAAAAGCTGGTCCCCGGCTCGAGACCGGTGACATAGCCCTGGCCTTGGGTATCGGTGTTTTTCCACAGCGAAAACACGGGCAGCGTTTTAGTGTTAAAGCCGACCGAAACGCCCAGGCTACCTGCCTTGTTATGCAACACCGTCAATGTGTCACCCTTGGCGTCGCCATACGGCACCACGTTGTAAACCGTCTCGTCGTAGTCCTTGGTCGGCGCGCGGTAAGTCTGCCAGTCCGGCAGATCGCCTTTGGCCTTGTCGTTGAACGGCGACACCTGTTTGACCGGCGCAACGAAACGGGCGCCCTGCTCCAGGAATGGCGTGCTGAAGTTACTGTGGTACAGCGCCTGATATTCCTTCGGATAGTCGCCGTTGTTGGTCAGGGTATCGTTGAGTGTGAACGCTGCGCTGCCGGGCTCAGTGACCAGCTCGGTGATCACCGAGAAGTCGACTTTCTTGAAGGCCTGTTCTTTCAGTTCGCCACGCAGGCTGATGGCATAAGGCGGTTTTTCGTCGATATGCAGCGTGACTGTGCTGGCCGGAATGTTGGCAGCACGGCCATGCAGGGTCAGCAGTTCGCCGTTGTCGACGCCGGGGTGGCCGACCCATTCGTAGCCGCAACGGGTGACCAGCTCATTGAAACCTTCGAGCCAGCCGAGTCCGCCGCGACCGTTGAGCTCAATGAAGGACGGATTGACCACGTCCTTGACCGGCGAATCCCAGCCCATGCGCACATTGCCGACCGATGCCTGCAGGACGTTCATGCCACGGGTCGGCACCACCGAGAGTTTCATCGTGCCGTTATCGATGTCGACGATGCTGACACCCTCCTGCCGACCACCGTGCAAGTTACGAAGGGTCACGGAGAAGGGTTTGTCGGTTTTCACACCGAGTTGCTGGCTGGTGATCTGCCAGTTTTGAGCAGCCTTGTCGCTGTCGAGCAGGACGTAATCCCAAGCCATGGCGTGGGAAGCGGACAGAGCGCCAAAGGCAACGACGAATTTGAGCGGAGTCATGGGGAGGCCTTTCTTGGAGTTGTGCATTTTTTATAGCGCTGATGAAACGATTCAGCAAGCTTCAAAAGCTTATACCCAAGCCTTCCCAAGCCAATTTAAATTGACCCCATGCAACCTCCGCACGCTTACGCTAGTCTCATACGGTTTTGGACCTCCGGATGATTGACGGCGACATCATTATGACATTAAGGTCGCCAGCTAATTGCAGGAGCAAGAACAGACACCTTTGTCTGTCATTTTTGCGCAACAGAACATATGGAGTTTGAATGCGCGGGGCACTATTACGCAGCGGTAAGAGCGGGTCATTCACAGCCTTGGGCGAAACAGGTCAACCGGTATACCGGGCGGCCTTGCAATTGCGCGAAGCCATTCGCCGCAAGAACCCCGAAATGGTCGATCATCTGGCCATCCCTCAAAGCGATGAGCTCGGTAACCAGATCGATTGGTACAGCGGCCTCGACGGCGATGTGATCCCGTGGAGCAGTGCGACCGAAGAAGAACGCGTCCCTGCCCGCCGCCAACTTGAAGCGCTGAAAACCGCGCTCGAGGAATTGAGCCAGCGTTTCCTGGGCACTGAATCCGGCGAACAGCAGCAAGGCGACAAAGCCGTGTTCGGCAAGCTGCTCAAGCGCGTGATTCATTTCCCCGATGAGAATTTCGTCTACCTGGTGCAAGGCAAGCCGGTGCTGACCTTTTGGGGTTTCGAGCATGCCGGTACCGGCAATCGCGATCCCCTGCACTGCCTCTATCAGGCTCCGCCCGCGTTTACGCTGCCCCCTGTGGTCGAAGCCGCGCCTGTCGTTGCGCCTGTAGCTGCGCCCGTCGTGCCGGTGGTTGCTCGTCCGTGGTGGCGTCGCTGGTGGTGGCTGTTGCTGCTGCCGTTCCTGCTACTGCTTTTGTGGCTGTTGCTTGGTCTGCGTGGTTGCGTGCCGATTCCGTTGGTGGCGGTAGACCTGCTGCCTGAGGGCATCGTGCCGGTGGAAAAACAGCTGGAAGAACCGCAACTGACCGGCAATGCCACGACGCTGAACGGCGTTCCGGTGACGGGCACCGTTGTAGGCTCTACCACTGGAACCGGCACCGGTACCGCCGTGACCGAAACCCAAGGAGTGGAAGCGCCGGCGGTCGAGGGCAACGAGGCAGATGCAGCGCCGGCCGACCTGGCCAAAGACCCAGCGAAAGACCCGGCAGCCGAATCACCCGCCACCCCGCCCGAAAACAAAACCGCGCCGCCGGATATCACATCGCCCGAGGCCGAAAAATCCGCCGCCGCAAAACCCGGCCCTCCCCTGAGCATTCCACCGGACGCCGCCGACGGTGCCGCCAAGTTCCTCGACGGTCAGTTCCGCGCCGGCGCCGGTATTCAGGACCGCCGGACCGGCAAACCGCTGCGTCTGGAATACCAGCTCAAGGACGGTAAGGGCGAAGTCACCGTACACCAGGCCGACGGCACGAAATGCACCGGGCCGGTGAGCGCTACTATGAAGGGTGGCAGCTTGGCCATCGACAGTCAGGGCCAGGCCGTGTGTGGCGATGGCAGCACTTACGACATGCCCAAGGTCAACTGCCGCAAAGGGGCGACCACAGTCGCAGACTGCACCGGCGGTTACGGCAAAGAACAATTCCCCATGTCCATGCGGCACGTGGCCGAATAAAAACGGAATAACCCGACATGTTGCCTGAAGTCACCCAATTCGAAGACACCGTCACGCTGGTCAGCGACACCGGCATCCAGTTCATGGATTTCGCCCTGCGCCTGGACCCTCGCAAAGAACCGGCGGGCGAGTTCGCGCCGATGATCAGCGGGTTGATCTGCCGCCTGTCATACAACGAAGAGAAAGACTTCTTTTTCTACGAGCCGGAGCCGGAAAAGGTCGAAAAGGCCAAACCGGCGTTCAGCGTCGACATGAAAAGCAGCCTCGAGCTGCTCGACGGTGTCTGGCTGCCGACCCCGTTTTTCCGCTTCATGCCGCCGCACCGCTTCGACGAAGGCCCGACCAACTGGTCGCGCATGCGCCTGGTCAAACTGGCGACGCCCGACATCGACGGCAACACCCACCGCCTGACGATGGCCTTCGACAGCCGCGTGATGCCCAAGCGTGACGGCACCGCTTACCTGGCGCCGAACGAAGAAGACATCAGCTCCGGCGTGTCCTTCAAATTGGCGACCAAGGCCAGCGAAACCCGCTGGTTCCTGGCCCAGCCGTGGGTCAACGAATGGCTGCTGGAAGTATTCAACGAGGGCAATGCCCACCGCTCGCGCGCAGAGCTGGACACCGACATCCGCGCCAACTATCACTTGGCGCACTACCTCAACTTGCTAAGCCTTCTGAGCAAGCCATCGGCGGCGGAGCAGTCGACTGCCCGGCCGAAAGTTGAAATCCCTGAATTGAAGGTGGTTGCCAACGACAGCAATGGCCTGGTCAAACCGATTCCGGTGGACCTGGTGCTGGACGTCGGCAACTCGCGCACCTGCGGCATTCTGATCGAGAACCACGGTCAGGCCGGTTCCGGGTTGAAACAGAACTACGTGCTGGAACTGCGCGACCTGATCACCCCCGAACACACTTACAACCTGCCGTTCGAAAGCCGTGTGGAATTCGCCCAGGCATACTTCGGCAAGGACCACTGCTCGGTCAAAAGCGGCCGGCATGATGCGTTCCAGTGGGCGACGATTGCCCGTGTCGGCAACGAGGCCAGTCGTCTGGCCAGCCGTCGTCGCGGCACCGAAGGCTCGACCGGGCTGTCCAGCCCGAAACGCTACCTGTGGGACGAAAACGCCTACGGCCACGGCTGGCGCTTCAACTGCTCGTACATCAAGACCGACAGCGAGCCGTACGCCACTGCAGCGCCGTTCTCGCACCTGATCAACGAAACCGGCGAAGCGCTTTACAGTCTCGAAGAAGACGATCGTCTGCCGGTGTTCATGCCGCGTTATTCGCGCAGCTCGCTGATGACGTTCATGCTCGCCGAAGTCCTGGCCCAGGCGCTGTCGCAAATCAACAGCCCGGCCCAGCGCTCTCGCCAGGGTCACACCCGTGTGCCGCGCCAGCTCAATAGCATCACCCTGACCGTGCCGCCGGGTATGCCGCAGGCCGAGCGCAGCATCCTCAACGAACGCATGCAGCAAGCCATCGGCCTGGTGTGGAAAAGCCTCGGCTGGCATGCCGGCGAGGAAGATCCGCATCAGGACCAGGCCGTCAGCCCGCGCACGCCGATCCCGAGCATCCGCGTCGAATGGGACGAAGCCTCCTGCGGCCAGTTGGTGTACCTGTACACCGAGGTCAACGAGAACTTCGCCGGTCACCCGGAAGAGTTTTTCGACACCCTCGCCCGGCCGGACAAAACCGACCGTGAACGCATCACCCTGGCGACCATCGACATTGGCGGTGGCACCACCGACCTGGTGATCACCGACTATCGCCTCGACCGCGCCGGCAACACCGGCAGCGGCAGCAACGTGCACATCGTGCCCGAGCAGCGTTTTCGCGATGGCTTCAAAGTGGCCGGCGACGACATTCTGCTGGACGTGATTCAAGACTTCGTCCTGCCGAGCTTCGAAAAAGCCTTGCAGATCTCCGGCGTCAAATCGCCCGTCTCGCTGATGTCGCGGCTGTGTGGCGATGAATCGGTCAGCGCCCAGGACATGATCCTGCGCCAGCAACTGAACCTGCAGGTTTTTGCCCCACTGGGCCTGGCGCTGCTCAAGGCCTACGAGCATTACGACCCGCAAGACCAGCAGGAAGTGAGCACCCAGACGTACCGCCAATTGCTGGGCGACAACGCAATCAGCCAGACCGTGCTCGATTACGTCAATGCCGCCGTGCGTCGTGATGTCGGCAGCCAAAGCGCCTTTGACCTCTACGATTCGTTGATCAGCTTCGACCTGCAAAAGCTCCATGCCGCATTCCTCAACGATCAGATCAACATCACCAAGATCCTCGGTGCGCTGTGTGAAGTGGTCGCGCATTACCCGTGCGACGTCCTGCTGCTGACCGGCCGCCCTTCGCGCCTGCCCGGCATTCAGGCGTTCATCCGCAAGGTGTTGCCGCTGCCACCGGGGCGCATCCTGGCGTTGCAGAACTACCGCACTGGCGGCTGGTACCCGTTCCACAAGAACGGCCTGATCGACGACCCGAAAAGCACCGCTTCGGTCGGCGCGATGCTGTGCCTGTTGTGCGCCAACCACAGTGTGCCGAACTTCTACTTCCGCGCTTCGGCACTCAAACCGTATTCGACGGTCAAAAACATCGGCGTTATCGACCTGAACAACGTGATCAAGGATGCCGACGTGCTGTACCGCGACATTCAGTCCGAAGACTACAAAATCAAGCTGCCGGAAATCGGCACGGGCGACGCCGCCGACACGCCTCAGCTGGAAATGCGCGGCGATCTGCGCCTCGGTTTCCGTCAGTTGGCCGCCGACCGCTGGGCCGCTTCGCCGCTGTACACCTTGCGCTTCACCAAGGCCGGTCGGGAGAAGTTCTCCCGTGCGATCGGTGAAAACGGCAGCGCGCCGCTGCTCAAGGTGCGCTTCGAGGTCAAACCGGCGGACAAGTACACACGCAAGCAGGATCTGGTCAGCGACCGCCTCTCGGTACGCAACATCGAATCCAACTGCAGCAACGTCAACTTCAACCCGCGCAGCGACCTCGAGCTGGAACTCAACACCATGCTCGACGCCGGCCTGAGCGAGACCAAGTACTGGCTCGACAGTGGAAGTGTGAAACGCAAATGAATGACCTGACCCCCGATCAACATCAGCTCTCTACCCGCTGGGCCGCTGTTTATGAAGGTGCCGGTCAGGCGCTGGAATGGATTGGCCAGACCCGTGTCAACGCGCCACGTCTGGACAGCGAAGCCGACAACCTGAACATCCGCCTGCATCGCGCCCGCAACCTGGCTCACAGCCTCGGTCGCGTGGCCTGCACGCCGATGACCATCGGCTTTTTCGGTTTGTCCCAGGCGGGCAAGTCCTACCTGATCTCGGCCCTCGCGGCCGGGCAGAACGGCAAACTGGAAACCGATTTCGGCGGCCAGCGCCTGGACTTCATCAAGCACATCAACCCGGTGGGTGGCGGCAAGGAAGCCACCGGCCTGGTGACGCGCTTCAGCCGGCGGGCCACACCGAGCCAGGACCCGGATTTCCCGGTGGAGCTGACGCTGTTCAAGGAAATCGAGCTGGCGAAGATTCTCGCCAACTCCTGGTTCAAGGATTTCGACCTTGAACGGATTTCCTACGAGATTGACGAAGAACGCATCCAGCGAGTCCTCAAGCCGTTCGAAGGTCGCGAGACCGGGCCGATGCAGCCGGGTGTCAGCGCCGACGATCTGGTGTCGTTGTGGGATTACCTGCGGGACAACTTCCGTAACTCGGTGAAAAAACTCGAGCACCTGTATTGGCCGAAAGCCTTGCAGCTCGCGCCACGCCTGAATTTCCAGGAACGTGCCGAGCTGTTCGCCATTCTTTGGGGTGAGCAAAGCGAGCTGACGCGCGTGTATCAGCAACTGGCCGGCGCGCTGCACAAGCTGGGCCTGCCCGAAACTGTATTCGCGCCGTTGAAGGCTTTGGTGAGTTTCGAAAACGACACTTACAGCCAGCGCGACAGCATCATGAACGTCGACATCCTCGAGCGCTTCGGCAGCCCGCGGGACTTGCCGATCGACGTGCGGCCACGCATCGACGGTCGCCTGCAAAACAGCCAGGGCATTCCTGTCGCGCAACTGGCGGCACTCACGGCGGAAATGACGTTCGGCCTGATCGAAGCCCCGGCCGATGACATCGTCAACCAGGTCGATCTGCTCGACTTCCCCGGCTATCGCGGACGCAAGAAGCTGCACGAGATCGCCAACTCCAACGACCCGGAATCCGCCACCAAGGACAACTCCGTCTCGCAGCTGATTCTGCGCGGCAAGGTCGCGTACCTGTTTGAGCGCTACACCGACAACCAGGAAATGAACGCGCTGGTGGTGTGCACCGGCTCGACCAAACAAAGCGACGTCAACGACGTTGGCCCGGTGCTGACGCGCTGGATCGAAAAAACCCAGGGCGCCGACGCGGCCGCTCGCAGCAAACGCGACACCGGTCTGATCTGGGCATTGACCATGCTCGACCTGCGCATCACCAACTCCCTGAGCCTGACGCCCGATCAGTACGACGAGAGCTGGAACGGCATGGTCAAGCTGACCATGCTGGAGCGCTTCGGCAGCCTGAGCTGGATGAACGACTGGGCCGGCACGCCGTTCCAGAACACCTTCCTGGTGCGTAAACCGCGCATGGACGCGGCATTCATCGTCCAGGACGCCAGCGGCGCCGAAACCGGGATCAACGCCAGTTACCAGGAACGCGTCGATGCGCTGGGCGAAAGCTTTGCGAGCAACGCGCTGGTGTGCAAACACGTCAGCAATCCCGCCAATACCTGGAAAGAAATGCTGCGCAACGATGACGGTGGCATCAGTCACTTCAGCGGCAGTTTCAAGGGCGTGGCCAATATCGAATTCAAACTGCAGCGCATCCGCGAGCAGCTGGACGAATGCCTTGAAGGCCTGACCACGCATGGTCTGAGCACCTGGTATCACGCCGACGGTGACGGCGCCGCCGCTGCCAAGAAAGCCCAGGCGCAGATGATTCTGTCGACCCTGGGCCGTCGTCCGGCGGTACTGGGCGAACTCATCGATCAACTCGACATGCCGAGCGAAGAGGTGCGCGACCTGTACCTCAGCGGCGTGTACGAAACCGATGACGAGCCAGCGGTCAGCGATGAGCCGGTCGCCCTGACACCGAGCCAGAGCCTGTACGGCAACGACGCCGGTTTCGATTTCGATTTCGGCGATGACGCCAGCCCTGACAGCCCACCGGCCAGCAGCAAGCCCCACACGCCGGTCCCGGAACTGCAAAGCAACGAACACCGTTTTGCCAAAGCGGCCTTCAAGGCCTGGGTCGCGCACTTGCGCGAACTGACCACCCGGCAAAGCCTGCTCAACCTGCTGGGGCTGGAAAAGGCCTTGCTCGAAGCGGTGGTCGACGAGCTGATCACTGCCGGTTATCGCCAGGATTTGCCGGGGCAACTGAGCCGCGCCGTCCTCAAGCGTGCCCAGAGCGGTGCGCGTCGCGATCAACTGGTCGAGCGCCAGGTACTGGAAGTACAACGCGTGCTGCGCGATTTCGTGTCCTGGTTCGGCTACCTCCAGAAACCCGTGAGCGAGCGCCCACCTAGCCGGACCGGTGCCAAAGCGCCCTTGTTCTCGTTCTATACCGACATCGGTCCGGGACAAGTACCGGAGCTGCCGCCGCAACCGGCGAACCAAGCGCAACGGTATCTCGGCGACTGGCTTTCGGGCCTGGCCTGTATCACGCAGGACAACGCCGGCCATGGTGCCGGTCGCGAAATCACCCCTGAACAGAACGAACGGCTGGGCCAAGTGCTCACAGCCTTCGCAGCGAGATAAGCAATGCCAATTCGTGTCGACCTGCTCGCCTTAGAGCCCAATGTGCCTGGCCGGGCCTGCCTTACTGTGAAGAAATGGCAGGGTGGCGAAGAACAGCTGGAATTCTCCATTCAGCGTAACCAGGACGGTTTCTACCTCCAGGACCAACAGGCCTGGAGCAACAACCCGTTCTGGTTCAAGGTTTCGCGCTTCACTGTCGCCGCCAGTGGCGAAGCTCTTGAAGCCCAGGTCGGCCCGGAAGTGGTCGACCCGCTGCTGGAAGGCAGCGCCAACTCGCAATTCCAGATCGAACTGCGCGAGCAGAGCCTGGGGCATGCCGACAAAGGCGTGGTCCGGCCAGGCGTCGGGCTGTTGCCATCCACGGCGGGTGGCCAGACGCGCTCGACGTATGGCGGCGCAGATTTGACCGCGCCGGCGGCACCGGCACCTGAGATCCCGGAAATCCCGGAACTGCCGGAATTGATCTTGCCCACCGCCGAGCCAGAAATCGAACTGGAATCGGTGCCCAACGAACGCGAATACACGCCTGCTCCGCCACCGGTGAAGAAGAGCAACAAAGGCCTGCTCGGCCTCGCGCTTGTGCTGGTATTGCTGCTGGCGGCAGCGGCCGGGTTCTGGTTCTACAAACGCACGCCGGCGCCTGCCCCGACGGTCGCGGCCGCCGCACCGGCCGGTGCCGACGCACAAGCCTGCACGCTGGAAAGCATGAACAGCCTGCCCGAGCTGACCTTCGTCCAGACCTGCATCAAGGCGGCACCCGACAGCGCCAAGCTGCTGGAAATCATCAACGAAGCCAAGGCCGGCAAACACTGCGGTGTCGCCCAGCGCCTGTACGCCAACCGCGCCCAGGCCGGTGACGCGCTGATCGCCAACGCCTATGCC
The DNA here is from genome assembly GCF_019947305.1 of Pseudomonas sp. BF-RE-21. NCBI lineage: Bacteria > Pseudomonadati > Pseudomonadota > Gammaproteobacteria > Pseudomonadales > Pseudomonadaceae > Pseudomonas > Pseudomonas sp. BF-RE-21. The sequence continues at coordinate 7,621 of NZ_JAGYGF010000001.1, read as the reverse complement.
CGCGAATACGACCCGAAATACCTGAAGGCCAGCGAGTGCTTCCCGGTAGCGGATAACGCCACCGCGGCCTACTGGTACGAAACGATCCTCACCCAGGACCCGAACAACGCCGAAGCCAAGCAGCGTTTCGAGGAGTTGCAGAAGTGATGCGTTCACCCGTGAGTCGTTTCCTGCTGAGCAGTGCCGCCTTGTTGGCGCTGTGCATCAGCCCGTTGTCCCAGGCTGATGACAAACCGCTGATCCAGGCCGGTAAAAAGACCTTGTTCCAACGCGTGCTGACCACCCCGGGCTGCAAAGTCAGCCCGACGGCGGGCGGTGCGGCAGGCGAGGCGCAACCGGTGTTCAGCCGTTTCTACGTGTACGAACGCGCCCAGGCGGCAAACGCCGAGTGGCTGAAAGTCGGCCCCGACAGTTATGGCAAAACCATTGGCTGGCTGCCTGCAAGCTGCACCACCGACTGGAAAATGCAGCTGACCCTGGCCTTCACCAACCCGGCCAACCGCGACCGGCTGCTGTTCTTCAAGGAACGCACCACGGTCGAAGGCATTCTCAATGCACCGGACCCGGTGAGCAAAGTCGCCCCGCTGCGCGCCACGTTGAAAAAGGGCAAGCAAGCACCCGGCGTGCTGGCCGAAGAACCTGAATACTTCGTCGACCTGCAAAAGCAGTTCTACCTGTTGCCCGTGCTCAGCGGCGAAGAAGTCATGACCGAAGCGGGCTTTCGCACGCGCCTGCTCAATGTCGCATCGGTCAGCAAGCCCGACGAAAAAGACACCAAGGGCGCGGCTGGCAAAAATGCGTCCGGTGGCAAAGAGGCAGAAGACATGGCCGCCAGCCAACTGAAGGAATTCAGCGCGGCGGTGGTGTTTGTCATCGACTCGACGATTTCGATGGACCCGTACATCGACCGTACCCGCGAAGCGATTCGCAAGGTTTATCAGCAGATCGAATCGCAGAACCTCGGCAAGCAGGTCAAGTTCGGCATGGTGGCTTTCCGTTCCAATACCCAGGCGGTGCCGGGGCTGGAATACACCACCAAGATGTACGCCGACCCTACCAAGGTGAAAGACAGCGCCGACTTTTTCGCCAAGATCGCCGACCTCAAACAGGCCAAAGTGTCGAGCAGCAGCTTCGATGAGGATGCCTTTGCCGGCGTCATGGAGAGTATCGACAAGGTCGACTGGAGCCAATTCGGTGCGCGCTACGTGGTGTTGATCACCGACGCGGGCGCCATCGAAGGTGACGACAAACTGTCGAAGACCGGTTTGAGCGCTGCACAGGTGCGCATTGAAGCGGCCAACCCGGGCGTGGCGATTTACACCTTGCACTTGAAAACCCCGGCCGGGGTCAAGGATCACGCCAAGGCCGAGGCGCAGTACCAGAACCTGTCGACTTACCCAGGCACCAACACCTCGCTGTACTACCCGGTGAATGCGGGTGATGTGCAGGAGTTCGGGCGCAAGGTCGACGCACTGGCCACCGCGATCACTACACAGGTGAAAGCCGCCTACATGGGCGAAGACGCCATCGGCAGCGCGGCGAACGCCAAGCAGGACCCGGCCGAGAAGAAAATGCTCGAGGACGCCGCACTGATCGGCCACGCCATGCAACTGGCCTATCTGGGCGAGAAGAACAACAGCAAGTCCCCGCCGGTGTTCAAGGCCTGGATCACCGACCGTGACCTGATCAAGCAGAACATCCCGACCACCGACGTGCGGGTGTTGCTGACCAAGTCCCAGCTCAGCGACTTGAGCGACGTGATGAAGAAAATTCTCGACGCTGCCAACGAAGGCTTGATTTCGCCGACAGAAATGTTCGACCGCCTGCGCTCGGTGGCCGCGACCATGGGCGCCGATCCGAACCAGCTCAAGCAGAACAACAACGCCAAACTGGCGGACATGGGCGTGCTCGGCGAATACATCGAAGACCTGCCGTACCAGAGCGAAGTGCTGAACCTGGATGAAGAGACCTGGAAAAGCTGGGACGGTCTGGCGCAGGAGAAATTCATCCGTACGCTCAACACCAAACTGCGGCACTACCAGCGTTACAACGCTGACGTCGACCGTTGGGTGGCGCTGGCCAAGGACAGCGATGCGCGGGACAACGTGTACCCGGTGCCTCTGGAAATGATGCCTTAACGAGACGCCCATGCTCGATATCAGGAACTTGCTGGTGCGCCGTGGTGAAGGCGCGCTGGCCCATCATGTGCGCCTGCCGCACTTGCAGATCGGCGGCGGGGAAATCCTCGCCATCACCGGCGAGAGCGGCAGCGGCAAAAGCACATTGCTTGAGGCCATCGGCCTGCTGCTGGCACCGGTCGAGCTTGAGCGCTTTCGCTTGGGCGCAAAACAGGATCAGGACATCGCCCGACTGCTTGCCACGGATGATCAACCGGCTTTGGCGGCGGTACGTTCGCGGCATCTGGGGTTCATTTTGCAAAGTGGCGGCCTGCTGCCGTTTCTGAGCGTGCGCGACAACATCAGCCTGCCGCGCCGTTTGCTCGGCATGTCGGCACACAGCGCGCACATCGACCACGCGGTTGAGGTATTGCGTCTGCAAGGACTGCTGGATAAAAAGCCGCAGGCACTGTCGATCGGCGAACGCCAGCGCGTGGCCTGCGTTCGCGCCATTGCCCATGAACCGCTGCTGCTGTTGGCGGACGAACCGACCGCCGCGCTCGACCCGCACAGCGCCCGGCGCCTGTTTGAATTGCTGCTGAGCCTGGTGTCGAGCATGGGCCTGAGTGCGCTCGTGGTATCCCATGACTGGGCCTTGTTGAAGGATTTCGGCTTGCCGCGACTCGGCGCTATCAGCCGCCAGGGAGAGACTCTGTTTGAACCGATGGACTGACCGACTGCGCCTGCTGGGCACCCTGGCCCTGCAAGACCTGTGGCACGACCGCAAGGTGTCGCTGTGCATCGCCGCGTCATTGGTGGCGGTGATCGCGCCGTTGCTGTTGCTGTTCGGCCTCAAGCACGGGGTGGTCAGCCAGTTGCAGGACGAACTGCTGCGCGACCCGCGTAACCTCGAAGTGAAGATGCTCAGCAACGGCAACTACGACAGTGCCTGGATCGAGCGTCTGCGCCAGCGTCCCGAGACCGGTTTTGCCCTCGGCCAGACACGCTCGCTCAACACCCAGGCGGATTTGCTGATGGGCATGCAACGCTTCGTCGAAGGTGCAGAAATCATCGCCACCGAACCCGGCGACCCGCAACTGAACCTGCCGCAACTCAACCCCACCGGCGATCAAGTGATCCTCAGCGCCCGCGCCGCGCAACGCTTGCAGGCCAAGGTCGGCGATCGCGTGCAACTGCGCGTGCTGCGTCGTCTGGAAGGCGTGAATGAGCGCGGCGAAATGACGCTGAGCGTGCTGGCGATTCTCGATGGCGCCCGTTTCGGCCGCGCTGCCGGGTTTGTCGCCCCGCCGTTGCTGCTGGACCTGGAGCGCTTTCGCGATGGCTATCAGGTCAGTGCGTTCGGCATCACCACCGGCAAGCCTCTGGGTGATCTGCAACCGCTGTATGCCCGCGCTCGCGTGTATGCACACGACATCGACCAAGTGGCGCCGCTGGAGCGCTGGCTCAACGAACAACACATCGAAACCTCGAGCCGACTGGCCGACATCGACAACGTCAAAGCCATCAACCATGTGCTGGGGCTGATCTTCGGTGTTATTGCCCTGGCGGCATTGATTGGCTGTGTGGCGTCGATGGTCGGCGCGTTCCTGGCCAACATCGACCGCAAGCGTAAAAGCCTCGCGGTCCTGCGCCTGTTGGGGTTCAATCGCACGGCGGTCGCCGGTTTCGTGGTCGTGCAAGCGCTGTTGCTGAGCCTGGCCGGCTACCTCGGCGGATTGGGGTTTTACGCTGTCGGCAGTCATCTGTTCGACTACTTGCTCGGCAGCAGCCAGGCCACCGGCACCTTTGTCTGCCACATCACACTCTGGCATGGCCTCGCCGCCCTGCTTCTGACCTTTCTGGTCGCTACACTGGTGGCCGTGATCGGCGCCGTGCGCGCCATCAGCATCCAACCTGCGGAGAGTCTGCGTGAGCTATAAACGTTTTGGCTTGCTGTTGCCCCTGAGCCTGGGCTACTTGCTCGACGCTTCGGCGGCGGGCTGGGAAGAGAAGTATTACAACCCGATGCCCGAAGCCAGCGACGTCGTTTTGCCGATGCCGTGCGAAGGCTCGATGGTGTTTCGCAAGGTGTTCATTCCGGTCACCGGACCGCTCGACGACTACCCGATCAACATCGGTCAGGACGGCGCGGAATACGGCTATGTCGAACAGACTCGACCGACGTTTATCGCCGGCAGTTTCACCGGCGCCAAGAACGACAAATCCCGCTACTACCTGATGGCCAAGTACGAGATGAGTCAGTTGCAGTACGCCGCCCTGACCGATGAAACCTGCCCCACCGCAGCAACCAAGATGCGCCTGCCGCAAGTGGCCGTGAGCTGGGTGCAAGCCGTCGAAGCGGCTGACAAGTACAACCTGTGGCTGCGCAAGAACGCCGCCGGCAAGCTGCCGAAAGAAGACGGCGCCTTGGGCTTCCTGCGTTTGCCGACGGAAGTCGAGTGGGAGTTCGCCGCGCGCGGTGGCCTGGAAGTCGGTGCGGCGGAATTCCGCGATACACGCTACCCGATGCCCGACGGCATCAACGCTTACGAGTGGTTTGCCGGGGCGCAATCGTCCAACGGCAAATTGCAGTTGTCCGGCCTGCAAAAGCCCAATCCGCTGGGCCTTCACGACATGCTCGGCAACGTTGACGAAATGATGTTCGAGCCGTTTCGCCTGAACAAACTCGACCGCCAGCATGGCCAGGCCGGTGGTTACGTCGTGCGGGGCGGCAATTACCTGACCGCCCAGGCCGACCTGCGCACCGCGTTGCGCAAGGAAGAGCCGTACTACAACGCCGAAGGCCAGGTAAAAAACAAAACCACCGGCCTGCGCCTGGTATTGGTCTCGCCGACCCTGACCTCTCGCGAACGCGTGGCCAGCATCGAAAACAGCTGGAAGAAACTCGGCACCGGCAGCAAGGAAACCGAATCCGCCGACAAAGGCACGGTTCAGTCGCTGAATACACTGGCCTCGGGTGTTGAAGATAAAGCGCTCAAGGAAAAGCTCCAGGCCCTGGAAAACCAGCTGCGCGCCAGCAACCAGCAGCAGGAAGAAACCCGCGACCAGGCGATTCGCGCCAGCCTCAATCTGGGTGCGTTCCTGTGCACCAAGATGCTCGACGACGGCCAGTACGTGGATTTCCTGCAGAAAAACTACAAGCTCAATTGCGAAGCCGCCGAAAAAGACGCCAGTTGCGACATGCGCAAGGGCAAGCTCGACGAGCAGAAGGATCGCCTGCACAAACTCAGCCGTTACTACGCCAGCAGCCTGGTGGAGTCGGCGACGTTGTACGGTCAGCCGCTGCTCGAGGCACAGGTTCCGGTGATGGAAGAAATCATTACTCGCAACAAACAGCTTCAGGACCTCAAACCCTACTTGCGCACGCACTGGGCGAATCAGAAGACCTTCCTGCAAAAACAGAAGATCGACACTGACGCCTGGCTGACCAGCTGCAAGACCGTCACTCAATAACAACACGTCAACACCGTCATCGAGGAGTTTCACCATGTCGCGCAGCCTTTGGACTCGCTTCAAACTACAGATCGCATTCGTCGTTGCCGGCAGCCTGTTGCTGACTGGTTGCGCCAACACCGGCAGTTCGATGCTCGGCGGCAGCGACGGCGCAGACCCGCGCCTGACCCAGGGCAATGACGCGGAGTTCTTCAGCAAGTCCGGTTACCAGGCCTGCGCCGTCGGCGCCGGTGTCGGCATCCTCGGTTGCGCGCTGTCCAACAGCAGCAACAAGGCGGTCTGCGCCATCGCCGCCGGTATTACCGCGTGTGGCGTGGCCATGGGCGCGAACTATTATCTGGATCAACGTCGCAGCGAATACGCCGACACCTCCACCCGTCTGGCGAAGATGAACAGCGAAGTCGAGCAAGACACGCGCAATGTGATTGCCCGCACCGAGACCGCTCAGCAAGTGATCAAGGATGACCAGGCGCGTATCGCCAAGATCAAACAGGACATCGCCAGCAAAAAGGTCGACAAGACCAAAGCCCAGACGCAAATCGCCGAGATCGACAACAACATCGCAATCTTGCGCAAAGACCTCAGCAACATGCGCAAAAAAGTCACCGAGTACAGCAAAGTGGCCGATGCCGAACGCGCCCAAGGCTCCAGCGCCGAGATGAAGCAGGTGGATGTGAGCATTCTGAAAATGAACGAGAAAGTCGCTGCCTTGCAGAAGGAAGTCGACGGTCTCTACAGCCAGCGCTCCGCAATCACTCTGGGTTAAGCACATGACGTTACGACAACTGGCGGTCCTGACCGCCGTCCTCGCCTTGAGCGGTTGCGCGACTCAGCCGGGCGAATGCGATGCGACCAATCGCGACAGCAGCATGCTGACCAAGATGAACTGCGACTACTCTGGTGGTTACAGCGATCAGGTCAAACAAAAGGAACAGGCCCTGGCCGAGTCCCGCCAGCAAAACGCGATGTTCCGTCAGGTGTACGAGAACATTCAGGCCCAGCAGCTCAGCACCAAAACCGATTTGGCCAGCCAGCAGAAATCCCAGGCTGAACTGAACCAGTCGCTGGGCAAGTTGCTGACCTCACTGAAGGCGCGCCATGGCAATGAAAGCCAGGTGCAAAAGCAGATCGCCGGGCTCGAACAGCAGCTCAAGGACTCGCAGACTGCACCGGTGGCCAAGCCTTCAAAGGCGGCCCTGGCCGCCAAGCAGGAACAACTGAAGGCGCTGCAGAAAAAGGTCAATCAACTGCAATTCAGCCTCGGTTACGAAGAGTAACTTTTCACCCGCAGGCCTCCCGCCGGAGGCCTGCAGCCTTTTCAGGAATCGACGTCATGCAGCGGGTCATCAGGGATGCGCAAGCCACACCAGAGGGGATGAGTGCGCTGCAAGCCAAAGTCGCCCTCATCCAGAAACACTTTCCGCCGACCGTCTCCAGCCTCTTCGCCATCCCGCGAATGGGCAGCGGCGAGGTGCTGGAATGGTGGACCGAACTGGGTGGCCAACCCACGCCCTATGCCGACCTCAACGAGGACGCTCAACGGCGATTGCTGGAAACCTATGAAGTGCGTCAGACGTCCCTTGGACAGTTGGCGGACGAACTGCAAAAACGCGGTCAGCCCACGGAAGCGGATGACCTGCGCAGCCTGCTCGGCGCTCCCGAGCTGGACAAACTCTACAGCCTCAACGGTGAGCCTTTGGTGGTGCGCTGGAACCAGCGCCCGCCAAAACCGGTGGTGCCGCCGGTGGTTCCGCTGGCTCCGGTGGCCGCCGTGGCGCCTTCGCGCCGTGGATGGTGGATCGCCGCGGCATTGCTGGCACTGCTGTTGTTGCTCCTGGCGCTCTGGGCTTACTGGTGGTTTATGCACCGGGAAAAAGTTGTCCCAGTCGAACCGGTTGCCCCGGTGGTGACACCGATCGAGAAACCGGTTGAGCCTGTTCCCGAGCCGGTAGTGGAGCCGGAGCCTGTAGTGGAACCAAAACCGGAACCCGTACCGGTTCCAGAGCCAGAACCAGTGCCCGCCCCCAAAC